>JAFGBD010000012.1 GCA_016933335.1 Bacteroidales bacterium | reverse complement strand
TTTCTGGTAGACTTATAGATATTATTTCTGGTAGACTTATAGATATTATTTCTGGTAGACTTATAGATATTATTCCTGGTAACTTATTGATATTAATAAAATAATACATCAAACTCATCGTTTACGCGCATGAGTAGTGGAGGGATAGGGACGAAGTCATTATCTCGACCTACGAATACTGGTTAAGATTAAAAAGCTTATTATTGGGCAGAATGCAGCCATTACTTATACGCGGTGTTAGCCACAGGCAAAATTCAACTTTTTCTATAATATATCCTCAATTTCGGATGTAATTGTTTATTTGGATGATTACTAGATGCAAAGAAGACAACATTACAAGGTTGTTCATTTTTATGGCGTATCATAATTCCATATCTTTCATTAATATTATTTCCAATAATATCTTGAATTAAATTGGTAACATCAATATTCTCATAATTGGCATATCTGTCCTCATTTTTTGGTATAATCACTTGATTATTAGATGTAGTTTTTGGTTGATTATTCCAGTTTACGTTATTTTCATTCCATTCTGAAATTACTCTCTGAATTAGAATGCTATCTTCTCCGTAACTACCTCTGTCACCATTTATACTATAAACAGAAGTAGGATTATGATATAAATCAAGAAATGCACTCTCAATTATGGATGATCTTGGAATATTACTTAAGGCAAAATCAATTAAAACTCTATTAACATTTAATTGACTATTTTGAGTCCAAGCATATACATGAATGACTTCAATTTTACCATAATTATTTTTTGGTATGATTAAACTAAAAACTGCATCACCTCTATTTGATTTTACAGGTGTAACAATCACTTTTTTTATTGTACAAGATGTAATAATTATTACAATTGAAATTAGTAATCCTAATTTTTTCATTCTATGTTGTTTTTTGGTTTTGCTTGTGGCTATCATAGTATAAACAAAATATGGGTAATACATTTTTTTCACTGAAACAAAGGGCTATAATAGAGTTATTAAGATTTTTCACTTTTCCAAGACAATGCATCAGAAGGTTAAAATTTTAATATACATAATGTTACGATATATTTATTTTTCTTAGAATATTATTTGGAATTAGCATAAAGTATTTAATAATTGTGTGCAAATTTAAAAAAGAAAAAGATTGATGGCACATCAATCTTTTATTAGAAGAAGTAGCGAGACCGGGAATTGAACCCGGGACCTTCCCGATTATTAACCGGGACGCTCTAAACTTGTTTGTAGCGAAACCGGGAATTGAACCCGGGACCTTCCCGATTATTAACCGGGACGCTCTAAACTTGTTTGTAGCGAGACCGGGAATTGAACCCGGGACCTCATGATTATGAATCATGCGCTCTAACCATCTGAGCTATCTCGCCATCAGAGGCGAGAGATTTTCAAGGCTGCAAAGTTATAACTTTATTTCTTAAACTCAAAAATGTGTTTTTGGATCAACGGGGCTGACCATAGCTGATAAAAGCTGGTCATTCATACCAAAAATACCATGTTTATTACATTAGCAGTAAATTTTTCAATAAATTTTTTTATAATGCATTTTTTTATATATTGCAATGCATAGATTATATTCATAATCCCTGCCGGATGAAAAAAAGGATATTACTGGAATACACCATTAATGCTTCCCCAAAAGTGCTTTTTCCACGGCTCAGTACACCCGGGGGACTGGCAGAATGGTTTGCTGATGATGTGTATGTGAAGGGCAAAATATTCAGTTTCATCTGGGATGGAGTAGAAAATATTGCTGAGGTAGTTCAAAAAAAAGAGAACAGATATATACGCTTTCACTGGGTCGAAGAGACTGATCCCAATACCTATTTCGAATTCAGGATAACAATGGATGAGCTCACCAATGATGTTGCGCTGGTAATTACTGATTTTGCTGAAGAAGATGAAAAAGCTGATACAATAGAATTGTGGAATACACAGATAGCTGAATTGAAGCATGTATTAGGATTATAAACCTGCCGGAATTTTCAATTCGAATCGTCGCGCACCTAAAAAACTCTACAAATCAAATATATCCAGGATCTCAAAAAACACCATATTAATTTAATCGGACACGAGTGATAAAATATTGTAAATTTGTCATCGTTTTAACTTACGGATAATCATTATAACGGTGAAGAAACTGCATTTGCTTATTATTAAGAACTTTATAGGCCCTTTTGTCCTGACTTTCTTTATCGTTATGTTTGTTCTTCTGATGCAGTTCCTCTGGAGATATATTGATGAACTGGTCGGGAAGGGTCTGGAGCTGAAAATCATAGCCGAATTGCTTGTTTATACTTCCGCCAGTCTGGTGGCACTTGCCTTGCCTCTGTCGATTCTGATGTCATCATTAATGGCTTTTGGAAGTATGGGAGAGTTTTATGAGCTTACTGCCATGAAATCTTCCGGGATCTCGCTGCAACGGATTATGTTACCGCTCATGATCTTTGTTGTTCTTATTAGTATCGGGGCGTTTTTCTTTTCTACCAATGTGTTACCTGTCACTAACCTTAAAATGAGGGCATTGTTATGGGATGTCAGGCAACAAAGACCTGAACTCCAGATTCGGGAGGGTGAATTCTATAATGGTGTGGAAGGTTACAGTATCCGGATAAATAAAAAGAATCCCCAGACCAATATCTTATATGACTTAAAAATATATGATCATTCCGAGAAAAAAGGGAATATCAGTGTTATAGTTGCTGATTCAGGTTATATGAAAATGACTGCAGATGAGAGTAACCTGATAATTAACCTGTGGAACGGATACAGCTATAATGAGCAGGAAGAGGACAGGAGAAAGTTTCCAAAAACTTATCCCCACCGTATGGATAAGTTCAAAGAACAAAGAATTGTCATTGAACTCACCGGTTTTGGTCTGCAAAGATCTGATGAGAACCTTTTCAAAAATGATTATCAGATGATGAGCCTGAAGCAGCTCTCGAAAGTTGAAGACTCACTCAGATCAGATCTGCAGACAAGAGAAAATCAGTTTATTAAAACACTGATGATATACAACCTCTTTAAGGTTAGGAACACCGGAAAACCTCATCTGGCCCATTCCGGTGAAAGCGCTGATCAAATAATGAAAAACCCAAAAGTTGTCAATATCGACAGCCTTTATGATTCATTCTCTCTAAAGGATAAGCAGAGTATTATTCACAATATTTTGAGTCTTACAAGATCAACCAAAAGTTACGTTGAATCATCATGCGAAAATCTGAAATATAAAAGGAAACAATTAAGGAGACATGAGATAGAATGGCATCGTAAGTTTACACTATCCATTGCATGCCTTATTTTCCTTTTCATTGGTGCACCCCTGGGTGCAATCATAAGAAAAGGGGGGCTGGGCATGCCAACGGTAGTGTCAGTGCTGCTTTTCATTTTTTACTATATCATTACCCTCATAGGAGAAAAGGTTGTTCGTGAAAGCATTGTAACAAGTTTTCAGGGTATGTGGATGTCTTCTTTAATATTGCTGGTTATCGGTATATTTCTCACTTATAAGGCTGCAACAGATTCTGTTATTTTTAACATCGATATTTATTTAAAATTTCTGGCAAAGCTGTTCGGTATTGAAAAAACCACCATGCTAGATAAGAAAGTTCATCTCGCCGGAAAATTTGACTATTCGGAAATCGAAAAGGAAAGCCTTATCGGGTCATTTGGTAAACTGATCAATTTCTGTAATAAAAGCAGAATTGAAATTCTGCAGAACATTAAATTAAAGAATCTGCTAAAGAGATACCCCTCACTCGATATACCAACAGGGGATAGTTTCCGGAAACTTGGCATATTGTATAACGAAATATTTGAAAATACCATAAACAGCAAATGGGTAAGGATTTCATACATAAAATCAAAGTTTGCAGAGTTGCCATATATTCATTTTAAGGCGCAGGAAAATCTCATTCCAAAGAAAACAGAAAGACTAATGGCCATTATTTTCCCGATCGGGGTGGTAGTAATCATTGTTAACGTTTTCAGAAAATTACGTATTACAAGGAAACTGATAAGCATAGAGAAATTATCTCAATCAATAATAAAAGGTTTGAATAATCCCACGTTGCTGTCTGAACTTGAATACCAGTTATGAAAATTCTGATGGTGAGCAATAAGATCCCTTATCCGCTCAAAGACGGAGGTGTTATGGCCACCCATCATATGGCTAAAGGTCTTATTGATGCAGGTGCACATATCGATCTGCTTGCAATGAATACCAGTAAGCACAAGGTTAAGGAAAGCACTGTAAAGAAGTATTTAATTGATATGGGTATAGGGCTGGCCGAGTTTGTTGACACAAATACAGATATCAGTTTTATCAGGATGGTCAGTAACCTCCTGTTTTCAGGTTTACCATATAATGCTGTCAGGTTCATCACAAAAAAATTCAGGATCAGGTTACAGGAGATGCTGATTAAGGGTAAATATGATCTGATTCAGTTTGAGGGGCTTTACCTGATGCCTTATGCAGATACTATAAGAAAATATTCAAAGGCAAGGATTGCATTTCGCGCCCATAATATTGAGCATGAGATATGGCAAAGAAATTCACGAAACCAGTCGGGCATCGTAAAAAGATACTATTCAGGAATACTGGCCAGACGTCTTGAAAAATTTGAGTCCGGGTATATGAACGAATATGATTTAATGGTTCCTATCACAAGCCGCGACGCCATGAAATTTAATGAGATGGGGAACAACAGGTTCACCTATGTGTGTCCGTTCGGATTTGATTTCAATATGCCTGCAAATACAGAATTCCGGAAAGAAACAAAGGATATTTTTTATATCGGTTCATTAGACTGGCTGCCAAATCAGGAGGGATTATTCTGGTTTATCAGAAATGTCTGGGAGAAGATCTTAGTAATGCATCCGGAGGTTCATTTTTTTGTGGCAGGAAGAAATGCTCCATCGCGGCTTCGAAGGTTTTTTTCGGAACATCACGTAGACTTTATGGGAGAGGTGGATGATGCTTCCAGGTTCATGGAGAACAAAGCAATAATGGTAGTACCACTATTTTCAGGTAGCGGCATGCGGGTAAAAATAATTGAAGCCATGGCTGCCGGAAAGGTTGTTATTACCACATCATTGGGTGCTGAAGGAATTGATCCGGAGAATGGTAAACAATTGGTTATCGCTGACAACGAAAATGACTTTGCATCCGGTATCATAAAACTTCTGTCAAATCGCGATGATTATTTGTATATTGCAAAAAATGCCATCAATTTTATAAAGACAAGATACGATAATAGTACAATTATTGCCGGATTATTTGAATTTTACAAGTCAAAGTTATCATGACGCTCAGGTTCTTATTCTGGATTTTTTTACTGATAATTGCATATACATACCTGGCATATACAATTCTCTTACTGTTTCTGACCGGTATCAGGCGATTGGTTGTCAGGTTCCCTGCATATTCGGAAGATTATGAACCCGAGGTTACCTTATTTGTGCCGGCATATAATGAGATTGACTGCGTCGAACAAAAGATCAGAAATTCTTTTCAGCTGGATTATCCTCCCGATAAAATACATTTTCTATGGGTTACAGATGGTTCTGATGACGGCTCTCCTGAATTGTTAAAGCAATATAAGAATGTTGAGGTTTTGCACCAGAAGACAAGGCTTGGTAAAATCAATGCCATGAACAGGGGGATTAAATATGTCAGGACACCCATCGTTATTTTTTCTGATGCAAATACTGATCTGAATAAAGAATCCATCAGAGAAATTGTAAGACTATTCAGTGATAAAAGAGTTGGTTGTGTCGCAGGAGAAAAAAGAATTTACAGTGATGATAAAG
Source organism: Bacteroidales bacterium (assembly GCA_016933335.1). Classification (GTDB taxonomy): domain Bacteria; phylum Bacteroidota; class Bacteroidia; order Bacteroidales; family UBA10428; genus JAFGPL01. The sequence continues at coordinate 81,446 of JAFGBD010000012.1, read as the reverse complement.
AAGAAGCAGTTAGTGCAGGTGAAGGGATATACTGGTTATACGAATCCTTTATTAAAAGGATAGAATCATCAATAGGTTCTGCCCTGGGAGCTGTTGGCGAGCTGTTTGCAATACGTACCCATCTATACAGGGAAGTTGAAGAAGATACGATCCTGGATGATTTTATAATTTCCATGCGCATCGCCCAAGACGGGAATATGATCAAATATGCCCCCAATGCATTTGCCAGCGAAAGAGCGTCCTTATCCATCAGTGAGGAGCTGAAAAGAAAGATAAGAATTGCAACAGGCGGATTTCAGGCGCTCATGCGCATACCAGAGCTGTTAAACATCTTCAGGTATGGCCTGCTGTCATTTCAGTTTTTTTCGCACAAGGTATTGAGATGGGCACTGGTTCCGCTCGCATTTATCATGGTATTTATAACAAACCTGCTGATTATCAGTTTACAAACCAACCCAAAAGACTTTTATATTATTGCCTTTATCATCCAGATAGTCTTTTATGCTGCCGCAATCCTTGGAGCAGTCCTAAAAGAGCATAAGACCCGTCTGAAGTTACTGTTTATTCCCTATTATCTTATCGTTATGAATTATTCCATCATTCTGGGCATGATCAGGTTTTTCACCCGTAAGCAGACCGCAATCTGGGAAAAGGCCAGAAGAGGATAATTCATGGAGTACAGACCAGAAGCGGCAATATTTTAACCGTTAATCCAACATATGTCATTTGAAAATATCAAATCATTGGTGATTTTTGCAAACAGTTTTCTACTTTTACGATTATTTGGCATTTATAGATAAGGACATGGCATATACCCGGAATACAGATACATTCATACTGGATACCATTGATGATGCTGTTGCTGATATAAGAGCGGGCAAGGTGGTTATTGTAGTAGATGATGAAGACCGGGAGAATGAAGGTGATTTTATTTGTGCTGCTGAACTGATAACTCCTGAAATAGTTAATTTTATGGCAACACACGGACGGGGTTTGATCTGTGTTCCTTTACCTGAAGAAAGATGCAATGAGCTGGACCTGCACCTGATGGTCGGTATCAATACCTCATTTCATGATACATCTTTTACTGTTTCTGTTGATTTGCTTGGTCACGGATGCACAACAGGCATATCGGCAGGCGACAGATCAAAAACAATCAAAGCGCTTGTTGATCCTGCCACTCAACCTGAAGATCTTGGCCGGCCGGGTCATGTTTTTCCACTGAAAGCAAGAAGCAAAGGTGTTCTCAGGAGAGCAGGCCATACTGAAGCGGCTGTAGACCTAGCCAAACTGGCAGGATTAAAACCCGGAGGAGTACTCATAGAGATAATGAATGAAGACGGCACAATGGCCAGATTACCTGAGCTGGTTAAAATAGCCGAAAAGTTTGATCTTAAGATCATCTCTATAAAGAACCTCATTGCATATAAGCTGAACCTGGAATCAATTGTGCTGAAAGGTGTAAGAGTTAAATTACCTACAAAATACGGCACATTCAACCTTATTCCCTTTCTTCAGAAATCCAACGGGCATGAACATATAGCCCTTATTAAGGGCACATGGGAGAAGGATGAGCCGGTACTTGTAAGGGTTCATTCTTCTTGCGTAACAGGAGATATTTTTGGCTCGTACAGGTGTGATTGTGGCCCTCAGCTCCATGAAGCAATGCGGCTTATCGAGTTGGCCGGCAAAGGTGTGATTGTATATCTGAATCAGGAAGGAAGAGGTATTGGTTTATTCAACAAGATAAAAGCTTATAAGCTTCAGGAGCAGGGCAGGGATACTGTTGAGGCAAATCTTGACCTTGGGTTCAGGGAGGATGAAAGGGATTATGGAGTGGGAGCAAGCATCCTCAGAGAACTTGGCCTGGGAAAGATAAGGCTGATTACCAATAATCCAAAGAAAAGGGCCGGACTTGAAGGATATGGTCTTGAGATTATTGAAAATGTTGCGCTGGAAATCCCGCCCAATGAACACAACATGTTTTATCTTAAAACAAAGAAGAATAAGATGGGGCATCTTCTGGATTTGCTGGACGACGAAGATTTCAGGACTGATAATGACTGACTGAGATGCAGGACAAAAACCTAAAGATCGTATTTATGGGTACGCCGGGATTTGCCGTTGAATCTCTGAAAGCGTTGCTGGATGCGGGGAAAAATATTGTCGGTGTTATCACTGCCCCGGATAAGCCATCCGGGCGGGGGAAAAAAATGCAGTCTTCTCCTGTGAAACAATTTGCTGAAAGGTATCATCTGAGGCTTTTGCAGCCGTATAACTTAAAAGATCCCGGGTTTTTAAGCGAACTGAAAGCATTGAAGCCTGATCTGAATGTGGTGGTTGCTTTCAGGATGTTACCCGAAGTTGTATGGTCTTTGCCGGAATCAGGAACAATCAACCTGCATGCCTCTCTGCTGCCTCAGTACAGGGGTGCGGCTCCCATTAACTGGGCCATTATCAACGGTGAAAAACAAACAGGCGTAACAACTTTTTTTATCAATCATCAAATAGATACCGGCAGCATACTTTTTCAGGAAAAAGTGGATATCGGAAGCAGTGAAACCGCCGGTGAACTTCATGACAGATTAATGACCATCGGAGCAAATCTTGTTGTTAAAACCGTGAATTCCATTGCAGAAGGAAGCATTCAGCCCGTACCACAGGATTCTTTGCTGACTGGTGAAAAGATAAGACAGGCTCCGAAGATCTTCAAGGAGAATTGCCGTATTAACTGGAGCGATTCTGTGGATAATATTTATAACTTCATTCGCGGTTTAAGTCCTTACCCGGCAGGATGGACAGAATTTGTCTCGGCAGAAAACAAATATCAGATAAAGATTTTTAAAGCCGAGAAGGTTGTTCTCAGGCACTCCGTTGCTTTCGGGTCTATTGAAACCGACGGAAAGAAAATCCTGAGGATCGCTTCCGCAGGGGGGTATATCGATGTGCTGAACTTACAGCTGGCAGGCAAAAGACAGCTGGGTATCATCGAATTTCTCAGGGGATTTGCTGAAACTGAAAAATACAGGGCAATTTAAAATACTTATTCCAGATCAAACTCAAAATGCATTTCCTCCTCAATTTCTGATTCATCCTTTGCAATAATATGATAAGGCATCCTGTTTCCTTTAACAGATCCTCTTAATAATAATTCGGTGCCGGCCCGGGGTTCAGTTCCCTTTTCAACCAGGTTTCGGTGGTATAATTTGTCAAGCCTGACAGCATATTTCTGAGATATGGAATACATGGTCTCTCCGCTTTTAACCACATGTATTTTCTTTCCTGCTTCTGCCTTTGCACGTTTGGGCTGAATATACAAAACCTGGCCTTCTGAGACAGGCCGGTTACCTGATGTTTCATTATATTTTGTCAGCACCCAGGGCAGCAAATCAAGTTCTTCGGTTATTGAAAAATATGAATCTCCCTTTTTTGCAATTATATACTTGACCCTGTTATTCTCAAAAATTTTACGTTTACTTTGGATGGAGTTCTTTACAGGGCCTGGCTTCAGATTACCGGCATAATGAATGGTATGATCCGGTACCTCAACGCCCTGGTCAAGCAGATAAAGCTTATTCTCTTCTATGATCCTGATCAGGGCTTCGGCATATGTAGGACTGGTTGCATACCCTGCTTTCCTGAGCCCGACAGCCCATTGCCTGTAATCGTCAGGATCAAGAAGGAACAAAGAGGCATATCTTGATTTGCTGACCAGGAAATCCGAATGATCCCGGTATGATTCTTCCACCGATTCATACTTCCTGAAACACTCCTTTCTGGCATCATCATCATGTCTGAGTTTTTTCCCGTTCCAGTCATGGCACTTAATACCGAAATGATTGTTTGCTTTAAGGGCGAGCCTGCTGTTTCCGCATCCTGATTCCAGAATGCCCTGTGCCAGTGTGATGCTTGCCGGAATACCCGTTCTTTCCATTTCTTTGATTGCCAGATCTTTGTATTCCGAGATGTATTCCCCGGGTGTTATTTTTGATAATTGCGCATAAGCATGGACAGGTATAAAACCGGCAAGGAACACGAACAATATAACATTCAGCTTCATGTATGAATGATCTTTTTGCAAAAATAACTCAGAGAATTGAAGGATTATTGTTTATTATGTAAGTATTATTAACAATATTAAAGACATTAACAATTTAAAGGGGATGGTTTCCTGTCAAAATATTTCCATAGCGGATCATCGGTTGGAACAGGGGCAGTAATTCTGACCGGTTCTTTCTTTACAGGATGCATGAATTCGATACACCTGGCATGAAGCGAAATACCTCTGCCTTTATTGGAGCGTGGATAGTTGTATTTCAGGTCACCCCTGACGGGACAGCCGATATGTGCAAGCTGTGCCCTTATCTGGTGATGCCTGCCCGTTTCCAGATCAATTTCAAGCAGATAGAAATGATCAGATTTTCCGATAACGTGGTAAGTCAGTATTGCCTTTCTGGAATTTTTAACAGGTGAAAGATGACAAAACGATTTGTTCTGTTTTTCATTTCTTACCAGGAAGTGGATCAGTTTGTCAGTTTCTTTGGGTGGCTTGTTTTTCACAACAGCCCAATAGATCTTTTTAACCTGTTCGTCCCTGAACATCCTGTTCATACGGCTGAGTGCTTTTGAAGTTTTTGCAAATAAAACCACTCCGCTCACCGGTCTGTCAATCCGGTGTGTGACACCGACAAACACTTTTCCGGGTTTGCCGTATTTTTTTTTCAGGTATTCCTTCAGGCAGATATCGAGTGAAATGTCTCCGGTTTTGTCTCCCTGTACGAGGTGGCTGCTGCTTTTATTAACTGCTATCAAATGATTGTCTTCGAATAATACATCCATCCGGTTATAAAGCCAATTATGTGTTTGTGTAAGGAACTGATAAGGATTTTTTGCAGTGCTTAGTATTGTTCCCTTTCATTCGGGAAATCACATTTTTTAACATCAGTAATGTAGTTTTCCACTGCTCCCCTGATTTCAGTAAAAAGATTGTGATACCGTCTCAGAAAACGGGGAGAGAATTCCTGTGTGACGCCAAGCATGTCATGTGTTACCAGTATCTGTCCGTCAACTCCTTTACCTGCTCCTATTCCGATAATGGGAATTTTTACTTCCCGGGCAACTTTTTCTCCAAGCAGGGCAGGTATTTTTTCCAGTACAATACTGAAACAACCTGTATCTTCAAGTATATGCGCGTCTTTAACCAGTTTGTCAGCTTCGTCCTTATCTGTGGCTCTGACAACATAGGTGCCGAATTTGTGAATAGACTGTGGTGTAAGCCCCAGGTGTCCCATAACCGGTATTCCGGCTGAGAGTATTCTTTCAACCGATTCCTGTATTTCTTCACCGCCTTCCAGTTTGACGGCACCTGCACCTGTTTCCTTCATGATCCTGATTGCTGAATTGAGTGCTTCCTTTGAGTTACCCTGGTATGTGCCAAAGGGCAGATCGACGACCACCAGTGCTCTTTTAACTCCGCGAACCACTGCCGAAGCGTAATAAATCATTTCGTTAAGGGTTATGGGAATGGTTGTCATGTATCCTGCCATTACATTGGAAGCCGAATCTCCAACAAGAATAACATCAATTCCGGAACTGTCCAGGATCCTTGCCAGCGAAAAATCATAAGCTGTCAGCATGGTTATCTTTTCACCATGAAGCTTCATCTCCTGCAGAACATGTGTGGTTATTTTTTTTGGTTTTTCTCTGAGTGCGCCTGTCATAAAGAGGTAATTTTTTAATTGGTTACAAAGTTTATAAATATTATTCAAGAATCGTCATATCGGGGTTATTTTTATTATCAGCGCCTGTTTTCTGCCGTTTTGTCACATAAATAATGACATCATACAAAAACAAGACCCGGATAATCACGAAAATATGACAGATATTTGATCTGGCACAATCATTGACCATAAGACCTTAAAAAAAGAAATTCATTTTTAAAAAACAATAGCATGGGTAAAATAATAGGAATAGACTTGGGTACTACAAATTCCTGCGTATCAGTTATGGAAGGAAATGAACCGGTTGTAATACCTAACAGCGAAGGCAAGAGAACCACTCCATCGGTGGTCGCATTCATTGAAAACGGTGAACGAAAGGTTGGGGATCCGGCCAAACGTCAGGCCATAACCAATCCGCAGAAGACCGTTTTTTCTGTAAAACGCCTGATGGGAGAAACCTTTGATAAGGTACAGAAAGAAGCCAAGCGCGTGCCTTATAAGATTGTCAAGGGTGATAACAATACCACAAGGGTGCAGATTGACGACAGAAAATATACACCCCAGGAAATTTCTGCAATGATCCTTCAGAAGATGAAAAAGACGGCTGAGGATTACCTGGGGCAGGAAATTACCGAAGCTGTGATAACCGTTCCTGCTTATTTCAGTGATTCACAGAGACAGGCTACCAAGGAGGCAGGTGAAATTGCAGGACTTACAGTGAAGAGAATCATCAATGAGCCAACGGCAGCGTCTCTGGCATACGGACTTGACAAGAAGAACAAAGACATGAAGATTGCCGTATTTGATCTTGGCGGAGGCACATTTGATATTTCTATCCTGGAGCTTGGAGACGGGGTATTTGAGGTGAAATCGACCAATGGTGACACACATCTTGGTGGTGACGATTTTGATCATCTCATTATAGACTGGCTGGCCGAAGAATTTCTGAAGGATGAGGGTATTGATCTCAGGAAAGATCCCATGGCATTGCAGCGGCTGAAAGAAGCGGCAGAAAAAGCAAAAATTGAATTGTCAAGCTCAACGACCACCGAAATAAATCTGCCATACATCATGCCTGTTGATGGTGTGCCCAAGCATCTTGTCAAGAATTTAACAAGAGCCAAATTTGAAAGTCTTACCGACAAGCTGATGCAGTCTACCATCGAACCGTGCCGCAAAGCATTGAAAGATGCCGGACTATCTTCATCTGATATAGATGAGGTAATACTTGTTGGTGGTTCTACAAGGATTCCTGCCATTCAGGATATTGTTGAGAAATTTTTCGGCAAAAAACCTTCAAAAGGTGTTAATCCGGATGAAGTGGTTGCCATAGGAGCTGCCATTCAGGGTGGTGTATTAACCGGTGAAGTTAAAGATGTACTGTTGCTGGATGTGACACCGTTGTCTCTTGGTATTGAGACCATGGGGAGTGTAATGACCAGGTTAATTGAAGCCAATACAACCATTCCGACCAAAAAGACTGAAGTATTCACAACTGCTGCCGATAACCAGCCGTCTGTTGAAATTCATGTCTTGCAGGGTGAAAGACCAATGGCAAATGACAATAAAACAATCGGAAGATTTCATCTTGACGGTATTCCGCCTGCACCAAGGGGGATTCCGCAAATCGAGGTCACATTTGATATTGATGCGAACGGAATCCTGCATGTTTCAGCCAAGGATAAGGGAACAGGGAAACAGCAGAGTATCCGTATCGAGGCATCAACAGGATTATCTGATGCTGAGATCGAAAAGATGAAAGAAGAAGCCAAAGCACACGAAGCAGAGGACAAAGCCAAAAGAGAACGTGTTGATAAGCTGAACGCGGCAGACAGTTTGATTTTCCAGACCGAAAAACAGTTAAAGGAGTTTGGAGACAAGCTTCCTGCAGATAAAAAAGAGCCCATTGAGAAAGCGCTTGAGGAACTCAAAGCAGCATATAAAAGCCAGGATATTGATGCCATTGACCAGGCGACCTCGCAGCTTAATGCCGTATGGCAGAAAGCTTCAGAAGAGCTGTACAGGGCAAGCCAGGCTGCCGGAGCCGGTGCTGATGCAGGAGGGGGACAGCAGGCTGATTCAGGAAGTAAAGAATCCAAATCCAAAGGAGGTGATGACGAAGTAACGGATGTGGATTTTGAAGAGGTGAAATAACCAAATATTCAGAATAGGATAGAGAGGATGTACCAAAAGTCAGTTTCTCCTCCGGAGAATTGAATCCCGGCGAGCGTATCACTTTCGGTGGGATCCGCTTCGCTCCGGTTCCCTGTAGCTTTGCTGCGTTTCGCTCCGGTTCCCCGAAGCTTACTTCGGGGAGAATCAATCCCGGCGAGCGCATTCCCCGTAGCTTTGCTGCGTTTCACTCCGGTACCCCGAAGCTTGCTTCGGGGAGAATCAATATTTGAAAATGCGCTCCCTGGGGAGTGATGCATAAAACCAACAAAAAAGAGGCTGCTTTTAATTTTTGACAGAGCTTCTTTTTTTGTTTGAAATCATATTTAAATTTAATTAACTTGCTCATCTGACAGCAAATCTTAAATGAATGAAATATCATCTTCTGATTCTTTTCACGGTTTTATTTTCATATGGTTCATTTGCCGGCCAGACAAGGCAGGATACCATATTTAACCAGACCGGCTCCAAAGGTTTGAAACAGGGATACTGGAAAAAATTTTATCCTAACGGTAACCTGATGTATGAAGGTTGTTTCAAAGATGACAAACCAACAGGTGAAATGAAAAGGTATTTTGAAAGCGGTAACCTGAAAGCAATCTTAATTTTTGATGAGAACACCGGTTATGCAAAAGCAAGTATATATTATGAAGATGGCGCACTGGCATCTGAAGGATACTATTTGAATTCAGAAAAAGACAGTGTCTGGAGTTATTACAGCTATTACGACCATAAGCTCAAGTCGCGGGAAACATATAAAAAAGGCATAAAGCACGGATTTTCTTATGAGTATTATCCCGAAGGAGGCTGTTTTGAAAAAACACAATGGAAGAACAACCTGAAAGACGGCATATGGGAACAATATTATGAAGATGGTTCCGTAAGGTTAAGAGCCGCTTATATACAAGGTAAGCTTTCAGGCAGTTTTACAGCTTATTATTTAAATAAGCATCCCATGGTTGCAGGTCATTATAAAGATAATAAACAGGAAGGTACCTGGATCTATTACAGTGAAGATGGCGATGTGAGCCAGGAAATCGCTTATTCCAGTGGTCAGCCAATGAATGAGAATGAGCTGACCAGGCAGCAACAGGAATTTTTCAGGATGATTGAAATGAACATCGGTAAATTCAGGGAGCCGGTGCCTTCGGATTTTTTCCCGCGCAACAAATACAGTGGAAATGAATACTAGTCCGAGATGAAATGGATTGTCATATTGCTGTTGCCTGTGACATGCATGGTTAATCTGAATGCACAATATCCGGCCGGCAGGTACCATGTCTGTTTTACTGACAAAAATCACAATGCATATCAACTTGAACATCCTGAAGCATTTCTCTCAGCCCGTGCCCTTCAGCGCCGGAAGAACCATAACATCCCGCTGAGATTCAATGATCTGCCGGTATCAAAATACTATATTGACAGTCTTGTTCATCTCGGCATACCTGTTGTCAACACTTCAAGATGGTTCAATTCAGTTACTACCGGTAATATTGACAGTCAACAGGTGAACATGTTACTTCAGCTTGAATTTGTAAATCAGGTACAACATGTCAAACCAGCTGCAATACAGAAGAAATCCACAAGTCCGGGAATTCAGCATTCCGGTTTTTCTGAAATTCTTAACTATGGTTACGGAGGAAGACAGATTGGCATCCATCATGGAGATCAGTTACATAATATGGGTTATACGGGTAAAGGCATTCATATAGCCATTCTTGATGCCGGCTTCAATGGTGCAGATTTACTGCCGGCATTTTATCGTCTCTGGGATAATAACCAGATACTGGGATTCAGGGATTTTGTCGAACCCGGATCAGATATTTTTAAGGCGCATGGACACGGCACCTATGTATTGTCGGTATTGGGAAGTTATGTTCCGGGATTGTTGGTTGGAGCAGCCCCTGATGCTTCGTTCTGGTTATTGCGCTCAGAAGATAAACCGACAGAGTACCTGGTTGAAGAAGATAACTGGGTATCCGCAGCAGAATTTGCAGACAGTGCAGGTGCAGATATTATCAACACATCCCTGGGCTATACTACCTTTGATGATGAGGCTCAGAATCATACTTATCAGGATATGGACGGCAATACAACCAGAATATCCGTTGCTGCTGACATTGCAGCATCCAAAGGAATGCTGCTGGTTAACAGTGCAGGAAACGAGGGCAATAAAGAATGGAAGTATATAGGAGCCCCGGCTGATGCTGACAGTGTGCTGGCAGTGGGTGCAGTGGAGTTTTCAGGTATCATCGCCCCTTTCAGCTCGGCCGGTCCGAGTTCAGACGGGCGTATCAAACCCGATATTTGTGCTGTGGGCTGGGGAACCTACATGTATCTTTCAAATGGTGTGCTAGCCCAGGGTAACGGTACATCACTTTCATCTCCTGTGATAGCCGGATTGTCAGCCTGTTTGTGGCAGGCCAACAGGCAGGCAACAAATATGCAAGTGTATGAAGCCATAAAGCAAAGCAGCGACCGCTTTGAAAATCCTGATAACGTTTATGGCTATGGAATTCCCGATTTTTACCAGGCAAATCTTTTGCTTAAGGCAAATTACAGATCGGTAAAAGACACGACAGATTTCATTCACATTTTTCCCAATCCGTTCCGCTATGAAACGTATCTGAGCTTTGAATCGGAAAATGAAGGAGAAGCTGTTATCTCGCTGTATAATACCACAGGAGATCTGATAACTGAATTTAAATTAAACATTAATGAGGGCTATAACATGATTCTGGTTGAATCATTTGCCGGAATTTCCGGCGGGATCTATATTATAAAGATTCAATACGGTAACAGGCATTTGTACCAGAGAATCATTAAACAATAATGTCACAGGTATATGCAATCAGAACCATTAAGTCTTTATGAGCTGAATCAGCAAATCAAGGGTATTATCAGAAATGCTGCAGAGCCTGTTTACTGGGTATTTGCTGAAATCAGCGAGCTGAAGATGAATGCCAGCGGACATTGTTATCTTGAGCTCGTGGAAAAAGATGAAGACACAGATTCACTCAAAGCCAGATCAAGGGCAACCATCTGGTCTTCAACTTACCGGATGATTCGGGCCTACTTTGAATCCACCACAGGCATCCGGTTGTCACCCGGAATGAAGGTACTGGTAAAAGTCACCATTGATTTTCATGAGATATACGGCCTGAGTCTGAATATCACTGATATTGAACCTTCTTATACCATTGGTGAAATTGCCAGGAAGAAACAGGAAATCATAAACCGGTTGACAGAAGAGGGTGTCATTGATATGAACAGGCAGCTTGATTTTCCAAAACTTCCGAAAAAGATTGCAGTCATATCATCCGAGACAGCTGCAGGATTCGGTGATTTTAAAGATCAGTTGCTGAACAATGAATATGATTTCCGGTTCCATCTGAAGCTTTTTCCTGCCTATATGCAGGGTGAGGATACTGAAAGCTCAATCATTCATGCACTTGAAAGCATAAACAGGTATGGTGATCTTTTTGATGTGGTTGTAATCATCAGGGGTGGTGGTTCGCAGGCCGATTTATCATGTTTTGACAATTACCGGATCGCCCTTCATGTGGCTCAATTTCCGCTGCCGGTGCTGACAGGTATTGGTCATGAAAAGGATGAGACCATTGTCGATATGATTGCCTACAGACAACTTAAAACACCAACGGCTGTTGCCGAATACATCATATCATGTTTTGCAGATGAAAATGAAAATATCAATGAACTGGTTAATAGAATTTTACAGCTGACCCGTCAAAAAATTAAAGAAGAAAGTGATCATATTTCAGAAATGGGTTTCCGATGTTCAGTGAATGCCAGGCAACTGCTTGTCAGACAAAATGCCGGTCTGTTGCAGGAAAGACATAATCTTGCTTTTCTTTGCAGGAATTCGATTTCGGAGAGATACCTTAAAGTTAGCAATGCAATGAAGGATATCCGGTTTTCAGCCTGGAAAAAATTCCAGAGAGATATGCATAAAACGGATGCCATGAAACAATTGTTATTAGGAATTTCCCGAACAGCAACCGGACAGCTGCAACACAAGCTTAATGTATTGGAAAACAGGAACCGGTATCTCAGTCCCGTGGAAATCCTGAAAAGAGGTTATTCAATCACCAGGCAAAACGGAAAAATCGTAAGAGACGGTACCCTGCTTCATGAAGGAGAAATTCTGGATACTTTTTTCTATAAAGGCAGGAGAAGCAGCAGGGTGGTGGACTGAAGAGGCTCCATCACTTCATTCACCACTCTTGCCATAATTTGGCAGGACACGTGCACTCGGATCCTCCACATTGCAGTTTTGCCAATCTTTGTTTGGCATCCAGAAATCTTTTATTATCGCTGCCCTTCCGGTGAAATGCTGTTCAAAAATATCGCGATACATCAATGATTCCTTTGATATGGGCGGAGCATGCTTATACCTGAACTGTGCAATCAGGAGGTCTTCATCCGAATACAGCTCTTCGGCATAGGCTTTCAGGTTGTCAACAACACTGTGTCCCACGGCATCTGAAAATGCTGCTTTCTCGCGATAGAGAATGTGATGTGGCAAATAGTCCTTTTCAAAGCTTTTTCTTAACAGGTATTTGCCAATACCTGTGAAGTTCATTTTAAGCTCAGGTCGGATGCTCATCACATATTCCACAAAATCAAGATCACCAAACGGCACCCTTGCCTCAAGTCCGTTGGAAGATATGCTTCTGTCAGCCCTTAATACATCATACATATAGATCTCACGGATTCTTTTTACGGCTTCTTTCTGAAATTCCTGCGGTGATGGGGCAAAATCGGTGTATTTGTATCCGAAGATCTCATCGCTGATCTCACCGGTCATCAATACCTTTATATCCGTGTTTTCGGAGATGTATTTCGAAACAATATACATGCCCATTGAAGCCCTTATAGTAGTGATATCCCAGGTTTCGAGGTTGTATATAAGTGTACTGAGTGTATCGAATATGTCCTGCTTCGGAAATAAAACCTCAGTATGATCTGCACCAAGATAATCAGCTACTATTCTTGCATATTTTGTATCGATGGGATCTTTGTCGATACCCACTGCAAAAGTTTTAACGGGTTTTTCCAGTATTCTGGCTGCTATTGAACAGACAAGACTGGAGTCCAGTCCCCCGCTGCAAAGAAAACCCAAAGGGACATCGGCATGCAGTCGTTTCTCCACTCCCCTTGTCAGTAACCTGTTGATATTGATACAGACTTCATCAATTTCGTGATTATTGAACTTTTCCACATAACCTATATCCCTGTAGCAAATAAACTTTTCTCCGTCATAAACGTGTCCGGGTGGAAAGGGTTTTATTTCATTGCAAATATGATGAAGGGCTTTCATTTCGCTGGCAAAAAGTATTTCACCATATTTCGAGTAACCATAAAACATAGGGCGGATACCAACCGGATCGCGGGCCGCGTAATATTTCATTTTGGCAGCATCATATATTACAAACACGAATTCTGCATCAAGCTCCCGTGCACATTCTATCAACCCTTTGTCAAGCAACAGGGGTATGATCACCTCACAGTCACTTTCAGACTTGAAATCAAAACTGCTTTGATATATTTTCCTTAATGATTTGTAATTGTATATTTCGCCATTACACACAAGATGAATATGCTTATGCACGAGCGGCTGGTTTCCGTTATTTGATGTATCTATGATTTTAAGCCTGTGAAAGCCCATCCAGCCATTCTCGCCATTATCCTCGGTATGAGAATTATCAGGGCCTCTGTACCTTACTTTTTTGAACTCACGGGCAACGCTTAATTTGAGCATCTTATCGCTGCCTGTATAAACAGTGAAGCCGCACATATGAATAAACTGATGTAATTGACAATGTTTATTTATAATATGAAAGAAATTATATGTAAAATAAATAAAAATGTAATAATAATATATAATTAAAATATAAATATATAATTAAAAACGTCAATAAAGTTATAAATAGTAACTAAATGATCGATATTTTAAGTATTTTATAAGCGATGGTATTTAATAGAAACATGATTGCTTATAATTGTTAAGTATTTATTCTTCAGCCGGGGGATTCACTGATGTTAATGTATTTCAAATTATTTGGTATGAGGAGTACCAATGATGGGGTAATAAAAAACCAATGACTATAAGCTTGCTTATAAGCAGCTTGTTAGCCAAATATTTTTTTTTGGTTTATACCGGATATTTCAATGGCAAGAATGGCCAGCATCACAACAAATATTAAAGAGATGATGATTGCCTGAGACGTGAATGTGACGGCAGCAAAATTATCAGCAAGCCGCTCGATCCATTCGCGTATCATGGAAATATCGAAAGAGATAAAACTCCAGTCGATGTTAATGATCCAATTGATGGTGGGGATGACAAAAGGGATGACTAATATCATGGCAATCAGATAGGGCAAAAGAGACCAATAGCTGCTTTTTTGCAAAGCATGTGCCCGGGCATATTGGTTTTCAGCTTTAATTTTCTTCATTACTACATTGGTAAAATCTTCCGGTGCTTTTACGTTTCCGATTTTACCGAACAACAATTTAAAATCTTTTTCCATCGTATCAGGTTTCATGCCCGTAAATTTAAATTTTTTCACTTCCTGCCATTGAGATTGTCTGATTCTTTAACCAGGTTTATGATATTAAGTCGATCAATTCTGTTTTCAAAATCCTTTTAAGCGTATCTGTCAGCTTTTTGCGTCCTCTGAATAGTTTCACCTTCACATTCGAAATACTGAGTCCGGTTGCATGTGAAATCTCCTTTACACTGAGTTCATCCTGGTAAAACATGGTAAGCACAGCCCTTTCGGTTTCTTCAAGTTTTTCAAATGCCTGCCTGATATATTTAACAGGAATGTTATCCATCCGTTCAAGATTTATGTCTGTTTCACCCTTCCATTCATCCATCGTTATCTCCATGGAATCATAGGATTGAATATCCGGCTGTTTTTTTCTGATCCGGGAAACAGAATGGTTATAGGCAATCTTATACAGCCATGTTGAAAATTTTGAAGTTCCGCGGAATGCTTCCAGTCCCCTGTAAGCTTTTAAAAAAACATCCTGGGCAACTTCTTCTGCGTCTTCTTTGTTACCGGTTATTCTGAATGCCAGCGTGAAAATCATATCCTTATATTTATCAATAAGGTATTTGAAATCACAGGTTTTTCCTTCAAGTACCCGGCTGATATAATAGTTGTCTTTTTTCAGGTGCATTATATAATACAGACGCCTGATAAGGATATCAGGTTACAGAAAACTGATGCGGTTTTTTTGTAACCGGATGATCAGACATGGCGTCACATGTTTTGATAATACAAATTAAATAATCAAATAATAAAATTAAAGAATTATGGGACCAATTGGAGCAGTTTTAATACTTTTAATTATTTTCGGGTCGCTAACCGCAGTAATACTCGGAATTGTTATGTTAACCAACAAAAATAAGGAGAGGATGGCCATCATATCAAAAGGGGCAGATCCGTTGCTGTTCAAAGATGAATATATGCGTTACAGCAATCTGCCTTTGGTAATCGGTATCTTCCTTATTGGTATTGCAATCGGCATTGTTGCCGGGAACCTGTTATATTACAACGTCAATGCTTTTCAGAATGAGGCAGCATCTTATTTTTTCTCAATCCTGTTCTTCGGAGGGGTGAGCCTGATGCTAGCCGCTTACATCGACAGGAGAAAGAAAAAATCGGGTAAATAATCTTAAAAAATGCAAGAAATGAAGATCAGACCGTTTATTTTAATTTTAATTGCGAGTTCATGGATATTGTTTTCATGTGAATATCATCCTGAAAAAATACGTGAACTGAAAGGACAATGGAAATTTGCCATCGGTGATAACAAGGAATGGGCTAATCCGGATTTTAACGACAAGTTCTGGGACAGGGTCTACGTGCCTTCGAGCTGGGAAGAACAGGGTTACAGGGGGTACAACGGTTTTGCCTGGTACAGGAGACATGTCAATATTTCAAAGAGATATGAAAAAGCCAGTCTCTTTTTATTTATTGGAAAAATTGATGATGTTGACGAGGTCTATTTCAATGGTAAACTAATCGGAAGCAACGGTACCTTCCCTCCTGATTATAAAGGTGCATGGGAAGTTCAGCGAAGATATTTCATACCTCATAACCTTATCAATTATTCCGGCGGGAATGTTATAGCAGTCAGGGTATATGACGGACATGAGTCCGGAGGGATCAGAAGCGGCAGATTTGGAATATACCGTGCCGACGTGATACCGCTGGATGTGGATTTGTCGGGCATGTGGAAATTTCATCTGAATGATTCAGGTATCTGGAAAAATGAAGATTTTGACGATTCTGAATGGAAAACCATCAATGTTCCCGAGTATTGGGAGGAGCAGGGATATGAGGATCATGACGGTTATGCATGGTATCGTAAGAGATTCGACGTGCCATCTCAGCTGAACGATCAAAGACTTGTCGTTGTGGCCGGCAAGATTGATGATATTGACGAGGTATATATCAATGGTAAGCTTGTTGGTCATACAGGACGTATTGACGCGGAAACGGATGAACATGAAACCTATGGTTGCTGGGATGAATTCAGGGGTTATTATCTTCCTGAGGGTTTTACACTGAAGGAAAAAGATAATCTGATTGCCATCAGGGTCTGGGATTCAAGGAGTACAGGGGGTATATATGAAGGTCCTGTAGGCATTGTCTCCCAGGATAATTACTCGAAATTCTGGAGAGCCAACAGGCGAAGATTCAGATAGACCGGGTTTCATTATCAGCGTAAGTACTTGCTGGCAGATAAACCCCGTAAATAACAGGTATCCCTGTCTGCACAGGTGCAAAGGTTTTTGCAGGCAGGGATATCGGATATTCAGGAAATACCATCTGAACGAAGAGAAGACATGCCGGCAGGCAACAACTAAATTGCGTTCCCACCTTTTTCACCGGTTCTTATCCTGATACATTCTTCGAGCGGCGTAATCCATATTTTTCCGTCACCAACTTCGCCTGATGCGTTGGTTCTGGCATTGGCAATGATTGTATTCACGGTGATATCAACAAATGAATCGTTGACGGCTATTTCAAGTTTGACCTTCGGTATCAGGTTGGGCACCACCTTTTTACCCCTGTATATGTCTTCATTGAGTTGTTGTCCGTGACCCGAAACCCTGACCACCGTAATCCGGGTAATTTCATTTTCAATCAATGCCTCTCTTACCTGGTCAAGTTTCGTTTCTCTTATTATGGCTGTTATTAGTTTCATACTTATAAATGTTTCTATGATTATTGTCTTAAATCGATATCTTTAAGTGAGTTACATTCATGGTATCATGCGGATCTGGTGAATTTCCCGCTGTACCATATACCTTCGGAACGGTTAACTGACATTTACCATGCCATATCCGTGCTCGCCGTGATAAGATGCATCCAGTCCCTGCATCTCCTCCCTGACAGAACTTCTCAGGCCAACCAGTTTGTTCACTATCACCAACAAAATGAACGTAACGAAAGCGGCATAAGCAATGGCAATACCCACGGCAAGTACCTGCACACCAAACTGGCTGAATATCTCAGGTACGGTATGGCTGCCGCGCATAAGGAAAGCCAGCAACAAAGCACCCACTATGCCTCCGATGCCATGAATACCAAATGCGTCAAGGCTGTCATCATAGCCCAGTTTGTCCTTCAGGATGATTGCAAGATAGCAGACTGATGCAGCAGCAGTACCCAGTATAAGTGCGCCCCAGGGCTGAACAACTCCTGCGGCAGGAGTGACTGCCACAAGTCCGGCCAGAATCCCTGAAGCAAATCCCAGGGCAGTGGATTTTCCGTGATGTATGCCTTCAATGATCATCCATGCGATGGCGCCCGCAGCAGCTGCTGTCTGGGTAGCCGTAAGTGCCTGTGTGGTAAGGAGTCCGCTGCTGACACTGCTGCCTGCATTAAAACCAAACCAGCCAACCCAGAGAAGTCCGGCTCCCATCATAGTCATGGTGAGATTACTGGGAGGCATGGCTGTTGAAGGATGTCCGCGGCGGGCGCCTAAATAAATTGCTGCCACCAAACCGCTTATTCCGGCTGAGATGTGCACCACTGTACCGCCGGCAAAATCAATTGCACCCAATTGATAAAGAAATCCGTCACCAGCCCATACCCAATGGCACAAAGGATTATAAACAATCATCCCCCATAAGGCAATAAACAGAACATAACCTTTGAAAGTTACCCTTTCGGCAAATGCACCTGCAATCAGCGCCGGAGTGATAATGGCAAATTTACCTTGGAACATGGAGAAAACATATTCAGGAACTTTGGCATCCATGATTGTCTCATCAATACCTTTCAGCAGAAAATAATCCTTATTCCATCCAAACCAGCCACCAAGGATATTTTCTCCAAAGCTCATGGCATAGCCGATAACTACCCACAGAACAGCCATAACACCCATTGCCGTGAAGCTGTGCATCATGGTACCCATTACATTTTTGGTACGGACCAGTCCCCCGTAAAACATTGCCAGTCCGGGGATCATTAGTAAAACAAGGGCTGTGGAGGTCAACATCCACGAGGTGATTCCGGTATCAACCTCTGCCCCTTCTGAACCTGAGATGCTGGCTGCCGAAAATAACAGCAACAACACAGTCACCAAAACAGTTTTTCTTTTAAATGTATTCATGAGAATTTTAAATTATTAGTTAAAGACAACATTGAGGATTCATTAAAAATACGGGGATAAAATTATAAAAAAAGGGGTTAATAAAAAATAAAATACAAATAAAATTTATAAAACCATATAAAAACATGGGTAACATATCATAATAATACATAAAAATAATATAAATATAAATAAAAAAGGGGGTAAGTAAAATAATTAACTTAATCTTCATTCAGAATAATAATATATGGTAAATACAAACATCATCCGCATGAACAGAATAACTGAAATCCGGCAGGGATAAACCAATCCGCATCGATTGTTCTGAATTTCCGGATGATATTTGATGGCAGCACCTGTTTCAGACAAAACAGAGGATGTATCAAAAGTCAGTTTATCCTCTGCAGGATTGAATATTTTAAAGTGCCATGCCAGAGGGAACGGATAAAATCAACAAAAAAGAGGTTGCTTTTACCTTGTCTGACAACCTCTTTAATGATTTGACAGCATTATTATCAGACCAGGAAAATGTTATTTATTTTACATTCCTGTATCATCTTTTCAGGCCAGATTCCGGATTGAATCTCTCCGATATGTGCTTTTCTGAGATAATACATGCAGATTCTTGATTGTCCTAGTCCGCCACCGATTGACAGAGGCAATTCTCCGTTTATCAGGCGTTTATGGAAATATAACTCTTCCCGGTCTGTTGTATTTGTGATTTCGAGTTGTTTCATCAATGTGTCTTTATCAACCCTGATACCCATTGAGGAAATTTCAAAAGCCGATTCAAGGATGGGATTCCAGATTATGATATCACCGTTCAGGCCTTTATAACCGGTTCTTGTTGGTGTTATCCAGTCGTCATAGTCAGGTGCGCGGCCATCGTGAGGCCGGCCGTCAGCCAGTTCACCGCCTATGCCGATTACAAAAAAGGCTCCGTATTTTTTTGCAGCTTCAGTTTCACGATCCCTTGGATCTAACTTTGGATATAATAACTGCAGTTCTTCCGAATGGATGAATGTTATTTCGTCAGGCAATACCGGTTCAAGTTCCGGGATATTCTCATAAATCACAAATTCAGTGCGTTTTAGTGCTTCATAAATTTTCCTGACGATATACTTCAGAAACTCAAGTGTTCTTTCCTTCCGGCTGATAACCAGTTCCCAGTCCCACTGGTCGACATACAGCGAATGGGTGTTATCCAGCTCTTCGTCAGGGCGTACTGCATTCATATCGGTATAGATACCATATCCCTTCTCAATACCGTAGTCTGCCAGGGCGATTCTTTTCCATTTGGCCAGTGAATTCACAATTTCAGCCTCGGCATTTTCCATGTCTCTGACCTTAAATGAGACTTTACGTTCCACGCCATTCAGATCATCATTGATACCGGTTCCCTTCAAAACAAAGAGGGGCGCAGTGACTCTTCTCAATCTCAGCTCGGCAGACAGGTTCTGCTGAAAGGTATCTTTCACCAGTTTGATTGCTTTCTCTGTTTCCTTGAGACTAAGGATACTATTGTAATTCTTCGGAATAATAAGTGGTTTGCTCATAATTTCTGAGTTTGATTAATAGGTCGTTTTTTTTAAAACCGTTGGTTATGGAATATAAGACAGAAATCAACGGACTGGCCATATATTTTATCTTCAATAATGAGCCTAAACTTCAAGAGTCCGGGCTCGTACAGATGCATGGCAGTAAATAAAACTTATGCATCCTGGTTCTTAACAGTTTTTCTTCAGCCTTAATTACCAGCCATTCAAAAAAAACCATCCCGATGCCTCACAAATCTATTAATATAATAGATATTCAACAAATAAAATTTTATTTTAATTAAATAAATGCTATATTTACTTTCATATTGTAATTAAAATAGAAATAATAATTAATAATATTAAATATTCAATCAAAAAATGAAAAATCGCTTTCAAATTGACAATCTTGACAGAAAGATACTCTCTATCCTGATAAAAAATGCAAGAATACCTTTTCTTGAAGTTGCAAGAGAATGCGGGGTCTCAGGGGCTGCCATTCACCAGCGGGTTCAGAGGCTGATACGGCTGGGGATCATATCAGGAAGCCAGTTTAATCTGGAACCCAGGAAACTGGGATTTCATACCTGTGCATATGTTGGTATATTTCTTGACCATGCCGGACTGTTCAAAGAAGTTTCATCCAATCTGGTAAAGATACCCGAGATTGTCCAGTGTCATTATACAACAGGCCAGTATGCCATGTTCATCAAGGTCTATACCAGAGATAATGAACATCTGAAAAAAGTCCTGGCTGATAAAATACAATCCATCAAAGGTATTTCAAGAACAGAGACATTTATTTCGCTTGATGTGCTTGTTGACAGACAACTGCCAGTACTGGAAGAGCAGTGATCCCGGTTTAATTTCCGGCAGGGAGGGTTCTCTGACGGACTGCTTCATAAATAATCAGGGAAGCGGCAACACCCACATTCAACGATTGAATCATTCCAAAAACAGGTATTCTGACCAGTGAATCCGTCATTCTCATTATCCGTGGCGAGATACCCCTGTCTTCAGCTCCCATGATAAGGGCAAAAGGAAGTGTAAAATCCGTATTGAAATAAGTTTTTTCCGCCTTTTCTGAAGCCCCTATCAGGCGAAGTCCGCTGTTTTGCAGAAATTCCAGCGAAAATGCCAGATCACTGGTCCGGCATACAGGTATGTTATGCAGCGCACCTGCCGAAGTTTTAACCGCATCAGCATTTATTGAGGCCGAACCTTTTACAGGTACCAGTATTGCATCAACTCCCGCACATTCTGCTGTTCTGGCAATGGCTCCGAAATTCCTGACATCAGTGATACTGTCCAGCACGAGTATAATCGGTGATTTGCCTTTCTCAAAAACAAATGGCACTATTTCTTCAAGCCTGTAATATTCGATCTTTGATATCAAAGCAACGATGCCCTGGTGGTTCTTACCTGCCAGCCTGTTGAGTTTCTCTTCCGGAACGTATTGCACGACTGTACCGGAAGATCTGAACTGTCTGAATAAATCATTCATTACGGGACTGGTAAGGCCTTTTCTGACCAGGACCTTTTCAATTGCTTTTCCTGAACGGACAGCCTCGGAGACTGAATGCATCCCGAAAATCAGGTCTTTCTTTGGTTTCACAACTGTATATTTTCATTCGTTATTCGCTCCTGCAATGCCTGCCCACAAACCTGCCCATGCGATCGCTTCGATAGGTTGTTCGCTCCTGCAATGCCTGCCCTATGGCTTGCTTCCCGGTAAGCCGGGACAGGCTCCAGACTTAATGCCGGGACAGGCTCCCTGTAAACCGGCAGACTAATCAAGCAGGAAGACCTGGCCGTTTCTCCATGTACTAACAGCCTGCCTCCAGTGCATGTCATAACTTTCAGACCGCTGAAGAATGAAATTATTATCAGCATATGGTGATTGTATACTGGAGAAAGTAAAAGTAACTGCTGATGAATAATTCTTCCTGTAGTATACCCATTTTTCCTCGTTAACCTTTGTATAAATTGCCTGGGGAGGTCCGTAAATAATAAAAATCATTCCCCGGTCCGTCATCCATCCTTCCTTAAAGGAAGTAAAATAATAGTTGGAAAAGAACACACGGTTATAATAGATACGTATCAGTTCCCTGGCTCTTTCCATATCGTCGGCGCAGCTGAGCCAAAAATTATCAACAGCAAGCTTTTGGTTGGTGGCACTTTTAATCTCATTATATTCAGGGGATGAAGTAAGATAAGCGAGCGGCAGTATCATGTCATACGGGTTCTTTATCCGGGGGAAATCATCGCCATAATTCAGCAATGTCAGACCGGCTTCCCGGGAGGTATCAAACCGGAAAAAATACATGCCTTCATAAGCAAGCTGGTATAAGATGTTTTGATCATACGGTAAAATCCAGATGCTGTCAGGCTGGCTCAGAAATTCCCGTTCCCTGGTTAAAGTGAATGATGGCTTGGGCAGCGGCATTTCAGATCCAAAGTATGAGACAAAGATGCTGTCGTGTTTTTCCGGGTTGTTATACCTTATTCTGAAACGTTCATTCCCAAGTACATAGGGAGGAAAGTAAGGTATCTGTGTTTTTTCATTGAACACCATATAATTCTGATGCGACACATCTGAACGTTTATCAACATATATATATTTCAGCAATTCTTCGTTCCTGATGATATCAGATGCCTTGATATTCAACTGGTAGATCCTGCCCTGTTCAGCCTTAACACGTATTTCTTTAATAGCCCTTTGCTCTGCATTTTCACGGATAAAGCTGAAGGTAAACGTCCCGCTGTCGGCAACGGTCTTATCTTCAGGATTTTCAATATCAACAAGCTGAAAATTTATTCTGATGGTCGCCCTGTACTGTCCTTCGGGATTTGCCATGCTGTAAAGCAACTCTTTCGGGAATACCTTGATCACCAGCACCGATGTATTCCCGTTCTCATGATATACCATGAAAGCAGGATGGATCTTTGTGCTCGAAGGATTATATATTTTGGCAACATTACGTTCCTTTGGAAGCCTGACAGGTGTCGAACAGCCAAAAAACATAACGGTCATCACCACAGCTATGCTATGTTGTAATTTAATCATGAACAGATCAATTGATGATATAAAGTTACTTAATTTCTTTTGTTTTTTAAGGCTTCCAGCTCTTCGTGACGCCACTGCCAATTCCACATTTCCTCAGTAAGTTTGTTTTTCAGGATCTCATATTTATCAAAAAAACCGGGATTGATTACCCCTTTGCTGTTTTCAGACTGATTGGCTATCAATGCCTCCATTCCGGCCAACTGTTGTTCTATTTTTTCTATCCTGTCTTCAATCTCATGGATCTGGTTGCTTGTTTTTCTGATTTCTTTTTCAAGTTTCTTTCTTGCATTATAATCTGCCTTATTTTCTGACACCTTCCTGACAGATGCCGGTTCCGAGGTATTCTCTTTCATTTCAAGTTCACGCAGGCTGCTGATCTTCTTTCTTTCCAGGAATTCGTAAATACCCCCGGGGTGCTCTTTTATTTTTTTATTCCTGAATTCAAATATTCTGGTAACCAGTCCGTCGAGAAATTCCCGGTCGTGAGAAACAACGACCAGTGTGCCTTCATACTGCATCAGGGCTTTTTTCAGTATATCTTTTGATCGCATATCCAGGTGATTGGTAGGTTCATCCAGAACCAGCATATTATAAGGTTCGAGAAGCAGACGTGCAATGGCAAGCCTTGAGCGCTCGCCTCCGGAAAGTACTTTAACCTTCTTGTCAACATCCTCGCCGCTGAACAAAAAGGCACCCAGAACATCCCTGATTTTAAACCGGATATCACCTGTGGCAATTTCATCAATTGTTTGAAGAACAGTCTTTTCATCATCGAGCAGCTCATCCTGGTTTTGAGCGAAATAACCAAGGTTGATATGATATCCTGTTTTTCGCCTGCCTGTATAATCCAGTTCTCCAATCATGATTTTCAGAAGTGTGGTTTTACCTTCACCGTTTTTCCCCACAAATGCAATGCGTTCGCCACGCCCGATGATCATATTGACATTATCCAGAACCTGGTTTCTGCCATAGCTTTTTGAAAGATTAACGGCTTCAAAAACCACGCTGCCTGATCTTGGAGCAGCCGGAAAGCGTATATTTATCTCTGCAAGGTCCTCCTCATCAATTTCAATAATATCTGTTTTTTCAAGCTGTTTGATGCGTGATTGTACCTGAACTGCCTTTGTAGCCTTGTACCTGAACCTTTCGATGAATGCCAGGGTATCTTCAATCATTTTCTGCTGATTATGGTAAGCAGCCAGCTGTTGTTCCCTCCTCTCTTTTCTGAGTTCAACAAACCTGGAATAAGGTACTTTGTAATCATAGATTTTCCCGATGGATATCTCAAGGGTGCGGTGAGTAACATTGTCAAGAAAAGCCCTGTCATGAGAGATCAGTATCACCGCTCCGGAGAAATTCTTCAGATAGTATTCGAACCACTGTATGGATTCAATATCCAGGTGGTTGGTTGGCTCGTCCAGCAGGAGAACGTCAGGCGAACGGAGAATGATCTTTGCCAGTTCGATTCTCATTCTCCAGCCGCCACTGAATTCATGTGTAGGCCTGTGAAAATCTTTTCTTTCAAAACCCAGTCCGGCCAGGGTTTTCTCAACAACTGCATTTTTATTTTTTCCTTCAAGCAAATGGAAACGGTCATTTTTTTCAGTCAGTTTTGCGATCAGGTTCAGGTATTCCTTTGATTCATAATCGGTTCTGGAGGCTATTTCATCATTCAGCTGCCTGATATCTTTTTCCAGCTTATTCAGTTTTTCAAATGCTGTGAAAACTTCATCAAACAAGGTGCGGGTATCCCTGACGATCAGCTGCTGGGGAAGATATCCGGGAGTAATGTCTCCGGGAACCACAACTTCACCGCTGTCCGGTTTCTGGATACGCATCAGGATTCTCAGCAAAGTGGTCTTTCCGGCGCCGTTTTTCCCCACAAGTCCGACCTTGTCCCTTGCATTTAACAGGAAGGACACGTTTTTGAAAATATCCCTTTCGTTAAACCGGAGCGAAAGCTGATTGACTGAAATCATAGGATCCTGACTGTTGTTTTGAAAATTTTCAAAGATAATGGAAAATTGTTCAGCTGTCAAAAGGATGGGATATCTTGTCAGTTTCCGGGATGTGTATTGTAAGTATGGTCTGATTGATAATCTGCATCATTTACTGCAGGACAGTTTTTCTGTTTTTCAGGGTACTGGTATCACCAAATATTCGTTTGATGAACCGGGCAAATACTTCCTCTGTCATAGCTTCAGAATTGTCTGCTTCGTATACTTCAAGGTTATTTCCATCGCTACTGATCCGAAAAGCAAAAATCCATGGTGAGTCATTATCCAGTCCGAACCTGCCAAAACGCAAATCATTGATAACAAGTTCACCTTTGTCAAATCTTGCAGAATAATATCCTTTTGTAAACCTGATCAGGTTTTTCACCCTTTTGTCTTTGAGCAACGGCAGTATCAGCAGCTCATTTCTCCGGAATGATGAAAACCGGATGGTATCATGTTCATCAAAAACTGAATAATAGCCTGTATGATAATCATCATTTTGTCTGGCAATACCCATCCAGAGGAAATTGGTGAGTGGCATGGGAATTGTTTTTAACTCGGTGTAAGCAATCTGTTGTCCGGACAGCTGGTTCTTGAAACGACTGTTTATGTATTGTTTATTGACCACTGTCAGCAGAAGATAGCAAGTGCTTATGATGAGTCCGGCACGGCCAATGATACGGCGGGCACCTGAGGTTCGTTTGAAAAACATCAGAAGCAAAATGCTCAGCAGTAACGGAACAGTGTAAAGCAGATCCACAATTGCAATGGTGCTCCATTCAACCCTGTAATGCGAGAAAGGTTCAAATAGTCCGGTCCCGTATGTTGTAAACAAATCCAGCAATACATGGGTGCCCAGGACCAGGAAAACCATCAGGATCCATCGGCGTAAAGAGGTTCCTGACCTGGGGTATATCTTTGTAAGTAATATCCCGATCAGCGGTGTCAGTAATAAAATCAACAGTATTGAATGGCTGAATCCCCGGTGTACCAAAAGTCTCTGTACAGGATCAAAAAAACGGGCAATAAAAACGTCCAGATCAGGTATTGTTCCGATGATGACTCCCAGGAGCACAGACTTGTTCCCTTCTTTTCTGCCAATAGTGGCTTCGGCAACCGCAGCTCCCAAAACAGCCTGTGTTAATGAATCCATTACCTGTATCTATTATAGCAACAAAATTAAAACAATTCATTCAAAAGTAAATTTTCTTCCCATGTTTCTGCGGCCGGCGGAACTTCGCCATTCAGCAGGTCAGTAAAGGCTGTTAATGCCATCCGTGCATCGCCGAGGGGATGGTAAAAGGCATCCCAGTTTTCACTGTCCTCTCCGTCATGATTGGGAATGACATACTGGAAATGATGTGCTTCCTGCAGTTCTCCGAAAGCACTTGAGGCACGTCTTTCTATATTTTCCAGGTCTTTGATCGAAAGCTCGCCCTTCTGCTTTCGTGTACGCCGTAAAAGTTTCCTTCTCATCACGTCTGTTATGAGGCCGGGAAGAGAAATGTTTTTTTCTTCTTTTAAGAACAAGATCTCATCACGGGAAAGCGGAGACATGAATATGCTTAAACGGTTCACGCCAGCAAGGGCATCATGGGTTTGCAAGATCCTGCCTACAAAAGGATTGCCCTCGAAAAACACGTTACCTATGGTGAGCGACTGCAACAATTCCTCCAGGTCAAGGGCCTGCAGGTCCCCCCTGACATCTATCACCACGAAATGATCTTTGTTCCTTAAGTCTTCTATCTGCCGGCGGGTGCGGAAATGGTAATCAATCCCGTCTTTTTCCGCCGGACGCGCATCACGGCTGTTATACAACACCAGAGGATGCAGTGACCGGTATAATCCGGGATAAAATCTGGCAAGTGCCCTTGCCAGGGGGCTCTTTCCCACGCATGACGGTCCGGCAAGAATAACAAGGCGATTGTTTTGTTTATCGGACATTATTGGATACTTTGTTGGATTTTTCTTTAAAATTAAACAATGCTTAAAAGTTAGACAACAGAAAAACCACTAATTAAAGAACAAGGTTATTGGATAAAATTGAAAATATGTAATTTTAAAGGCAGGTATTGTTTTTTGCTTTCAAGTCAGTAATCATCATAAAGGGGAAATAAAAAGTCTGGTCTGACAGATTTACAGGAAAGAAACTGTAAAGATCATGAAGCATATTTGCAGAAATTCCGCTGGCGGATCATACCAGGTATATTCCAAGATTTTACACCACGGGTAACAATTCTTATAAAACAGGATAAAAACAATGGAACTAAAAACAGATCGAAGCACCGGTAACGATATTGAAATCATGGATCTTACTCCGGACAACATTGCCGACTATGGCGTTTGCGGATATAAAGATGCAAATAAGCATCTGGAACTGAGAAGAAAAATAGACTGGTTCAACCGGTATTATCCCAGAGGACTCAGGATAAAGATCATTCTTTCAAAGAAAGGTGGCTATCAGGGCATGCTGGAATACATCCCCGGAAAGTATGCACATCGTCCCGTTGATGCCGAAAAATATATGTTCGTTCATTGCGTTTTTGTCGGTTTTAAAAAGGAGTATAAAGGCAAAGGTTATGCTTCCTCTTTAATAGAAGCGTGCATTAAGGATGCAAGAGACGCCGGAACGGATGGTGTTGCGGTTGTCACAAGAAACGGCTCATTCATGGCAAAAAAGGACATTTTTCTTAAGAAAGGATTTGAGGTAGTGGATAAAGCTGAACCCGACTTTGAATTGCTGGTCCTGAAATTTAATCGCGAAGCAGACAACCCGAAATTCAAAGAGATGTCGCCTGTGCAATATTCAGAGGGACTAACCGTTATGCGGTCGGCCCAATGCCCGTATTCGGTTAAAAACGTGGATGCGATACTTGAAACAGCAAAAAAAATGAATATTCAGGCCAGACTGGTTGAACTGGCAGATTCAGATTCTGTCCAACTTACGCCATGTGCCTTTGGAACATTCTGTATCATACATGAAGGAGAGGTTATCAGTTATCACCCGATCAGCAATAAAAGGTTTGAAAATATCATGAAATCCAGACTCCGATGATAAGTCAGTGCTTGCCGGTAAATGATTTTAAGTAATTTCCAGGTGTCAATACGCCGATTTTGGCTTTCTCGATAACTGCCTGTTCAATCGTCAATGTAAGTTTGGTATTCATAATACTCCGGAATATCTGTTGATTTCTCGGTGTATAATTATTTAAAATTAGTGATACGTGCAAAAAAAAATAAATATATACGTGTTATCTGACAGCCAGCTGTCAGCTCATTTTTATCTGCGATACATGGCAAGTATTGCCGACGATGTATTGACCGAATTTTTTTACTCGGTACTCTTATAGCCCAGTTTTGGCAGGAATTTCTCAATTCCTTTATAAAACTTGTAAGACTGTTCCAGCCAGGGGAAATGGCCGGCATTTTCAATAGCCAGCAATTTTGAACCGGGTAATTCCAGATGCAGGTATTGTGCGGCATCAAGACTGCAGATAAAATCATTGATTCCCACAACTATCAGGACAGGTGTTTCGATTTCCGATAAGCGGGATGATACTTCCCTGTCCGCATTCCACCAGTTTTGTTGTCCAAGGTAGGCATGGAAAGACAGTTTTTGTTGTTTCAACAATTCCCTGTTCTTTTCATAGTTTGCTGTCGAATGAAAGTAGAAAGGCATTACTTTTTGCATACCTTTATTCAGATCTTCTGCATTTTCAGGCTTTTTGCCTATATAGCTGGTCGCCTCCTGATACCAGGGCTCATCTTCCTTTGCCATGACTCTTCTTTTCAGTTCCTGTGGTGGCAGGATGTAACCGACAGCGGAATTGATCAAAATAATCCCGTTTGTTTTATCAGGGTACGTCAATGCATATTCCAGTATCAGCACTCCTGCCCTGCTGTGTCCCATTAACCAGGTTTTTTTTACACCGAGATGTTTACGGATTCCTTCGATGTCCGAAACAAAGTTGGCAAGGGTATACTGTTCCATTTCCGGATCCTCTGAACGGCCTGATCCGCGTGTATCAAGGTAAACCATTGTAAAAATTTTTTCAAGCTCTTTAAGGCTTTCAGAATAGATGTCGCTGCCAGGTCCCCATCCCTCAGAAGGCATGATACATACGGGCCCGTTACCCGAGACTTTGTACCAAAGCTTAAGGCCGTTAATCCTGGTAATGAATTCGCCATTGCTTATGTTCTGAACCGAATCTGAATGCTCTCCTTTACCGGCAAATGTCTGAGTAATATTGAAATTGTAAAAAAGACACAGTACCAATAGAAAATGCCATACCTGTTTCATGAATGTGTTTTTTGTTTTAAAAATAACAATTAATAAGTATTCAAGGTTAAAACATCAAAGAAACTAATCTTTTGCTTACTGAACAACCGGTATTGTATTTTTTTGTTCAGGTAAACCGGGTTTAAAATTGGTAGAGTAACGGAATTTCGTTATGTATTAATAATCTTCTATTCGTATATTTAAATACTCTTCTATTCGTATATTTATCAGATAATAATTAATTCAACCTGTCAGTGCAATTATGAAAATAATATCAGAATACCTCCAACGAACACGATTACTTGTGTTGAGCTTGATTATCAGTTCTTTTATTCAGTCACAAAGCACGAATGACCGGTTCAGCCAGTACAACATCACCTGGACATCCCAGAGTGAAAACTCATCCGGATCAATGCCCGTCGGGGGAGGGGATATCGGGTGCAATGTATGGGTGGAGGATGGAGATATTCTCTTTTACATGTCGCGAAGCGGGGCATTTGATGAGAACAACGGTTTCATGAAATCGGGCAGGATGCGGATCAGGATCAGTCCAAATCCGTTTGAAACTGATGCACCGTTCAGCCAGACGCTGAAGCTGAGGGAAGGATATGTGGAGATAACCGGCGAAACAGGCGGACAGCCGGCTAAAGTGGAAATATGGGTGGATGTTTTTAATCCGGTTATTCATGTTAACATTGAGAGCGGAAAACCGGTAGCCGTCGAAGCGGCTTACGAATCATGGCGCACGAAAAACCGCGAAATGACAGGCAGGGAAACCGACAACAACCGCTCATTTGTGGGCGCCCCTGTCAAGGCAATGGTCAGGAAAGATTCCACTGCATTCAGGGCAGGGGATATTCTTTCTTTTCACCGCAATGACGGTGATATGCCCGATGCATTTGACCTGTGCCTTGAGCAACAGGGCCTGGCCGGGGTAAAGGAGCAGATGTGGAATCCCACAAAGAACCTGATTTTCGGATGCCTGGTACGTGGAAAAAACATGGAACCGGCAGGAACAGGCCAGGGAAGATATGCCAGTGCTGATTATATGGCATGGAAGATCAGAAGCGCAGAACCTTCACTGAAGCACTCCATAAAAATATATCTTCATATCGGTCAGTCTGAAACCCTTGAAGACTGGCTCGGCGGTCTTTACAGCCTGGCAGATGAATATGAAAAGACCAGTGTCGATGCGAGACAAAATACGCTGAGATGGTGGCAGGATTTCTGGAACAGGAGCCATATTATCATCAAACCATCATCAGCCGGCAATGACAGCACTGCATGGTCCGTTGGAAGAAACTACCAGCTCTTCAGGTACCAGCTCGGTTGCAATGCATACGGGGAATATCCCACCAAATTCAACGGAGGTTTGTTTACTTATGATCCGGAATTTGTGGATGACAGGATGAAATACAATGCTGATTACCGCCGGTGGGGAGGTGGAAGCTTTACGGCCCAGAACCAGCGGCTGGTCTACTGGCCCATGCTCAAAAGCGGCGATTGCGACATGATGCTCCCGCAGTTTGATTTTTACCTGAGGCCATTGAAAAATGCCGAGCTCCGTACAAAGGTTTACTGGGGGCACAACGGAGCCAGTTTCACCGAGCAGATCGAAAGCTTTGCCCTCCCGGTGGCCTTTGAATACGGGTGGAACCGTCCTGCCGGCTATGATCCCGGCGTTCAGTATAACTCATGGGTGGAATACCAGTGGGACACGGCCCTGGAATTCTGCTTTATGATACTGGAGTATGAGAGATACAACGGCAACGATATCAGCAAATACATTCCCCTGATCGAAAGCTGCCTGGTTTTTTTTGATGAGCATTACCGGTACCTGTCGATGAAAAGGACCACCAAAGCGCTTGATGAAAACGGCCACCTGGTCATCTATCCCGGCACCGCATGTGAAACCTATAAAATGGCCACCAACCCGGTTTCTACAATCACAGCTTTGAATTCGGTGATAAGCAGACTTCTGCAGATCTCTGAAAAGTACCTGCCTGAAGAAAGGCAGATTTATTACAAAGAATATCTCAAACGCATTCCGCCCGTCAGTTTCAGGGTGATGAACGGATACCATACCATTGCCCCTGCCGATCGGTATGAAAGGATCAACAACATTGAGCTGCCCCAGCTGTACCCTGTATATCCGTATGGATTATATGGTATTGGCAGGTCTGATATGGAAGTTGCGGTTAATACATGGAAATACGGTTATGAAAAGCCCGGGCAGAAAGACTTCATCAGCTGGCACCAGGATGCTATTTTTTGTGCGCGTCTCGGACAGACCGGTGAGGCAAAGGAGATAACCGTAAAAAAGCTGTCGGATTCCGGCCGGCGTTTCCCGGCATTCTGGGGACCGGGCCATGACTGGGTGCCCGATCATAACTGGGGAGGAAGCGGAATGATCGGACTGCAGGAGATGCTGATGCAGGCTGTCGGGGAAAAAATATATTTGTTCCCTGCATGGCCAAAAGAGTGGGACGTTGACTTTAAATTACATGCACCTTATAACACGGTTGTTGAAGGTCAGTTGATTGACGGAAAGCTTACCGGCATTGTTGTAACGCCGGAATCAAGAATAAAGGATATCGTTGATTTATCAGCAGCTGACAGTCTTTCCCGTTGATAAATTTCCGCATCATGCAGTCTGGCCTTGAAAGTTACCATTACAAATGATGATTCCTTTAATTATTATATTCTTAGTCCGGATAAAATGGGTAAGAGACTGTTCCACTATTTCACAAACGGATTGAGAATTCTTGATAATATCGATCACCAGTCGTATGGACATCATATCGAACCAAAACATCCTGAACCCTATGACAGCTGGGATTTAGGGTGGATGGACCTTGTCAGGCATAACCAGAAGAAATCGTATATCCTGTTTTACGACCAGTTTGATGCCGTTCCCGGTGGACAGCACAATGCACATTTCCGCTTTCCCGGTTTAGGATATCAGGTTGAAAACAGGGAAGACCTTGAAAGAGAAAACGGCAGGATATGGCTGGGAGATATTGATGCAAAGAAGGCGATATCCATTCATTAACATCACCATTACATCTTCTTATTGTAGGTTTCTTCCCTGAAAATTTGCAATAACACACACTTCATGCTTCAGCAAGGCAATCTTAATTATTTGTAAACATTTCTTAACGTTTTCTTAAGGTAGACTTAACACAATGATTACATAATTCTAACATTCCTGTCAAAATGATCATATAAATTTGTACCATACAAATAATACTTTTAAATATGAAACGAATCGTTTTATCAGTCATTGCAGGTTTATTAATCAGTTCAGTGGCTTTTTCTGTTGAAAAGGAAAATCCGTCAGCACCAAAGAGCAAAAGCACAACATCGGTTGCTGGAATGGTCGTTGATAAAGAAACTGGTGAATCGCTTGCCGGTGTTACCATCAGATTCTCAGGTATCAGCCAGGTGGTTTATACCGATCTTGAGGGCAAATTCGAAATTCAGGATGTGATACCCGGTATATATGAGCTTGAAGCAGCGTTAATATCTTATAAGCAAAGCAGCAATAAAGTGAAGCTCGCTCCTGGTAACGGCAATAACATCGAGGTTGAGCTTGAAAACTTATAATGATACTGTTAGGGTGAGTAATATAAATATCAAGGCTGGTGTATCTTATTTCTCAGGAACACCAGCTTTTTATTTTTTAGTATTTGATATGTTAATCAGGTTGGATCAGACAATTCATCAAATTTGCATAAATCCTTTTGAGAAGTAACACCGGCCATTTTTGCCTTTATATCATCTTTTTGTTTACCGGTAACTTTTTAAAGAAGAAGGGCTGTTTAAGCCACGATTTCTATTCTTCTTTCGGACTGGTATCAAGAGGAAATTCCCTGGTTGAGATCAACTCACCCTTTTCGTTCCACATTCTCCAGGTGCCGGCTTTGCTGCCATTAAAATAGGTCATATCATATCTCAGAGTTCCATTCTCATCCCAGATATACCACTTTCCGTTTTTCTTATCATCGCAATAATTCGCTTCAGCTGTTTTAATTCCGTTTGTGTTCCACGTTACCCAGGTACCGTGCATCATATCATCCTTGTACATTCTAAGCTCATTGATCGATCCGTCAGGATAATATATTCTCATCAGCCCGTTTTTTCTGCCGTTGCTTACAGACATCTGGGTCTTTATGGTTCCGTCAGGGTATTCTTCGGCATAAACCCCGTTAAACAGCCTTTCTGACTCATCATAGTATAATCCATCTTCACTTATTGTTATTTGCGCTTTGATCTGCAGATTAAAAGAAACAAATAATAAGATAAATATGGCAGACATGTAATAATCATTCAATTTCATATTCCTACTCTTATTTAAAGAAGACATTCTTTTCATTCAATTTTAATAATCAGGCATTGATCCGTAGTCTTGTCCTTAATAGTTTATTCACAATACATCTGACAAAAATAGCAAAAGTTATAGCATAAAATAGTTGAAAGATTGATGACTATGCATATTTATCAATATATGATTCAAAGAAAATAACCTTTACCACGGATACTAAGAACCTGTTTATTGATTATTAAAACGGGAAAAAAGCCTTCTCATCGAATCGTCATGAGAAGGCTTATGATGACATCCACAAATATATTAATCGATCACTTTGGTACTGGCATCGACAGTATTCAATGCATCCGGCATCCAGCCGGGCTTATTAATACCATTTCCGGCACCGGTTGCAGCAGCGTTTTCTGTATATGTCAGACCAGTATAAGCCTGTGTCTGACCGGCCTGAAGATCAAGAAATTTAACATTTGTAATGACAATATCACCGGCAGCTATCCTGGCCAGTGCATCAGTATCATCATCATCGGCATAGAACATAGGCTGTTGCTTTGTATCAACCAGACCACCGATCACAATGTTATCGAGGTTAACCTTCCCGGCACCCTCTTTCAGATAAAAAGGTTTCTCACCCATGCCATAAACAGTAATATTCCTCAGGGTAGCATCTGTCATTGGTGTGGCAGCTCCATCATCACCATTATTGGATCCTTCAATACCCGACTTGGTTGAGTTGATAGCAACCCAGTATTCACCGGTACCGGACCAGCCGTCGGCATAGTCAATACCATCATCATCACTTCCGACAGATACAAGGTGAGAAGCATTCACCGTACCACCGAAGAATTCAATGCCATCGTCCTTTCCATTGTATGAAACAACATAGTCGACAGTAGTACCGGAACCCACACCAAAAAATGAGACTCCGTTAAACTGTTTGGTGTCGCTATAGTTAAAGCCGGTATATTCAACACGTAAATATTTGATGGATCCGGAGTTATCATCAGCGACAGTTCCACCGTAAGGAAGCCCTGAGACCTCAGCACCGGCAGTACCTGCATCAGCCTTGTTTGTCGGAGCTTTGCCGCAGATGACCAGACCACCCCACGAACCGGGTGTTTTGTCCGAACAGGTCATCACCACCGGACTCGTTGCTGTGCCATTCACATAGATTTTACCACCCTGTGCAACGGCAATATAGGCAATCTGACCACCAACTGCCTCGATAACTGTCCCGGCGGGGATGTTTAAAGTTCCTCCGTCCTTTACAACCAGTGCTCCTGTTAAAACATATTTGGCAGCAGCATCCAGTGTTACAGCACCTGTGATTTCTCCCTGAAAATCTTCCGGATCATCACCAGGTATGACAGGATCATCATCCTTTTCACATGAAGTTAAAATCAAGCTGAATCCCATAAGGATTGAAACCAGCAAAAACAAATAATTCTTTCTCATTTTATTAATTTTAGTTATACATTTAATAATATTCTTTATTCGTAAGTAAATCAGAATTTACAGGATATATCAAAGCTGAACTTTATTCCGCGTTTATAGGATCGAACCAGGAGACTGCGGGTTTCATTTTCCTGTATTCTTTGAATATCCGGGTCCAGTAAATTCTTTGCTGAAAGGCCTATTCCCAGATTACTGAACCTGGCCTTTATGATAAGATCGACTGTATGCACTTCTTTATCTACCTGGTTGCCAAAACTATTGGCCCCGATAAGGTAAACCCTGTCAGATACATAATTGTAAACAATGGTGGAGGTGAAGGAATTTCTTCTTTCATTCCAGTCAGAACTATAACCGAAAGCTGCATTTGCGATCAGCGGAGCAGCTCCCTGTAAAACATCGGTTTTGGTATTAAAATTTGCATTGATAACATAACCGTCTGAGGTTACTGTCTCGGTAGCGATCTTCTCTTCATCCAGTTCCTGCAATGTTTTCATTAAGGTAAAATTGGCTGAACCGAAAAGCTTTCCTGTGCCATTGGTCGTTTTGAAATTGAAAATGTCTTTTTTTGCTTCCAGCTCAGCTCCGTATATATAAGCCCAGTCACCGGTATTTGCATATGTAAAGTCGTTTGCCGCACCAGTCATCACAAATTTGTTCATCGGGTCAATGATATATTTGCCAAACGGGGTGGCTGAAAAAAGTTCTCCGGGTCCCGGAAACATCTCCCACTTTAAATCCAGGTTATAGACTTTTGACAAGTATATTCTGGGATTGCCAACAGATGTTTCAGTGATTCCTTCAAACAGGAACAATGCCATCTCGGTAAACTGCGGCAGAACATAGGTTTTGCTGGCTGCAAGCCTTAAATTGTTTTTATCATTTATGATGTATTTCAATGAAAAACCTGGCAGTATGTTCAGTTCTGAAAAGTCGCCGTTTCCTCCAATTGGATTTTCTGATGTCACGTACTCCACAGACTGGTAAACATATTCAAACCTGGAGCCAAACGTTGCCAGTAACCTTGGTGCAATGCTGTATTCAAGCAAACCATAGACACCGTTAATAATTTGTGTGCCTATGTACGTTTGCGGCCTTATGGTATTGCCAAAGAATGTCCTGATATAGAATTCATTGTTTTGCAGATTCTCGTCATTAAGGAAAGCATCAATATCCCATATGTTAACATAAACCCAATAATAATCCTGATTCATGAAAAAAGAATCTTTTCTGGCCTGGTGATAGATATCATGATTAAACTGAGTGGCTTCGAAATTGCGTTTTTTATATTTACCTGTATACCCGAAAGTTAACTGTCCGCTTGCATTATTTTCCCCAGAACCCTGACCAAAGGATTTTTCCAGGCTTATATTTGCAGCATACTCATTTTCTGTCAATTCATGGAAGTAACGGAAATAATCCGATTCATTATCATTGGTGAAATGCTTGAACGTTTCGTTTTCAACACCATTGTGAATGTTGGAAAGGGTCAGATGTCTCCTGTCCGGAATTTTATTTGTTACATTATTATATGATATACCCCATTTAAGTATGTTTTTATTGAAATCATGCCTGCCTAAAAGCTGGTTGATAATTAAAGTGGTTCTTTCAAAGTCTGACCTTCTTACCAGACCTCCTGTTTCTGCAAGGTCCTGAATAAAACCGTTGAGGTTTTTCAATTCCTGGTCGGATGAATTCAGCAAAGCAAAATTGTAATAGAGGTTATGCTTTCTCATATCCAGGTTCAGGTTTATCATTCCGGTGGTCTGGGTTTCAAAATTGTATTGTTCTCCTTCAAGGTCTTTCCTTATCCGGTTGCTTCCGTTTACACGTCTTTCCATATAATCACTGTAACTGTACTCATTGTCATATGAGAGTGTATAGAAAGCATTAAGTTTTGAACCGGGAAATGCAAATGACCTTCCTCCGGAAATTCCAAAGCCCAGGTTTGGTGCACTGTTTCTTTCAACCGGATTCCAGTTGGTTTCAAAGCTGTATCTCTGAAGAGAGTATGTTGGCTCAAAATCATTGAATCCCCAGAATCCGGGTCCGTCCTGCAAGTAAAACTGCGCTGCATCAAAGACACCTGTATTGGTACCTGTTTTCAGATCAATATTAAGAAAAGGTCTTCCGGTAAATTGCCTGGAGCTGATATTCACATTGGCACCTGCAAAATCTGCATATAAATTGGCCGTAAATATCTTTTCTACCGATATGTATTCTATGATATCAGTCGTAAAAATTTTCAAATCAATATTTTTTGTCTCGGCGTTATTGGAAGGTATGGGCAGTCCGTTCAGTGTTGTTGAATTATACCTGTCACCTAAACCTCTGATGTTTAATGTTTTAGTTCCTTCCTGTTTGGTAATACCGGTGATTTTTGTTGCAGCATCGACGGCATCTGAAGCACCTTTGGCGGATAGTTCCCTTGCCCCGATGCTTTCAACAGCTACAGCGGCCTTTTTTTGCTCAATAAGCAACAGATTCTCCGATTCCCTGTTCTTCCTGCCAATAATCTGCACTTCTTCAAGGCTTACCTCGGAAGATCTTAATTCGAAACTGACATTTACAGTTTTATCATCAGCAATCTCAACTTCAACTTCTTCTGTCTCATATGAGATATAGGAACAAAGGATGATTTGTTTGCCTGAGGATACATTATCCAAAATATAGTTACCATCAAAATCGGTGATTGTGCCTTTTGTGGTTCCTTTTATGATAATTGCAGCACCAATTAATTCCTCGCCGGTTTCTGCATCTGTAACCTTCCCCATCAATATCCCCTGCTGACTGTAAGTATGAAATATATTACTAAATACCAACGTCAGAAAAACAACAATTATCCTTATCATTTCAATATTAATGATTTTGAAAAAGATTAAATATCAATATGTTATAATCGAAAAAGTCATTAAAAACTTAAAACCGAAAAGTAGATTAAAAAGGTCTGGATGAAGTAATCTGAATATTATTAATAGATTAATTTTATGTTAATACCGGTCTGAAAAGAGCCATTATAGGAAAACATCTGATGACATGAAGGAATTGGCAAAGCGGGTTCAGTTTATTATGTTTTTTTATCATCGATTGTCAGGTTATATTTGTAAATTGGTGCTCAAAACCATCAGTTCAAATGAGAGATGATGCATACAAAATACTTGTCATTGATGATGAATCTGATATCATTGAGTTTCTTACCTACAATCTGAAAAAAGAAGGTTACGAAATATTTTCTGCATTAAATGGCCGCGAAGGCATTGAGCTTGCACGAAAACACAATCCTCATCTGATCCTGCTCGATATCATGATGCCTGAGATGGATGGGATTGAAACATGTGAAAAGTTGAGGGCACTGCCAAAACTCAACAAAACAATCATTGCATTTCTGACCGCCAGAGGAGAGGATTATTCACAGATTGCAGGTTTTGAGGCAGGTGGCGATGATTATATTACCAAACCGGTCAAACCAAAAGTACTGGTAAGCCGGATCAGAGCCCTTCTTAAAAGATATGGTAAATATACCCTTGAACCTGATTCACAGGAACAGGCGGGTAAGATTAAGAGAGGTAATCTGGTTATTGACAGGGAAAAATACATTGTCTCGGTAAATAACAGGGACCTGGTACTCCCTAAAAAGGAGTTTGAATTATTATTGCTCATATCATCAAAGCCTGGCAAAGTTTTTACACGGGATGATATTTTCAGCCAGGTATGGGGTGACGATGTGATTGTGGGTGACCGGACAATCGATGTACATATCAGAAAGCTCAGGGAAAAGATAGGGGATGAGCATATCTCTACCGTAAAAGGCGTTGGCTACAAGTTTAAAGAATGATTTGATATTTAGAAACCTTATTCTCTTTTCCTCCGGAAGACGGTCCGGCATATTAATTTTATGTTAAGACATTCATCTGTGCCAAATTAAAAGTCCGGCCTTTCTTATGATCTTTAATTAAGGTTTTGCAGGTTTTCTTTTTGGTGTTGGTTTCCTTCTCCTGCTTTGTGTTTTTCTTTGACGGGCCTGTTGTGGTTGGATTTTTACTGGTCGTCCGACCGTTTTCGGCCGTTTTTGAGTTTCCGGAGTTGGTGCTTCTCTCGATTGGTTGTACAATTGATGAAACTCAGGATCTTTCGATTCGAATAATACCATTAATTTATCAAGCTTTTTGGACAACAGCTTTTTATTCTTACTGACCAGGGATTTCATTTTTCCTGTGATCTTTTTTTCCTGGTTTATGATACTTCCAACATAGTCTGATTCTGTTTTGAACTTTTCATAAGATTCCTCAAGCTCATGAATCATGTTTCCAACCAATCCATAGCTTAAAATATTTGTTTTCCCATCTTTACTGTTTATCCTTTGGGCATTTTTATTGGCTTTGTTAAACAATTTCCTGCTTTTTTTAAGTACATATCCGCATTTTTTTAATACAACCGGATCCTTTGAATTCAGCAGTTTATTACGTGTTATTTTTACCGGCCTGATATTTTTTTTCACATGATCGGTTCTGTATACTTCAAGTATATTTGCCACAGGTATGACCTTTTCAGCCAGTTGATTCAGAAGTTTGTTTTTTTCATTGAGCAGGGTGGCCGGTCTTTTAATCTGCTTTTCAGACAATTTTTTAAGCTTAACAAAATTTTTCATAAACTCATCATAGATTTCCCGGAGGGCAATTATACCATCCCATTTTACCAGATTTTTCTCAAGGGTTTCGCTTACC
Organism: Bacteroidales bacterium; assembly: GCA_016933335.1. GTDB lineage: Bacteria > Bacteroidota > Bacteroidia > Bacteroidales > UBA10428 > JAFGPL01. Next base: position 41,538 of record JAFGBD010000012.1, on the reverse strand, counting down.
CTTGCAAACATTTTTAATGATGCATCATCTTTCATACATTTAATTTATTTAAGGTTTTTACTTTTTCTGCTTCGGCAAACATTATATTCCGGTGATTATTCAGGATAACATTCCAGTAACCGCCTATCCGTTTAATGAACTGCGACGTTGTTTCAATCAGTGCCATCTGTATTTCCGGCAATGCAGCTGACAGTCTTTCATTTTGCAGATCATCCAGCATAGTATTTATAATTGCACGGTTACTGCGGTTCAGGCCTCTGGCAGAGGAATTATTCAACCAGGTCTTAAATTCAGCAAAATCATTTACTTCGCCGAGTATTTCTGTTGTCGATTTGAGCGATTTTTCATATGCATCGAAGACCGGAGGGTAGACCGGATTTAAGATACGGACCTGGTACCATATGTTTTTAAGTGTTTTTCTGAGCCGGTGTGCATTCTGTTTTATCGGATCATTCAGACAACCATCAAGGGCTTTCCTGCTTTTTTTATATGAATTCCTTAATCCGTTCAGCAGGGCATCAAAAGAATTCTCCCGGATTTTTATTTTTTCAATGCCGGATTTGGCAATGACCATCTTTTGAGTTATTTCAGAAAAAAAACCTTCGGGTCTGAGGAGCTGATTTATATATGTTGCTTTCTGGTTCCTGATTTGTAAGATCAAATGTCTGAAACAGCTATAATTTAACTCAAGGGTAAATTTTTGATCGAGATGCATGGCCACACTGAGATATACATCCAGATTCCTGCATTCAGAAAGTTGTCTGCCAATATCGCGGTAAAAATCGTTTTCTCTCAGGTAAGTGCTGTAACCGATCTCATCTCTGATCAATTTAAAAACAGCCCGTATTTTTTTAATGGTTTTTCTGATATTATGAACAGATTCTTCAATATTCCCGGAGTTTACACTGCTGTTCTGTTCAATGACTGACAGATATTTACTCAATAAACATTGAATTTCAGCCTGCAGATCGCCTTTTATGTCAAACAGTGACCCCAAAATGATAAATAAGACTTATAACCTAACTCAAATTTAACATATTCATTCCAATTTCAGCCATACTTAAGAATAATTTAACATTGAATGCTGTTCCAGGTGCGGGTACTTGCAGCTTGAGAAATCATTTATTTTTATACCTGGCCATATTGCTTTTGCAATTCAATCTACTTAAAATACAGGGGAGATGTATAAAAAGTCAGTTATCCTCTGAAAAACTGAAAATTTAATGGTGTTCTCGGTTGGGGGGTATGGATAAAATCAAGAAAAAGAGGATGCTTTTACCTTATATATCAGCCTCGTAAAAATACACTAATTCTGAGACAGCTTCGTAAAAACATTTACATTAATTCTGAGACAGCTTCGTAAAAACATTTACATTAATTCTGAGACAGTTTCATAAAAACATTTACACTAATTCTGAGACAGCTTCGTAAAAACAGTCATAAAAAAAGGGTAAGCTACTTATATCGCGCCGCTACAACCGCCTACCCTTGCTTCCTTCCGGACCTGGGGGAGTTCAGCGGGAGCTGGCCGTATAAGACTTACCCGGTGGCAAAGTTATGAATTCTAATCCTATCTGCAAAAGATTGGCTATTTATTCCTCCCGTCATAAAAATCTTATATATTTGTTGCCTAAACCTTAATAAAACCAATTATGGAAAAGAAAACGACGCTTTTTAATCATTCCCTCACATGGGGTGTAATACTGGGAATCGTTCTCATTGTTTATACACTTATATTGTATTTTTTAAATCTTTCAACAAACAGGGCACTGGGTTATGTTTCATGGCTGATAACCATAGTAATTGTCTTTTATGCCATGAAAATGTACCGTGATAATGTTAACCAGGGGGCCTTGAGTTTTGGAAATGCTTTTGTAATCGGATTACTTGTCTGTATCATTTCCGGATTGATATCTTCCATATTTGCCTACATTCAATTCACTGTTATTTCACCTGAACTGATTGATAAAATGGTTCAGATAGGTGAAGAAAGGTTATTATCGAGAGGAATGCCTGACGACATGGTTGAGCAATCGATGGAAATGTCGCGCAAATTCATGACACCGACGATGATTTCCGTTATGGCATTTATTATGACAATCATTTTCGGTGCAATCCTGTCATTGATCCTTGCTGCCTTTGTTAAGAGAGAGCCAAATCCTTTCCAGGCAGAACAGTAATTAATAAAATTCCGATACACCTGATGGATATATCTGTTATAATCCCTTTGCTGAACGAAGCAGAATCGCTGCCTGAACTGATTGGCTGGATTGTAAAGGTGATGGACGAGAATAAATTCAGTTATGAAATACTGCTGATAGATGACGGAAGTGCCGATGACTCGTGGACTGTCATCGAGCAGCACGCTTCAGCAAATTCGCACATCAAGGGGATTAAGTTCAGGCGAAACTATGGAAAGTCTGCAGCTTTGTATTGCGGATTCAGGGCAGCCAGCGGCAATGTGGTCATCACCATGGATGCCGACCTGCAGGATAGCCCGGAAGAGATCCCTGTTCTTTATAAAATGATATCCGGAGAGAATTACGATATGGTCTCAGGCTGGAAGCGCAAAAGGCACGATCCGTTATTCACCAAAAAGCTTCCCAGCAGGTTTTATAACCGGACTGCCAGGATGATAAGCGGTATCGGGCTGCATGACTTCAATTGCGGTTTGAAGGCATATAAAAGCAGGGTTATTAAGAGCATAGAGGTATATGGCGAGATGCACAGGTACATTCCTGTTCTGGTAAAATGGGCCGGATTTAATAAAATCGGTGAAAAAGAGGTCATGCACCAGGAGCGGAGATACGGAACATCCAAATTCGGCATCCGGAGATTTATCCGCGGTCCGCTTGATCTGTTATCGGTCATGTTCATCACCAGGTATGGCAAGCAGCCATTGCATCTTTTCGGCACTCTGGGAATGATTATGTTCCTGCTCGGTTTTGTGCTTGCAGCTTACCTGGGCATCAATAAACTGGTGGCCATTCATCACAACCTGCCGGCCAGGCTTGTTACCCAGAGCCCGTATTTCTATATTGCACTGACAACCATGATCCTGGGCACACAGCTTTTTCTGACCGGCTTTTTGGGTGAACTGGTCTCCAGGAGCTCTGCCGAAAGGAATGCTTACCAGATTGAGAAAGAGATCTGAAGATTAACATAACCTTTAAACAAAGCTGATTGGTGTATTATTCAGTTGTATTACCTACATATGGCCGGCCCGGTGACGTGAAAGAATTTCTTGACAGCCTTACCGGACAGGAGTATAAAGATTTCGAGATCATTGTGGTTGATGCGACACCTGACGACTCGGTCAAACAGGTGACAGACAGATATCTGGATAAGCTTAACCTGAAATTCATTTATAAGAAAGGGTTGGGAATCAGCGAATCACGTAACCTCGGGGTGGGGAAGTCAAAGGGCGATTATGTTGTATTTATTGATTCTGACTGTATCATACCTCCTTTGTATTTTACCGAAATAGAAAAGTATATAAGCCTTAACAAACCAGATGTTTTTGGCGGACCGGATGCTGCATCCGAAGATTTCTCCGCGACACAGAAAGCGATTAATTATGTAATGACCTCATTTCTTACCACTGGCGGCATCAGGGGCAAAGCAAAAAGAATAGGCAGGTTCCATCCACGCAGTTTTAACATGGGTGTTGCCCGAAAGGCTTTTGATACCGTAGGCGGATACAGTGGCATGAAGGTAGCCGAAGACATCGATCTCAGCATGCGGTTTTACAAAGCGGGATTTAAAACTGCGCTGATTCCCGGTGCTTATGTCTATCATAAACGGAAAACAAGCCTTTATAAGTTTCTGGTGCAGATGTTTATGTATGGCAAGGCAAGAACAGACCTGTTCCTGAGGCACCGGGAAGCACTGAAAATAACCTATCTGGTTCCTCTGTTTTTTCTGATCTACCTGCTGGCAGGTATCACGGCTGTCTTTTTCAGCAAAATGCTGTTTACACTGTTTTTAGCTACACTTTTATTATACGCCCTTGCCGTATTTACCGATGCATCTTTTCGCAACAGGAACCCTGTAGCCGGTATCCTGAGCGTTTTTGCAGCATACGGATTTCTGGTCTGTTACGGCGCAGGATTGATATACAATATCTTCAGACGAATTGTATTTGGAAAGAAGGAGATTGAGAGAGCGAAAATACTGAAAGAATAATTTCACCGGTTCCTGCCGGTCATTTACCTTATCTATTCTTCCTCCTGCCTACTTCTGCTGTTATCATGCATGTACTTACCTTATTTTTGTTCACAAAACTGATAGCTGATCAAAAATGAGTGCCGGTCTAATCATATCAATCATCATTATAGCAGTATCCGGGTATATTTTATTTTTCCCGGTAACATTCAAGATAGATACGGATAAAAACCACTACTGTCTCAGGCTTCCGGGTGTTTTTAGTTTAAGGGTACTGAAGGCTGAAACCGGCTGGAAAATGAGGTATTCAATCTTTCTGTTCAGGTTCAGTGTTCCTTTCTTCAAGCCTCATAAACAACTTAAAAAAACTGATGAAAAGCATCCAAGAACATCCGCAGGCTTTTTGAAGAGAAGATACGGGATTGATAATTTATTGTTTGCAATCAATGTTATAAAGGCTTTCCGGCTGAGGAAACTCAGGCTGGACATCGATACGGGAGATTACCCGCTCAACGCGCAACTGATACCTGCGGCATGTTATCTGAGCAGCGATCGTGTTAACCTGTCAGTGAATTTCAACGATCATAATGAATTGTATGTTATCCTGCAGTCTTATCTGGCAAGGATCATCTATATCACAATCAGGCATTTTATGTTTAACCGATAAATACAAACAATCATGGAAACAAATTTTGAACAGTTACTGGATAAATTATCCGAAAATCTGAAAGGCATTGCCAAAACCGATACTGTACTGGGTGATGAATTCAAGTTTGGAGAGTTCACCTGCAAGCCGGTCATCAAAGTCGGACTGGGATATGGCGGAGGTAACGGAGAAGGTGATGAGAACAAAAGGCATCATGGCAAAGGAAAAGGTGTGGGTGCAGGCGGAGGCATCGGCATCACACCTGTGGGATTCCTGGTTACAAAGGGAGATGAGATTTATTTTATCCCTTCTGACCAGAAGAAAGGTTTACAGACATTGCTGGAGAAAGCTCCTGACCTTATGGAAAAGATGATGGACATGAAGCAGAAAAGAGAGGAAAGAGAGCAGAAAGAGCAGAAAAAGGGAAAAGAATAAAAGGTTACCGTAAATCTTTTTGGTTTTCAACCCTGCCGGTATAACCAGCCACCGGCAGGATTCTTTTTTCTTACAGGCTGGAGGATTGGTCACGATGAATCTGCAGAGACAGGCTGGCAGGTAAAAAAACACGAAAACTTATCCGGGATTGTTTAATTTTGATTATATTGCAAAATAATTGACCACCTATACCCACCGTTATGAAAAACTCAGAACAACGCAAATCCGCGAACAATCAGAAAAAAACATCAAGACGTGAAGCTATCAGGCGCATGGCGATGATTGCAGCAGGTTCCGGAACGGCACTGCTGGTATTTAACAGGTGTGAGCCTGATGAGGATGAATACTATTCAAGCTGGTATTCCAGCAACCAGTACTCCAGTCTTTATAACAGCGGTTATGGAAGCGGTTACAGCAGCGGTTATAACAGTGCTTACAGCAGTGGCGGATACAGCAGCAGTTACAACAGCGGATACAACAGCGGATACAACAGTGGATACAGCAGCAGTTACAGCAGCAGTTACAGCAGCAGTTACAGCAGCAAGTACAGCAGCAAATATAGTAGTGGTTACTACAGCCAGTATTGCAGCGGACGGGGTAGTCTTTATTATTACAGTTATTATTGTTCTTCAAGGTATAGTAGTTACGGAAGTACTTACTCCAGCGGAAAATAGTTATTTTACCTGATAATTTTTCAAATGCCTAATGTTCTGTTCACACAAACCTGTAACAGGTCATGTCCTTATTGTTTTGCCAAAAAGCATTTATCAGATTCCGCACCTTCAGACATCATCAGCTGGGAAAACCTGATTTATCTTGCTGATTTTTTCACCACTTCCGGTGAAAAGAGATTTCAGATCCTGGGTGGCGAACCGACACTGCATCCCGATTTTAATGATATGATTGCATATCTTCTTGAAAGGGGTTTCGGAATAAATGTTTTTACAAACGGTATTATGAGCGATGACAAGCTTCGTGAGGCAGGCAACATTTTTTCCGGTATTCCTCCTGACAGGTTATCTTTCACCATTAATCTTAACGAGCCGAAATCAACACCCCAGAGCCTTTCTGAAACCGAGAGCATCAAACGGTTCCTGGGTACTTTCTGCGAACGCATAACCCCCGGTTTTAATATTTACAGGCTTGATTTCGATATAAGTTTTATCTTTCAATATATAAACGAATACGGATTGAACAGGACTATCAGGGTTGGTCTTGCGCATCCTATTGCCGGGAAGAAGAATAAATTTATTCAGCCTGGTGACATCAAAAAGATCATAGACAGGTTTTACTCTTTTGTCCCGGTGATGGAACGGCTCAGGATAAAGCCCGGTCTTGATTGCGGATTCCCGCTCTGCAGGTTCAGCGATGAACAGCTTGGCTGGTTATACCGGAATACCGGGGGTCATTATGATTTCGGGTGTGCCCCGGTTATTGATATCGGTCCCGACATGAGCCTCTGGCCATGTTTTCCTTTGTCTGATTTTCATAAAAAGTCGGTCTTTGACTTCAATTCCATCCGGGAAATTTTTGATTATTATGAAGACATTCACAGAAAGATCAGGGTTGAATCAGGAGGGATTTATGAGGAATGTGACAACTGCAAATACCGTGAAGAAGATCTCTGCAAGGGAGGATGCCAGGCGCACAGCCTGAACCGTTTTCTGAATGAGTATCCGGTGAGAATGAAAGAAATCTATCAATTTGCATCAAATGGCTGAACACTTTTTGGTATGTGATTACAACCCGAAAATTCTTAAACGTATCAGGGACCGGTCTGTTGTGTTTTTTCTGGACAGTCTTTCGAAGCTGTATGACCTGGAGTCTGATGCGAGGGATCATCATATACACATTCACTGTGTCATATATGAAACCAAAAAATCATTGTCCGATATCATTTATAAACCTGAATGGAGCAAGTTCCCCATTGCCATTGTATCTCCTTCGCTGGGCAGGTTAAGCAGTTTTCTGAAAATGGCTTCCGTCATTAAGAAGCTCAATATCCGGTTTTATTTCAGGACTGACTATGAGAATTGTTACCGGGATATCAGGATTCTCTCATCACTGGGTTATTATTGTGCCGTCATCATCAATGGTAAAACAGTGAACTGGGAGGAACTGACAGACCTGATGACATATGCACTTTTAAATGTGGTAAATCACCGGGAGATATTACCTTTCAGTTACGTAACCCGCTATTATCATCCGCAGAACAGGACTGATTATGGCGCTGTGTACTTCGATGATGCTTCAAGATACATTCATCTGACCGGGGAGGGTATGCTTGCTCTTTCCCGTAAACAAATGAATTCAGTAAACGGTATCCTGCTGGAGCTTGACAAGCTGGACCGTATTACACAGGAAAAAGCCTATAAGGAATATTTATACCGGTGGCAGGAATTCTTTCTGGAACCAACACCCTGTGCCTGCTGCAAAGGCTGGCGGATATGCCTTGGAAAATATGCAGATACCATTAAAGATAATCCTGGTTGCAGGGATTTTTTCAGTGAATTTCTCGAGGCAGTGGATCTGCATCTGAAGAAAAGAGAGAACACGACAAAGGAAGAATTCATATGGCAACCATAATTATAAAAGTAACAGAAAAGTGCAATTCCAATTGCCGTTATTGTGATGTCGTCCGGAAAGAGAACACGGGAAAAACCATGTCACTGGATATCATCAGGCTGCTGTTTCAAAGAACCAATGAATACCTGCTTGATAATCCTGATGAAACTCTGGATTTTCTGTGGCACGGAGGTGAACCATTGCTGCCGGGAGCAGCTTATTATAAGCATATTATTGATTTTCAGAAAAATTATTGTCCTGATACCGGGAACAGGATTAGTCATTCCATCCAGACAAACCTTACCTGTTTCACAGAAGAATTTGTGAGCATTTTTAATGCCATGGGGATCAAAAGTGTCGGGACCAGTTACGATCCGGAACCTCATATGCGTGGCCCGGGTAAAAACATTGACACATTATCCTATAATAAAAAGTTCATCCGTGCACTTAAAATACTTGATAAATATGATATCGGCTGGGGAATGATATATGTGGTCACCGGCATGTCATTAAAAGATCCCCTGGGAGTGTTTTATTTTTTAACCAATTTCCTTCTGACGGGAGGTGTTAATTTTAATCCTGTTCTGATATATGATGAAGAGAGAAAATACCTGTCTGTAACTCCTGTGCAGTTTGTTGAGTTTTTAGGTGCAATTTTTCCGGTCTGGTGGGAAAACCGGAACCGTTATCCGGATGTAGAGCCATTCAAATCTCTTGTGAATAACATAATACATGGTCACAGAAGCCTGGCCTGTGTAGATTCAGGCAGCTGCACCTACCATCATATAAACATTTCGCCCGAGGGCGATACTTCGCAATGCGGAAGATCATCTGACTGGAAATTGCTCGATTATGGTAATATCCGGGATAGCAAAATAAGCGAAATACTCAGGCATCCGGAAAGAGACCAGCTTGAGAAAAGAAACAGGATATTAATGGAAGGGGAATGTGCCGGATGTCGTTTCTGGGAGATCTGTCATGGAGGGTGTCCGCTTGATGCCTGGTCCAAACACAGGGATTTTAATCATAAGAGTGAATGGTGCTATGCTAAAAAGGGATTTATCGAGAAGTACTTTGAACCCGTCACCGGTTCAATCTTCAAACCTTAACCAGTTTGCCGGATGCCCATTTTGGTTTTGAAAACGGTTAACCGGTGCAATTCTGATTGCATCTATTGTTTCACTGATAAATCGAGAAAACTCAGAAAGGTGAACCTGTCATTCTTAAAAAATCTTTTCAGTAAAGCCGGCCGGTATCTCAAACTCAATCATGATGAGACTATTGAAATACAGTGGCATGGCGGAGAACCATTGTTATTGGGCATTGACTTTTACAGAAACGTGTTAAAAACCCAGACAGCGTATTGTGCTGAGTGCAGTCACCGGATCATACACAGTTTCCAGAGCAACCTTACGCTGCTGACCGAAAGTTTTTTGCAGGTTTTAACGGCACTTAACCTTAAGAATATTGGTACCAGCATCGATCCGGATAATTCGGTCAGGCTTCTGAAAAAGCCGGGTGACAGGCATGCTTACAAGAATAAGTTATTTGCAGCATTGATGCTTCTTGAGAAGAAGAATATCAATGTCGGGATCAATTACGTGGTTACAAAAAAATCATTGGATCTTCCCGAAGATGTGTTTTACTATCTTACCAACATCAACCTGAACGGCCCTGTATCTGTAAATCCGGTGATGATAAGGGATGCTGCCCTTGAGGATCTGAATATTACACCGGAAGATTTTAAAGAGTTCCTGCAACAGACCTTTCCTTTGTGGTGGCAGATAAAAGACCGGATCAGCACCGTTGAACCATACAGCAGCCTGGCTGATACAGCCCGGTCATTGCTGAACAACAACCTGTCCGGAGATATCCGTCAGGAAATACCGGTTGTTATTGACACCGAAGGAGACTATCGTCATTATAAGAAACCAGGTATGCCACTGGGTAACCTGTTCAATGAAACGATGGAAGAGATGGTTCATAAAACAAACCAGTATCATCATCAGCTGTTGAATGATATAAGTAAAGTGAGGAACTGCAATAGCTGCAGTTTATGGTCGTCCTGTTTTGGGAATACCATCATGGATGCTTTCTCACAAAATGATGAACTGCTCGATGATAATTGGTGTCATGCGCGAATAAGTATGGTAAAGGACTTCCTTATAAATTTCTTAAATGAGAAGAATGAAGCAGCCTGATTCATATCCCTGGATCAATCCGATCGGTGGCTTTGGAGACATGCTGATGCTCTCCGGGGTTTTAAAACAGGTTCTTGAACGGGATCCTGCCAGGAAGTATAACCTGATCAGGCGGACCAATTACCTGACCGTGTTTAAAGGTCATCCCGCCATATCAGAGATCGGCTATCCCGGAAAAGATGAACAGATAGTGAGTGTAGACTACTGGAGCATGGATATTCTGGGCCCGGGAGTGCATCGTGCATACCAGACATTAGCCAAAGCTTTCGGACTGGATATCCCTGTGGAAGAAAAACTTTATCTTCCGGATATGGAGGTTGAAGATTCCATACTCACAGACGCTGTCCCCTGGAAAAGCATCAGCATAGCCATAGCTCCGGCATCTGATTCCCCGAGGAAAGTTATGCCTCCGTTTCTCTGGCATGCACTCGTGGAAAAGCTTAAAATGGATCATTATTTTGTCTTCCAGGTCGGAAGGCTGAGGGACGTTCATATCCGCAACAGTTATTCATTGCTCGGTCTGACAGATCTCCGGCAATTAATCAATGTTCTCAGAAGATGCGATCTGGTAATTACCTCGGATAACCTTGTCATGCATGCTGCCCACATGCTGAAAAAACCTGCCGTTGTGCTCTGGGGTGCCACATTAAGGGAGAGATACGGATATGATGAACACCATCATCTCATAGCTGACCGTACATGCCGGCTGCCCTTTACCGAAGAGTGCATAGACTCCGATAAGAATGTGGATGGTAAGCTTTACGGAAGGCCCTGCCCTCATGGTCCCGACCATTGTATGGCCAGAATTAATCCTGAAGAGATCTATTCAATGGTAAAAAACATATTGTGATACCTTTCAGGATCAGATAGCCTGTACAATAAAAGAGTGCTTGTTTTGAGCTCACTTCACACGCCGGTCATAGTTAGATCCCATTGAATAATGGTCTCCCTTTAAGAGACGGTTAATGCTTTGCTTTATGGCATGAAAAATGATAAGATGGATATCCTCTGCAACCTCCATATCATCGACGGGAACATGAACCACGATGTCGGCGGTATCTTTGAGTTTGCCTCCTTTATAACCAACCATGGCAACAGTAGTTGCACCTTTTGCGACGGCGTATTCCAATGCCCTGATAACATTGACCGAGTTCCCGCTGCCTGAAATTCCGATCACAACATCGTTTTTATTCACAAAACTTTTCAGGGGTTCGATGAAAACATCCTCATAGGTGAGATCATTGGATATGGCAGATGTACCCGGAATATTATCACAAAGACATATTACCCTGAAACGTTTTTCAAGCTGGTAAGAGATACCTTTCATGAAATCACCGGCGACATGCGAGGCTGTTGCGGCACTTCCTCCGTTTCCGAAGATATAAATGGTATTACCCCTGTCGCGGCATTCAAGAATGACCTTTACCAGTTTTTCAAGAATATCCTGGTCAATCTTTTTAAGCGTAGCTGCAACTTTATCAAAATAGGCAGTATAATCAGAATTTTTCATCGGCAAAATAAATAAGTTTTGAACCGTCGCGTTCGAAAGCAAAATCAAATTTTCTGCAATGTTTCAACGATTCAGTAAGTTTCATTTGTTTGTTTTTTTCACAGTAGAATAACATAAAACCACCGCCACCGGCACCGAGCAACTTTCCCCCTGTGGCACCATTCTTCAAACCTGTCCTGTACATCTCCCCGATCTCGCTGTTGCTGATATGTGCTGCCAGTTTTTGTTTCAGGATCCAGTTCTCATGCAGAATTTTTCCGAAATCATCAAGGTTTTCATTGTACAGGCATTCTTTAAGATCAGATACAAGGGTCACCATCGACTTCAGGATATTGAACTTATCTTCCCTTGATGCATTTTTTTTCTGTTCTGACAGAATATCAGAAGCTTTGCGCTGATTACCGGTATAAAACATAAGCAGGTTTTCCTGCAATGCTTCATAAACTTCATTTTTAATATACAATGGTTCAACAACGACACTACCGTCGGGATTGAAAGAGATGACATTTAATCCGCCGAAAGCAACAGCATACTGGTCTTGCTTACCTATCGGTTCCTTGAGCAGGCCGATCTCGATCTCACATGCTTCTCTTGCCAGCTGTTCGTGTGTCACAAACTGCCGTTTTACTGCATAAAGATTATGCAGCAGTCCGACCGTGAAAGACGAAGAGGAGCCCATACCGGTTCCGGCAGGTATATCAGCAATGGAGCTTATCTCTGTTCCTCCCGGGATATTCAGCTTTTTCAACGTCTCACGCAGGATGGGATGCTGAAGTTCCTGAACGGAATTCACTGTTTCTGTCTGTGAATATTTGATGCGGATTTTATCCGGGAAGAAGAACCTGTGCGAGGAGATGTACATGTATTTGTTGATGGAGGTGCTCAGGACAGCCCCGCGGTGCCTGGAATAAAAGGTTTCCATGTCTGAGCCGCCGCCTACAAAACTAATCCTGAAAGGTGTCCGGGAAATGATCATCCTTAAATTGCATTAATGATAAAGTCAGCAAATTTACGGTCTTTTTCTATTAAAAGATACTCATCGGTTTTTCTTTTTTGAAAAAGCTGTTCGATCTCATCTTTTCCCTTCTGTCTCCATGAATAGTATTTATCAAGTCTTTCGCGGAGAACCTGCAGATCGATGTCCATAAATATTTTAATGTCGGTTATCTGGCGGATCTTATAGAGTCCGAGTGAAACAATACCGTCAATGATGACAATATCTTCCTGCTGAAAACTGTACTCAACAGGTTGTGAAATCCTTTCCGGATGATTGACGTAAGTTTGTACCTGTATTGTTTCACCATCCAGAAGTCTTGCGATATCCTCTTCTATTTTCCTGCTTTGAAACCTGTCATACACATTTTTGCAGCTCTTCCTTTCAGATTCCGGAAGGATCCAGTTATCAAGATCAATTGTCAGGATCCTGTAGCCATTTTTTTTGAAAGAAAGATTCAGGTATGAAACAAAGTTGGTCTTTCCTGACCTGGAGTTACCTGCCACCGAAAAGATAACCGGTCGTTTTTTTAGCGATTCGACCTTTTTTTTCAGTTCAATAAAATTCTTCTGATAGGGATCCTGAATGATAAAGTCGGCGGCTTCAAGCAGGTCGGCAAAGAAAAAATCGGGCTGTATACCGGCAGCAGCAATACCGTAACCGGTCATCACGCCAATGGTCCGGCATCCTGCATTGATACCGGCCTGTATATCACGTTCGGAGTCTCCGATCATCCATGATTCATTCAGACTGATACTGAGGTCCTTAGCTGCCCTGAGGAAAAGGCCCGGCCTGGGTTTGCGGCAGTCACAGTCTATTTTATATTCCTTCCTTTCTTCGGGATAACCTTTGTCGGGGTGATGAGGACAGAAGTACAAGGCGTCAAGATAGGCATGCTGCATGCCCAGGTCGGTCTCCAGTTTTTTATGAATAAGGTCCAGTTCTTCCAGCGAACAGAGGTTTCGCGCTATAACCGACTGGTTGGTGACGACAACGGTCAGATAATGCGATTCATTGATTTTACGGATCGCTTCAGGCGTGAAATCATACAATTCAAGTTCTTCAGGCCTGCTGATAAAGCTTCTTTCCACATTCAGCACACCGTCACGGTCAAGAAATATTGCTTTTTGCGGATTTTCATAATTGAACTGAAAGATTTTTCCGGTTTTGTAATCCCTGCCGACTTCCTCCCACCGTTCCGGTGTGCCCATATCTTTAAGGTATTCGGAAGTGATATAGCCATACATCCTCAGATCATTGAATATTCGCGGAAAAACTTCCCTGCCGAAGTCGGCTTTTGTACCTTTTTCAAGATAATTCAGAATATCAGGTGAGAAAACATATACCCCGGCATTCACCAGGTTATGGTAATACGAGAGGTTTTCATGCGGTTTAGGATGAAAGGAAATGATCCTGCCGTCTGCATCTGTTTCAACCAGGTCGCTGTCGTAGGGGTGGTTATTTGGATGCAGTACAAGGGTACACTGGCTCTTTTTTTGTAAATGGTAATCTGCCAGCCGCTGCAGGTCCATATTGATCATGACATCGCCATAGAGCACAAAGAAATCATCTTCCAGCCATTCTTCCACCTCCTTCAGTCCTCCTGCCGTACCCAGTGGCCTGGCTTCTTCAAAATACCTGATGCTGATGTTATAAGTGCTGCCGTCACCAAAATGGTTGATGATGATATCTTTAAGATAATTCACCAGGATGATAATTTCCTTAACCTGGTATTTAATGAGCATATCAATCTGGTATTCAAGGATGGATTTACCTCCGATCTGGAGCATGGGCTTGGGAATTTCCCTGGTATATTCTGCCAGGCGGGTTCCTTTACCACCTGCTAAAATAACTGCTTTCATTGACTGACCTGTACAATAATATGCATTTGTGTTTAGCAAAGAAAATGAAAAATTAAGGTTTTTAAAAACTTATTTGTTTGTTACAGATACATAAAACTTTAACTGAGGAATCCCGGCGAGCGCATTACTTTCAGTGAGCTCCGCCTCGCTCCGGTTCCCCGCAGCTTTACTGCGGGGTAAGCAAGCAAAAAAACCTTAAAGGGATCGGTGATTGCCTCCGTCGAGCTGCGTTTTACTCCGGTTCTTCGAAGCAAGCTTAGAGGATCATCAATTCTTTAGGATCATATTTCTGAAGAGCCGTATCTTTTTTTAAGCATTTCTGCCACATGCTGGTCGATAGGTAAGGACAGGTCACCTGGTGAAAGACCTGTAATTTTTTTCCACCTGAAACTCTGGCTGCCGTTCTTCATCTCAGGGAAATCAAATGGTTTTTCTGAAATCCTGAACCTGACGGGTTCTTTAAACCTGATGACATAATAGATGCTTATGATCTGGTGATCTTTAAAAAAGAATGACTTCTGAAAAAAATCGGTTGTATAGAAGTGTTCGACAATCTCAACTTCCTGTCCGAATTCTTCAATGGCTTCACGCATCATGCACTCTGCCGGTCCTTCACCAAACCTGAGTCCGCCTCCCGGAAATTTGGTCATCTTCTGTCCGAGCTGAAACTCATCAGTCAGTAATACTTCTTTTTCTTCGTTGATGACCAGTCCGTAAATCCTGATATTAAAATGTTTTATTTCCGGATCGTGTATCATTCGGTCTGTTAAAATTAATAATATGCAGGTCTTTCGTTTTGCCGGCCGGACTAAAACCTTGCTGTTATTTTGTAATAATTGAATTTACGACCTTTATAAGCAGGTATGACAATGGTATTGTAAAGTGTGTCATAAAATCTGATGGGCTCGGGAAACAGCGCTTTTTTCTTCCATTTCAATACTGGCTGGCTTGATATATTCCCATATTCATCTATTGCAACTGCTTTAATGTATGATTTTCTCGGGCGATTGAAATTCCTGTTCTTTTCAGGCTGATCCAGGTTTCTGAAATCGTTATTGAAAAAAATGATAACAGAGGTCTCATCCAGTGGGGCCATCAGTGCATATGAACAATAGTTTTCAATAGTCTGGTCGATCGCCCCGGTTTCCATGATATAATCACGGTAATCAGAAGGCTCAACGCCGGTTCTGGCGAGCATATGGATGTTGAAATCCTGGTTCTTTTCGATAACCTGGCTCCAGTAGACCTGACCAATGGTATCATAGCAGGTAACAATGAGGTTGTTGTACGTATCGTAAGTCTGTTCAAACAGCTGCTCAGCAATGAGTATGATGGTACCATTATCGCGCAAAACCAGGTCGGTCATTACATATTTTATCAGCTCTTCATTTTCGATAATCGGTTCTTTTGTTTCTGACAGCTGGTCAAGCATGGCATCACTGAATTCATTCAGATAGTTGTCATATATCCTGCCGTTATAGGGATGAATTTTAAAGAAATATGTCCCCCTTACACCTGACCGGAACAATTCTGAATAGAGCCCTGCACAGATAAGCTCACCATGCTCGCCTCCGATGATTTTCACACCCCTGATATACTTGTTCCTCAGCGTAACAGGATATTCATTGAAATCTGCTCCTTCATTGGTATAACGGTAAATGGTATAAACGTTCTTAATGTCACTGAATAAAGATAAAATGGACTCTCTTTTTTGAAGGCTCAGAATGGAGATATTTCCTGTTTCATCAACAACATATTTGTTATCACGCGGGCCCTGTCCGCTGAATTCAAATGAATCTTCTCTTTTCCATATCAATTTAAAATCTTCACCAAAAACATAATATTCATTGAATTGTACTTTTGACCAGTGCAATTTTGTCCTGCATGCTATCAGGAGTTTTTTCTCATGCCTGGAAAGGGCAAAGTGAAAATCAGCCCAGTTGCCCTTGATAAATTTGATGTTGGTAAGCTCGGTCAGATCGGATTCGGGAAGGAGATTGCTTTTATCAATAACCTGGTAATAAAGGGTGATGTCATTGAATCTTCTTCTTGAGGCAAAGATATAAAGCCTGCCATAGAAATGAACCACGGTCTCGAGTTCATAGGTCCTTAATCCTTCAAACAGTTTTACCGGCTCTTCAAGTAACAGGTTCAGATCATTATCCAGTTTTTCAAGATAGTACTGGTTGCTGTGAAATTTCACCACATAAAAATGATCGGCATCGTGACCAATGATTTTATGCACGCTGGCGGAACCGTAATTAAAATCAGGTTTGCTGGCCGTAACCTGGATTTGCTGTGGCAATGCTGTCAAAGGCAAAAATGATAACAGCAGCAGGCATTTAAATGTTTTGAAATTTCCGGTGTTCATCGGCTTATGATTAGAACATCTTTGCATGAAGCAAATGTATTAAAACAATCTTTTCCTCAGGGCATCCTGTTATTAAAAGTCAGCTGTTTTTTTGGGATGATGCTGTTCTTCTGTTCAGGTATTGCTCTATATGGTTTTTGATAACGGATAATTCAGACGGATCGAACCATTTCATATCATCGTATTTTCTGAACCAGGTTAATTGCCGTCTTGCATATTTCCTGGTGTTTCTTTTAATGAGGTCAATCGTTTCCTCAAGTGTCAGTGTACCTTCAAGATACCTGAATATTTCCTTGTATCCTAAAGTATTCAACGCATTCAGATGCCTGAATTCGAAATATCGCTTTGCCTCGTTTACCAGACCTTCCCGTATCATCCTGTCCACTCTTTCATTGATTCTCTTATACAGTGCTTCACGCGGGATATTCAAACCTATCTTAAGG
Source organism: Bacteroidales bacterium (assembly GCA_016933335.1). Lineage (GTDB taxonomy): Bacteria > Bacteroidota > Bacteroidia > Bacteroidales > UBA10428 > JAFGPL01. The sequence continues at coordinate 24,347 of JAFGBD010000012.1, read as the reverse complement.
ATCTCAAATGCTCTTCTTTTATCCGGGTTGGTCAGAAATGCAGAGTAAGCCCTGCCTGTCATCAGAGTCACTTCAATTGCCTTAAGTATGCGTTTGGCATTTCTTAAGTCAGCCGTTTTGTAATATTCAGGATCAAGCCGTTTAAGCAGGGCTCTCATGCTTTCTATTCCTTCTTTCTGATACTGGTCCTGAAGCTGCTGCCTGATCTCAGTATCAACGGAAGGCAGATCATCAATGCCTTTGCACACAGCATCAATGTACATTCCTGATCCGCCGGCCAGTATCACAGTATCTTTAATCCTGAACAGGTCCCCGAGCAGTTCCAGCACTTCGTTTTCAAACATGCTGGCGTTGTAGTACTGGTGGATGGATTTGTTACGGACAAAATGGCACCTGATACCGTCAAGTTCACGGATATCAGGGACGGCCGTGCCGATGCTCAGCTCCTTGTATATCTGGCGTGAATCGCATGAAATGATTTCCGTATCCAGGTATCCGGCCAGTTTTACAGCCGTATGTGTTTTACCCACTGCTGTGGGTCCGGCAATGACGATCAGTGTTCTTTTTGCATTTGTCACTTCCAGTGGATTTATGCGTGTCAGGCAAATTTATTGGTCTTGTATCTGTTGCCTGCGTATCAGGTTAAGTGCCGATCCGGCCTTAAACCATTCTATCTGGTTTTCATTGTAAGAATGACTGGCAGCTATCTGTTCTGTTGTACCGTCAGAATGCCTGAGGGTAACCGTAAACTGGCTGCCGGGTGCAAATATTGTCAGGCCGTTGACATCGATGATGTCATCTTCCCTTATCCTGTCATAGTCATCCTTATCTGCAAATGTCAGGGCGAGCATTCCCTGTTTTTTCAGATTGGTCTCGTGTATCCTGGCAAATGAACGCACCAGGATAACTTTTACACCCATGTGTCTTGGTTCCATTGCTGCATGCTCACGCGAAGAACCTTCTCCGTAGTTTTCATCTCCCACAACAATTGTTCCGATGCCATGCTGTTTATAGGTCCGTTGTATCCTGGGAACATGGTCATACTGACCTGTCAGAAGGTTTTTAACAGAATTGGTTTCGCCGTTAAAATCATTTACTGCCCCTGTCAGCATGTTGTCAGATATATTGTCAAGATGCCCCCTGAACCTCAGCCATGGTCCGGCCATTGAGATATGGTCGGTTGTGCATTTTCCCCTGGCTTTGATTAACAGCCTGAGGTTATTGTATTCTTTACCATCCCACGGTTCGAACGGAGAAAGCAGTTGCAGCCTGCCGGAACCGGGATGGACAATGACCTCTATATTGCTGCCGTCTTCAGCCGGAGCCTGGTATCCAAGGTCTTTCACATCAAAGCCTTTTAATGGCATTTCCCGTCCTTTTGGCTCATCCAGCATGACCTTTTTACCATCCCTGCTTAACAGAAAATCTTTCGCCGGGTTAAATGTCAGTGAGCCTGCAATGGCAAAGGCAGTCGTCAGTTCAGGGGAAGCAACGAAGCTGTGTGTGTTGGGATTTCCATCGTTTCGTTTTGCAAAGTTCCGGTTGAAAGAGGTCATGATGGCGTTTCTTTCCTGTTTTTCGGTACCGGATCTTGCCCACTGCCCGATACAGGGTCCGCATGCATTTGCAAGAACCACTCCTCCTATTTTTTCAAATTTACTTAATAGTCCGTCTCTTTCAGCAGTATACCTGACCTGTTCTGAACCGGGTGTCACGGTAAATTCTGACCTGACTTCGAGGTTCTTGTCAATTGCCTGCCGGGCTACTGAAGCAGCTCTTGTCAGATCTTCATAGGAGGAATTGGTACATGAGCCTATCAATCCCACGTCAAGTTTTTCAGGCCAGCCGTTCTTCTTTACAGCCATTGCAAATTCAGATAATGGTGTTGCCAGATCAGGAGTGAAAGGACCGTTGATATGGGGTTCCAGTTCCGACAGGTTGATCTCAATAACCAGGTCAAAGTATTTTTCCGGCCTGTCATAAACCTCAGGGTCTCCCGTGAGATAAGATGCAAGATCTTCGGCCATGGCGGCAACTTCCGTTCGTCCTGTTCCCCTGAGATAATCTGCCATTTTACCGTCATATCCGAATACGGATGTGGTTGCTCCTATTTCGGCGCCCATGTTACAGATGGTCCCTTTACCGGTACATGAAATGCTTCCGGCTCCCTCTCCGAAGTATTCAAGTATGTGTCCTGTTCCTCCTTTGACAGTAAGGATTCCTGCGACTTTAAGTATGACATCTTTTGCCGAAGCCCACCCGTTAAGCCTTCCCGACAACTTTACGCCAATCAGTTTCGGAAATTTCAGTTCCCATGGCATACCCGACATGACATCCACGGCGTCGGCCCCGCCAACGCCAATGGCAATCATGCCAAGACCTCCTGCATTAACAGTGTGAGAGTCTGTGCCAATCATCATACCTCCCGGGAATGCATAATTTTCAAGAACAACCTGGTGAATGATGCCTGCCCCGGGTTTCCAGAATCCGATACCGTATTTCCTGGATACTGCAGACAGGAATTCATAAACCTCCATGTTGATATCTTTTGATGTCTCGAGATCTTTCCTGGCTCCGGCCCTGGCCAGGATAAGGTGATCACAATGCACTGTTGAAGGCACTGCTGCCTTTTTCCTGCCGGCCATCATAAACTGGAGTAAAGCCATCTGCGCAGTCGCATCCTGCATGGCAACCCGGTCTGGTTTGAAACTGACATAGTCTTTCCCCCTCTCATATTCACTACTGGCGGGTAAAGCATAGAGATGTGCATATAATATTTTTTCTGTCAGACTCAAAGGCCTGCCGGCCAGATTTTTTGCATCATCAACACGTTGCCTGTATGTGGTATAAACAGCCTTTATCATATCCAGATCAAAAATCATATCCGTTTTGTTAAAGTGTTTCAAATGATCTGCAAATAAAATACAATGTATCCGATATTCAAATTTACCAAGAAAATATGACAAGCAATGATCTGTAAAACATACAACAATCAACAGGCCATTCAGGTTTTCAGAAACCTGATTTCCTGGTTTGATACTTTGTCAGGTCCACACCCACCAGGGAGTAACCGTGCCATCTCCGTAAACCCACAGGTCAAAAAGTGCATGACTGATAACAGGGTAGATACTGTTTTTCGAAAACTCCTTCAGGATGGCAAATACAAGCCCTCCCAGCAGTGTCCACTGAAGGATGAATGATATTTCGATATCCGGCTCCGAACGGTAAGGTATAAACAGCAACAGCTTATAAGCTGAGTGGGCAAAAGTTGCCATTACGACCGAAAGAACAACATCAGATTTTCTGATGCGGGATTGGAGGTAACCGCGGAACAGTATTTCTTCGGATGACCCGATAGCCATTGCGGTGGCTGCAAAACCGGTTAAGCCTGAAGGAATGATACTTATATGTAAATAATCCCGGTAAATGATCCCGAATGCAAGGCCAATGATGATACTGACAGGCAGATAAAAAATATTCTTTCCGGTGAGTTTGCGACAGTCAAATAAAACACACAAATCTTTAAGCCTGTGAATTTCAGAAACAATCACAACGACAGAGAGCAACAAACCTGAAAAAGATAAAAGGATCAGGGGAATGGATTGATGCAAGAACCCTGCAAATATCAGCAATCCGGCAACGAACAGTAAGGTTTTAATGATACCGGCGGATGACTTAAAGGTTCTTTTTCCCATGCCCTGTTTTTCTGAGTTGCATAACGAACAAACCCGATATCAGGAGAACAGGGATAAAAAGCAATATCCAGCCTGTACCGAGACATATTCCTGCACTGGGCACAATGATTGCTTCGGGCAGCTTTTCCTTCAGCAATGATACTTTTAAGGAATCCTCCATGATCTCACCGGGAAGTGAAAGGTATCTGAGACCGGTCAGTTGTATGAGGGTGTCCGCAGGGACGTTCATCGCATGAATGCTAAGGCAGGACAGCCTTTTAAGTCCGCTGACCCGGGTAAAATCCTTTATGCTGTCACATCCGATCAGATCAATTACCTCAATGGATCGATTACCTGAAAGAAAAAGATCAAATTCCTGTTGATCAATCCTGTTCGGAAAAGAGATCCATTTCAATCCTTTTATCCGGCCGGCGGCGCTGACTGACTGAAGGCTGTCACAGGCTATCAGGTGTAAAGAGGTAAGTCCGGCCAGTGAATTAAGCGCGCTGATATCAGTCAGAGATTCGCAGTCAATTAAGCCGAGTTCCCTGAGATTATTGCAATTCTTCAGGAAATCCAGATTTCTTATTCCTGATTCAGAGATGATCAATGTCCGTAACCGTTCGGGAAATTTGAACTCCTGCCCTGCTGACGGTTGATTGAAATTTTCTATGAATAAGATCCTGAGTCGGTTCAGATTGGCAAATTCCTCCATGCTGTTTATATCTGCATCAATTCTCAGCAGATCAAGTTTCCGGGATCGGTTTATGATACGTATGGCTTCGGTACTGTATGATTTATTAAAATCTATCAGCCAGGACGGATTGAACAGTTCTAATACCCGGTCTGTTTTTCCTGACGGACTGTCAATATATACGCCAACATCCGGCTTTAATTCTGCCAGCCTGGTTAAGTACCTGATATTTGCTTCCGGAATTTCACCGGAGATAAAAACCGAACGCAGATCTTTGACTGCCATAAAGCTGATGTTTTCCAGCCAGTTATTAAGGTTAACATTATCAGTAATATGAATTGAAATTAATTTGTCATTTAATAACAGCATGAAGTCTTCCCTTTTAAACTCAAGGATATTTCCGTCTTTTCTTTGATAGCGATAGCAGAATTCTTTTTCATCTTCATTAAAAAGCATGTAAATCATATCATTTTGGCACAATGGCAAGGCTGATATACTATCACTGTTATTACCAACCATCCAGGTCATGTATGATTTGGACAGATTGGAATATACATTTGCTCCTTTCAGCCTGACTATCTGATAAGAAGTATTTTCATCAATAAGGAAATACAGGATTACCAGTAAAGCAATGGCAACCAGGGCAATGATTAATTGTTTTCTCGTTTTCATATCCTTTAAAATCAAAAATTAAGGTCATAATCCTGACAATATCAGGAAGAGTTACAGAATGACAGATTAAATGTATGATATTTTAACAAAAAAGTCAATCTCGTTTTTATGTTTCTGTTTGCTACAGTCTTTAATAATTTGTTATTTTGGCAGTGATTGAAAGTTTTATAACCTATAAAATGAAAAAAGACAGATCTGTCATTATTATCGGTGCCGGTATAGGGGGCATTGCCACTGCATTGTATCTGGCGAAGAAAGGTTTTAAAGTGGAGGTCTATGAAAAAAATGCCACTCCGGGCGGACGGTGCGGTCAGCTTATACGTGAAGGACACCGGTTCGATCTGGGAGCTACCATTTTTTTAATGCCGAATGTTTACAGGAAAATATTTGATTCGTGGGGATTAAAACTCGAAGAATGCTTTGAGACCATTCCTCTTCATACAATCTATACTTTATATTTTGAAGATGATACACGCATCGGTTTTACAACAAATCTAAATCAGATGCAGTCGCAGCTTGAAGACATTGAACCGGGAAGTTTCAACAGGTTTTTGAATTACATAGCCAGTGGATATAAGAAATATACCCTTGCATTCAACAATTTAATCGGCCGTAATTTTTACAATATCTTTGAATTTGCCAGTTTCAGGAATGTGCTGCTGCTTCTGAAGTTAAAGACCTATCTCAGGCATGTACGATATGCTGGCAGGTTTTTTAAGAACGATCATCTTAAAAAAGCTTTTACCTTTCAGAATATTTATGTGGGACAGAACCCTCTCAAGGCACCTGCATTGTTTATAATGATTCCTGCAGCCGAGCTGGTTGAAGGTTCCATGGCTATCAAAGGGGGTATGTACGGCCTTGTCAGCAAGCTATGTTCACTTGCCGGAGATCTGGGGGTAAAATTTTTCTATAATTTTCCGGTTGAAAAGATAGAAACAGGTAAAAACAAGGTAAAAGGGGTTGTGCTGAAGAACGGTGAAAAGAAAGATGCGGATATTGTTGTTGCCAATGCTGATCTTCCGTATGTTTGCCGTGAATTACTGGCTGATAAACGATTCAGCCGCAGAGCAGAAAGGATGAGATATACCTGTTCTGCCATCGTGTTTCACTGGGGACTTAAAAAGGTCTATCCCCAGTTAGGTCATCATAGTGTATTCCTGTCAGATAAATACCACGATAACCTGATACTCATATTTAAAAAGAAGTCGCTTTCAGGCGAGCCAAGCTTTTATGTCCATGCTCCGGTTAGGTCTGATCCGGATGCAGCACCGGCAGGGCATGACACGCTTTCTGTGATTATTCCTGCAGGCCACATAGACAGTCGGTTTGAGCAGGACTGGGTGAAGCTGAAAGATGATGCCAGAAAAAGCGTTATAGCACGACTGGCCAGGGCAGGATTGACCGATCTCGAGAAAAACATAAAATTCGAGATCAGTTATCTGCCCGGTACCTGGAAGAATATGTTTAACCTGTCAAGAGGGGCTACCTTCGGAAGCCTGAATCACAATATTATGCAGATGGGATATTTTCGTCCGCACAATCAGCATAAACGATACAGTAACCTGTTCTTTGCAGGTGGAAGTACCCACCCGGGGAATGGGGTACCGCTTGTACTGATGTCTGCCCGGTTGACATCGGAACGAATCCTGAAAATGACCGGAGATTAAAAATGTTGGCTGTCAGGGGAGGAAATTGGATAAAATGTTTATATTTTCGGCCTGATTTTTGGAGTCCTTAACATCAAAAACGTTATGAAAATATCTGACATGGCTGTCGAACCGTATAATTATATCGACCTGTACAACAGGATTGATTTTGAAAAGATCAAGGATCATCCCAATATTCTGATAGCTGCCAGTTTCTGGGATGAGGAAAGGTATTGTGCCGCAAAGACATGCTATCAGTTTATGAGGGCAGTTGACGACCTGGTTGATGACTGTAAGGCGGCCAGCGGTGGGATTCCGGAGAGCGAGAAAAAAAGGCTTATGGGTGATGTCGATTACTGGATTGGTACCATTAAAGCAAAGAATCCGTGTAATCCGATGCAGGAGAGGCTTACCGGGACACTTGACAAATTCAGGATTCCGGTCTGGCCGCTCCAGAACTTTGCCAGGTCAATGATATATGATATACATCACAATGGATTTCCAACCCTCGGGTCATTTCTTGAATATGCAGAAGGAGCATCAGTAGCTCCGGCAGCAATTTTTGTTCATCTTTGCGGGATCAAAAGACAAAATGGTGTGTTTAATCCGCCTGAATTTGATGTTGCGGAAGCAGCAAGACCATGTGCAATATTCAGCTACCTGGTGCATATTATTCGCGACTTCCGGAAAGACCAGCTTAATCACCTGAATTATTTTGCCGATGACCTCGTTAAGAAATACGGCCTTGACAGGAAAATACTCCGGGAGTTTGCCTTAAAAGGCAGCGTGGATGACCGGTTTCGTGCGATGGTAAAAGAGTATCATGTTCTGGCTGACCAATACAGGCAGGAGACTTACCGGATAATAGAGAATATCAAACCTTATCTTGAGCCAAGATACCAGCTGAGCCTGGAAATCATATTCAATTTGTATCTGATGGTCTTTGAAAGAATTGACCCGGACAATGGTATGTTTACCGGAGAAGAACTGAATCCTGGTCCCGGTGCAATTAAAGAACGGGTTTATCAGACCATCCTGAAATTCGGACAGGGCTGAAAAGTATGGATTTGTGATTTGTGGCATAACCGGATATCATCAACAATTATCAATAAACGGATGTTTGGCAGATTCATTGATTTTTTATTGAAAAGCTTTGGCCTGGTGATACCGGTATTTTTTGTCCTGAATGGTTGTGCCGGGAGTCTGCCTGAAACCCTTTTTGAAAAAGACGGAGTGTCTTTTGTTTCTCCGGAAGGCTGGAAAATAATCGACCGGAGGATAATTAAAGACACCGGATACCATGTTTCCTGCCAGCGAAAAGGTTTTGGTTCAGGCGGTATATTTATGGCCTCATGGATTTACGGTATCACTGAACTTGATAGCTGTATCCGTATGTACATGAACGAGTTCGAAAAAAATATCCTTATGAAAGCCGCCACCGTTGAGTTTGAAGAGACTGTCGATTCTGTTTTCAATGATATGCCTTGTAACGTATCTGTATATAAGGCAACCATTCTTGGGGTTGAATCCAGGGGTGAAATAATCTCTTTTTATTGCGGTGGCATGACTTTCATGCTTGTATTCCAGGAATCGGTTGATGAATCAGGCTTAAATAAGAAGGGATTTGAAAAGATAAAGAGCACCTTTTTATGCCATCCGGATAACTGAACTCTAACCTGTGCCAAAATGAGGCAGGAGGTATTTTTTCAGTTCTGTATAATCATGGATGACCGGGAACTGGGGGTAATCATCCACTACGTTTTCAGGCGGATTGTATAAAATGGCGTTATCTGCCTCCTGGAGCATTGAGATGTCGTTGTAGGAATCGCCAAACGCAATTACCTGGTAATTAAGACTTCGTAATGCCTGCACGACCTTTTTCTTGGAGTCCTTCTGCCTCAGTGCATACCCTGTTATGTTTCCTTCTTCATCAACAACCAGGGAATGGCAGAACAATGTTGGCCAGTCGAGCTGTTGTATGAGCGGGGAGGCAAATTCAACAAACGTATCTGAAACAACGATGAACCGTGTGACCTTTTTCAGCCAGCTTACCATTTCAGGAGCTCCGTCAAGGGGTCTGATGGTAGCTATTACATTCTGGATATCCTTAAGCTTAAGACCATGCTGCTTCAGTATCTTAATCCTGTATCGCATCAGTTCATCATAGTCTTTGATATCCCTTGTGGTGTATTTTAAATCTTCAATGCCTGTTTTCAATGAAACATTGATCCATACCTCGGGAACCCAGACACCTTCCAAATCAGAACAGACTGCATGCATAGTCATCATAATTTTAATCAGTAATTATCTTTCAGGTAATTCTTAAAAACATGATAGTCATTTTCGATGGAATCGAACTTTTCTGTTTTTTCATCAAGATATTTCAGACTTTCCGGCAGTTCAGGCTCAATTCCGATTACTCCCCTGATCTCCTCCGGAAATTTGGCAGGATGTGCTGTTTCAAGACTTACCGACAGCTGGTCCTGCCCGGCATCGGGTTGGTTTACCTCAAAGTCTTTCATCAGTCCTGCCCATCCGACAGCACCGTGAGGCTCAAGAAGAAGGTTGAATCTTTCGTATGCTGTTCTGATTGTCTCTTTTGTTGCTTTGTCATCAATGCTTACGGCAAACATCTCAGCTCTCATTTTCTCAATATCGGGTTCTGTGACCATCACTCCGTTTTCGTCCATAACACCCCCGTACAATGCAACGATCCGGGCCATATTGCTGGGATGTCCTACATTCATTGCGCTTGAAATACAATTGACGGATGGAATAATCGTATTGTAAGTGCCTGTTTGCCAGTAAACAGGTACCTCGTCATTTGCATTCGTTGAAACAACAAACCTTTTTACAGGGAGGCCTGCTTTCATGGCTATCAGACCGCCCATCAGATCCCCGAAATTGCCCGAGGGCACTGAAAAGATAATCTTATCATCCGGTTTGCCGTTATTGAGTTTACTGTATGCATAGATATAATATACCGATTGTGGCAACAACCTGCCAATATTGATGGAATTTGCAGATGACAACCGGAGGTGGTTCAATTCCGGATCAGCAAAGGCTCTTTTAACCAGTGCCTGGCAATCATCAAATTTTCCTTTCACAGAAATGATCTTTATATTCTTATGGAGGGTGGTCATCTGCTTGCGCTGTCTTTCAGTAACTTCCGTTTCAGGAAACAGTACAACGGCTTTGATGTTGCGGAGTCCGTAAAAGGCATTGGCTATGGCACTTCCGGTATCACCCGAGGTTGCGGTAAGAATCAGCAGGTTTCTGTTTTCCTTACGCAGAAAATACTGCATAAGGCGACCCATCATACGTGCCGCAAAGTCTTTAAACGATGCTGTTGGTCCATGGTCAAGCCGCATGATGTATTTTCTTTCATACACATTTTCAAGAGGGACATGAAAATCATACGCATCGCGGGCAATGTTTAAAAGATCGTGATCCGGCACTTCCTGATGCAGAAATTTACGAAGAACCTTATATGCTATTTCATAGTATTCATGGTCTTTAAAGGCCTGCAATTCTTCACTGCTGACTAAAGGAATGGTGTCAGGCATATACAAACCCCTGTCAGGAGCAAGACCTTTTAACAGCGCTTCCCTGAAAGAGACTTTCTCAGCCTGCAAATTGGTGGAATAGTATTTGATATTCTGCAGCATTCTTTTATACCGGAGCTAATATATTGTTATTGATTCAAATTATTAAACTCATGCATTCCGAATGAATCAAGCGATTCTATTTTCAGGTCGGTGAAATCGAACCTGGAATCAAGATAGTCTTGTTTTTCAAGCACCGCCACAACTTTCATCATGGCTGATTTTGCTGCCAGTGCACCAAAGAAAGAATCTTCAAAGGCCAGGCAATCCTCCGGCCTCAGGTCAAGTAATCCTGCAGCTGAAATATACACAGCCGGGTGTGGTTTGCCGAATTCTTCGGATTCACTCGAATGAACGGCTGCAAACTTATCTTTTAATTTTATTTTTTCCAAAGCAGCATTGATAATTTTAATCCCGGACGATGAGGCAACAGCAAGCGGGATGCTTAAATCGCTGAAAAAATCAATGATGTTCATAATTCCGTCTTTCGGTTTGCCGTACTGACGGATCAGCGATATCACTTCGTCAGAAATTTCCGAGGCAACCTGCTCCGGAGATTTGTTTTTCCATGGTTTGAAGGAATACCAGTGCCTGACAGTGCTCATGTTATCCAGACCGGTGGTTTGACGGCACATGCCTGTCGTAAGTTCAATTCCTACTGTTTTAAATACTTTTTTCTCGGCAATCTTCCAAAGCGGTTCGGAGTCAATAACAACACCATCCAGATCAAAGACAACCCCGTTAATCATGGCCGGCATTAAAGGTTGGCTACTCTTATTATTTCCGCAAAAACGCCTGCTGCCGTCACCTCGGAACCGGCACCATATCCCCTGATCACCATTGGTTGTTCGCGGTATCTTTCAGTCCGTATGACAATAATGTTATTGCTGTCGTCAAGGTTATATGCAGGATGGTCTGAGTCAACCTCCTGCAGTCCGATTGACGCTTTACCTTTATCGAGCAGTGCGACATATCTTAATTTCCTGTGTCTGGATTCTGTTTCTTTTCGCCGGTTTTCAAACTCACCATCATGTTTTCTGATATTCAGCCAGAAATCATCTATCGGACCTTTAAACAGTTCCGGTGGCAGAAAAGCATTGATTTTTATATCATCTTTTTCAAGCGGGTATGCTGCCTCACGTGCCAGGATGAGAAGTTTCCTCAAAACATCGGTACCACTAAGGTCTATCCGCGGATCAGGTTCGGAGTATCCCTTTTCCTGGGCCAGTTTAACAGCATTGCTGAGTTTATTATTCTCATCAAGTACGTTCAGGATAAAATTAAGCGTGCCTGATAATACGGCTTCAAGGCTGATGATTTTATCGCCGCTTCGTACCAGATCATTCAACGTGCTTATAATAGGCAAACCTGCACCAACATTGGTTTCGTACATAAATTTCACCTTCCTGTCCTGGGCAGTCAGTTTAAGTGTTTTGTAAAGCTGATATGCTGATGAACAGGCAATCTTGTTTGCCGTAACCACCGAGATAAAAGAATCCATGATATCCTTATAGGTAGCTGCTATTTTTTCACTGGCTGTACAGTCTATAAACACGCTGTTCCTGTAGTTCAGGTAACGCATTTTTTGAACGAAAAGATCCATATCAGCTCTTTCCCCTTGTTTTTCAAGTAGTTCACTATAATTTTTCAGATCAATACCATCCTGGGCCATCAGCATTTTACGTGAATTGCTGATTCCGATTACATTGATGTTCAGATTGTGGTCCTTCAGAAGCTGTGCTTTCTGGTTCTGTATCTGTTTGAGCAGGCTGCTGCCAACAGTTCCGATTCCCATCAGATATAAATGCAATTCCTTGATATGAGACAGGAAAAATCCTTCATGAATAACATTCAAGGCTTTTTTAAGCGATTCTTTTTTTATCACCACAGATATATTCAGTTCTGATGAACCCTGTGCGATGGCAATCGCACTGATACCATTTCTTCCAAGTGATGAAAAAAGATTGGCAGCGATACCCGGTGTGTTTTTCATTCTTTCACCAACGATGGCAATGACCGAAAGTTCCTTTTCAATGAGGATATTAAGCTCTTTTCTCAGTTTGATCTCCGGCTCAAATTCTGTTTCGAGTATTTCGACAGCCATTTGCGTATCGCGCGGACTGATGGCAAAAGTAACCGCGTATTCAGATGATCCCTGCGTGATCAGTACAATATTGATATTATTGTGAGACAGAACATTAAAAAGTCTGCCGGTGATATCAGTTACCCCTACCATTCCGGAACCCTGAAGTGTGACCAGGTTGATATCATCGATGGATGAAATGCCCTTAATGAGCCTGTCCGGTTTTCCTCTGTCAACCTGGGTAATGGTTGTTCCTTTAGCCTGCGGGTTAAGGGTGTTTTTAATGATGATTCCGATGTTTTTCTGATAAACTGGCTGGATGGTGGGAGTATAGATTACTTCGGCTCCGAAATGTGATAATTCTATGGCTTCGGCATAACTAAGGGATTCTATTGCAAAAGCCTTTCTTACTTTTTTCGGATCCGCAGTCATAAAACCATCCACATCAGTCCATATTTCCAGTCGCTCAGCATCAATTGCCGCTGCAAATACGGATGCCGTATAATCTGATCCGCCCCTGCCCAGGGTGGTCGCTTCATTTCTGTCATTACTGGCAATGAATCCGGGAATGAGGACTGTTTTTTCCAGGTTCTTGAATTTGAATTTTATCAGCCTGTTTGTCACGGAAAAATTGACTTTGGCAGCACCGAAATCGCTGTTTGTCTTAATCAGATTTCTGACATCCAGAAGTTCGCATTCTTCGATGAGCTCACTGACTATCAATGAAGACAATAGTTCACCAAAACTGGTGACCTTGTCCTGTATTTTTGGTGTAATATCTCCTAAAAGATATACTCCGTTCACAATATTTGACAGCTCCTTTAATAATGAATTGACTTTATTCAGCACATGGTCTGCCTTTGCTTTTTTAAACAGTGTGCTGATAAAATCAAGATGCATGCCTTCGATCTCATTGTATACCTTGAAGAAATCATGGTCTTTTGCCGATGCCAGGTGACAAAGGCTGATCAATTTGTCGGTGGTATCATTGAAAGCTGAAATAACTACTGCTACAGGGTCATCATGGCTTTCAATGATTTTTTTGACTTCCATTATTCGTTCAGGACTGTTGACTGAAGAACCTCCAAACTTAATTACTTTCATGTTCTCAATGATTTACCATAAATTTAATCAATTTTGTGAAATAGGTAATCATGTAAAGCGGATTGATTTCTGAACCAGATTGCAGACATGATCCCTGATGCTGGTTCACATCTGTGCACTGCTAACTTCAAGATTAATATCGACTTTCCTGATAAGTCCCTGCAATACGGTTCCGGGTCCCACTTCGATAAAAGAACGGGCACCGTTGGCCACCATATTTTTAACTGTTTGAGTCCATTTAACAGGAGATGTTAACTGTGCTTTCAGGTTTTCTTTAATGACATGTGGATCTTTTACCGGCTGTGCGGTAACGTTCTGGTAAACCGGGCAAACAGGTTCCTTAATATGTGTCTGATCAATTGCACTTTCCAGTTCAGTTCTTGCAGGTTCCATAAAGGGTGAATGAAATGCGCCTCCGACAGGCAGTTTTAAAGCTCTTTTTGCCCCGAGCTGTACAAGTTTTTCAATTGCCTGATCAATCCCGTTCAGTGATCCGGAAATAACCAGCTGTCCCGGACAGTTGTAATTGGCCGGAATAACGACATCATTTATTCCGGTACAGACTTTTTCAACCGTTTCATCATCCAGTCCGATTACTGCTGCCATGGCAGACGGAGTCTTTTCGCATGCTTTCTGCATGGCCATGGCACGTTTGGATACCAGAATGATTCCGTTTTCAAATGATATGGCTCCGGCAGCAACAAGTGCTGAAAACTCTCCAAGTGAATGTCCTGCAACCATGTCGGGTTTGAACCTGTTGCCAAGGGCTCTGGCAAGTATCACAGAATGGAGAAATATGGAAGGTTGTGTCACCCTGGTTTGTTTCAGATCTTCATTTGTTCCTGAAAACATCAGATCGGTGATCCTGAATCCCAGAAGATCATTGGCCGTTTCAAACATGGATCTGCAAGTTTCGCAGGTGTCGTAAAGTTCTTTTCCCATGCCGGGATATTGTGCTCCCTGTCCGGGAAATACATATGCTTTCATAATCAGACTTTTTATTTCAGGTTAATAATATGAGGTATGTTCTGATGCTGGTAACAATCCTGTCTTCCTTGAATTGATTATTAAACAATTAAAATATCAATGCAGCTTTGTTCCGATAAGATGGATATATTCCTCACGGGTTCGGTAATCTTTCAGGAAACAGCCTGTAAAGGCAGAAGTCGTTGTTACCGAATTTTGCTTCTGAACACCACGCATGGCCATGCATAAGTGCAGGGCTTCAATTACAACTGCTACTCCCAACGGGTTAAGGGTTTCCTGGATACAATCCCTGATCTGAACGGTCAGTCTCTCCTGTACCTGCAATCTTCGTGCAAATGCATCAACAACCCTTGCTATTTTGCTCAGGCCGGTAATATATCCGTTTGGAATGTAAGCAACATGGGCTTTTCCAATAAAGGGGATCATGTGGTGTTCGCACAGCGAATAGATCTCAATATCCTTGACCAGCACCATTTGCCGGTAGTCTTCCCGGAACTTGGCAGACCTAAGTATTTCAGCCGGATCTATCTGGTAACCATGTGTTAAAAACTGAATAGACTTTGCCATTCTTTCGGGTGTGTCCATTAATCCTTCGCGAACCGGATCTTCGCCGATATTTTTAAGCACTTCCCTGTAAAGTTCTGTTAGCCTTTTAGTCTTTGTTTCGTCGAATTTTTCCACCCGCTCATACCCGTCTTCAGATCTATTCCGGAGGTATTCATTATTGTCAGATATCATGGTTTATTGGTTTGTATTCTTATGGCCTGAAATTATTTAATTGTTCACTAAAATCAAAAAAAACATTAATTTTAACCTGTATTCTTAATAAATTGAAGCAATTAATATCATCCTGAGAAATACAGGTTAATCTGAAAATGCGATCAAAACGGATGAGAATAAGCTGCCAAAGTTAAGATTAATTTTTATTTAGAAAACCGGACAGAAAATTATCAGATATTGAAGATACTAGTAGTAGCAGCAACACATCGGGATGTTAAAAAATTAAAGGACAGACTGCAGCTTATACAACAGCACCGCCCATATCTTTCTGCACACCGCTATGGAAATTTACTCATTGATATACTTATTACAGGAACAGGCGGTGTATTCATGGCTTACCATCTTACTAAAATTCTTGGGACTGTCAGTTACGATTTAGCTATAAACATTGGCATTGCAGGCAGTTTCGATTATTTCCTTGAACAGGGTTTCATTGTGAATGTGGTACAGGACCAGTTTGCCGATCTGGGTGTTGAAGAGAAGGGAGCGTTTTATACGCTGGGAGAAAAGGAAATGATGGATGAAAACAGCTACCCGTTTACGGATGAGATATTAAGAAGTCTTGGTAATTTTGAAATAGAAGAAATAGAATCTTTAATTCCTGTTAAAGCTGTTACGGTGAATACCTTACACGGATCAAAGGAAAGTATGGAAAGAATTAAAGAGAAATTCAACCCTGAAATTGAAACCATGGACGGAGCAGCTTTTTTTTACGTCTGTCTCAGTGAGAAAGTACCATTTCTTCAGATCCGGGCCATTTCAAATTTTGTTGAGATACAAAGGATAGAAAGCTGGAATATCCCGCTTGCCATTGATAATCTTACCGATACTGTCATTGCAGTTTTTGATGAGCTCAGGATTGACTGAAGCAAAATAATCTGTCACCTTCTTTTAACCGTTTCCATATTTTCGTTTTCTTTGTACCGTAATATTCTAAATATCTTCATATGATAATTGTTACAGGAGCAGCCGGTTTCATCGGCAGTAATCTTATAAAAAAACTAAACTCTGAAGGCATTGATGAAATCATGGCAGTTGATGATTTCTCTGATGAAAGCAAAAACAGAAATCTTTCAGATAAAAAATACAGCGACCGTCTCCATCGTGATTTATTCTTTAAATGGATGAATGAAAATCACAGGCATGTCAAATGTGTTTTTCATATGGGAGCACGGACAGACACTGCTGAATTTGACAGGAGCGTATTCGAACGGCTGAACCTGGGTTATTCCAGAAAGGTATGGCAGCTTTGCTCTGCATTTCAGATACCCCTTATCTATGCTTCTTCTGCTGCCACATACGGACTTGGTGAACTGGGTTATATCGACTCACACGAGATCGTGGAAAAGCTGCAACCTTTGAATCCTTACGGGGAATCCAAGAACGATTTTGATAAATGGGTGCTTCGACAGAATAACACCCCTCCGCAATGGCAGGGGTTCAAGTTTTTTAATGTTTACGGCCCCAATGAATACCATAAAGGGAGGATGGCATCGGTTGTTTTCCATGCCTGTCATCAGATTATGTCAACAGGTAAAATGAAGCTGTTTAAATCTCACCGTCCTGATTTTAAAGACGGAGAGCAAAAAAGAGATTTTATTTATGTGAAGGATGTGACAGGAGTCTTATTCTATTTTATGAGAAACCGGAAGCCTTCAGGCATATACAATCTGGGGACCGGCAGGGCAAGGACATTCACAGATCTGGTAAATGGGGTATTCGGTTCGATGAATAAACCTGTTGATATTGAGTTTATTGACACACCGGCAGATATCAGGGACAGATACCAGTATTTTACGGAAGCAAAAATGGATAAGCTGCGCAATGCAGGTTATACGGCGGAATTCACAGATCTTGAAACAGGTGTGGATGAATATGTCACTAAGTATCTGATTCCGGGCAGGTATCACTGAAATATGTCCCACCTTTGCTGGCTGCTTTATTTATTGACCGATGTCATGGATTAATCAGTCTTTTTGCGCTAACTTTTAATTTATTTATTCATTACGGAGATAAGTGATCTGATTTCCTGTTAACCAGGGTACAAAGCGAATGTATGATACAAATATAAACTGGTGAAAAAACTTGCAGTTGTAGCATTGGGAGGCAATGCCCTTCAGCGGGATTACCAGAAGGGAACCATTGAAGAGCAGGAAAGGAATACTTTTAAAACCCTTGAAAACCTTGTTTTTCTTGTGGAGAATAACTACAGGCTGGTCATCACCCATGGAAATGGTCCGCAGGTAGGGGACATTCTGCTGAAGAATGATGCGGGTGAGTCGGTCTACAATATACCGCAGATGCCTCTGGACATCTGCGTTGCAGGCACACAGGGAGAGATCGGCTATATGATTGAGCGCATCCTGCGCAATGTTCTGAATAAACACGGGTTGCACAGAAATGTGATAACAATAGTCAGCCAGGTCATTGTCAATCATAAGGGAAAGGCTTTTAAAAACCCGACCAAGAGAATTGGAAGATCTTATCCGAAAGATATGATCCGGGAACTTGAAAGGACCAAGGGATGGAAATTCAAGTCTGAATTAAAAGCTGAAAACGGGTTCAGACGAGTGGTCCCTTCGCCTGAGCCGGTGGATATCATGAATAAGGATGCAATCAAACAGCTGGCAATGAAAGACAATATTGTCATCACTGCCGGAGGAGGCGGTATTCCCGTTTATATTGACAACAAAAACAATGTGAGGCCTGTTGAGGCCGTTATTGACAAAGATTTTGCATCAGCCCTGCTTGCTGTCTCCATAGGAGCCCGAGAGCTGTATTTTTTAACGGATGTGCCTTACGTCTATCTGAATTATCAGACGCCTGACCAGAAAATTGCCGAATTTCTTGATTACAATGACACAAGGAAGTATCTTGAGCAAAACATGTTCGGGGAAGGCAACATGAAGCCCAAGATAGAAGCGTCTCTTTATTTTATCGAGAGAGGAGGAGAAAAGAGTGTCATCACCGAAGCTACCAGGCTAAAGAATAAAAAATACGGTTCCAGGATAACCATGTTTTATGATTGACCGGATGATGGCCGCATCTCCCGGAATATTTGCGGGATCCTGACAGAGAATCCTGACACCGGTCAGTTTTTCTTCCTGATATTTCCTGCACTCGAGGTATGCATGTCAACGATTTCGGGGTCTCCCTTATATACAATATCACCAGCACTGCTGCATCTGAACCTGGCTTCGTCGGTCACATATACCCTGGCGTCACCTGCGCTTGATACAGAGACCTCTGCCCTGGAAGCCTCCAGGCCGAATGCATTCAGGTTTCCTGCACTGCTTAGGCCAGCATGCATGTAACCGGTTCTGCCTGAAAGCGTTGCATTACCCGAACTGCTGATTTCCAGGTCTATTTCATCTGCAATAACATCAAGCTTCAGCTCTCCGGCACTGCTGAGCCTGAGCTCGAGATTATCTGTCTGCAATGTATTTTCACCTTCAACATCACCGGCACTGGAAATATGAATTGATTTCAGTTCTTTATATCCCAGGTAAACCTTTTTTGACCTGGCCATGCGAATGTTTACATCTGTGTATATTTTCAGTTTGTTGTCTGTGACCTCCGTCCTGATATGTTCCAGAAGGTTTTCGTCAGCTTCAACCCTTAAAAACTCTTCATCGCTCCGGGAAATAAATACGTCTATTCCGCTGGAGACTTTCAGGGAATGAAAACCATCGGCGTGTCTTGTCTCTTCTGTTACATGACCATTGCCCGTAACACTTTCGCCAGGATTAATATAGCAACCCTGAACGGACAGTGCCAGCAGGAAAGAAAAAAGAGGTATTTTGTATTTTTTCATCAGTAAATAAATGAAATGGACGTTTAATAAGTTTTATTCTTAAATAACCGGTTGCCGGTATTTAAATATTTTCATGCTTCATCCGGTTTGGATATAATCCTTTAAATAAGCATGCCCTCCTTATAGCCAAGCCTGACCAGCTCGATCCGGGCAGGATCTGCAACACCCAGGCGGTGCCTTGTTTCGGCATATTCGATGTGTTTGGCATGGGGACTAAGCGGTCTGTCTTCTCCGAAATACTCACGGCGCCTTGCCTGGATGATCTGCAATCCGACAGAATCTGCAGCGACCGGATCGAAACTGACAACCAGACCTTTGTATGACCAGACATATTCTTTATTGAAGTGATGCGGTCCGACACCATGGAAAAGCGGGGTAAACATCACAAGAACATTCAGCCTGGTTTTTCCTTTTATCTGCGGCAACTCCCAGAGTGTGGCCAGATCGGCACAGGCATCATCATGGTATGCAGATGGTCTTTCCGCAAACATGATCTGGTTTTTCAGAAGGCTGCCGACACCCGACCAGGCATGGGTCCTCATCGGGCGGGTGTTTATCAGTGCAGTGGCTTTCTGAAACACCGGCATGTTTCGTACACCCCTGTCGCTGATCGCGATGTTGTTTTCGGCCACCCCGGTTTTTAAGATCCTCTTTTTCAAGCCATTTTCAACCTCTTTCGGGGTAGGCAGGTATTTCCATGCATTGGTTTTGATCCCGACAATATCGTCAGGCCTGATTATTTTTTCCCAGGCTTCATTGATATTTGTTGCGCCGGTAAGCTCAATAACTGCCCTGTCAAGCATTTCCTGTACAACATCCTGATCCGGGTCAGTACCATAGTCCGGGATCCTTTCATCCCTGATCAGGACAACCCTGGTCTTCTTTTCAGAAGATGAGCCCCATATTCCGGGAAGTGAATTCAGAAACAATGCTCCACCCACTGTTGCGGCAGTGGTGTTTTTGATCATTTTTCTCCGTGTAATCTTTTGATGTGCCATACTTAATTGTTTAAAATATTGCTGTATTAATTTTGTGATGTTTTATATCGATCCGGAAAGATCCCTGATTCTTTCAGTGGTTTCCTGTATAAGCCGTCTCACCTGTTTTTCGGTTATACCATTGAACACAGCAATAATAAAATCTTTCTCCGCAGTAAGGCCCATCCATCTGTCGTCCTCAGTCTGGAAAATACTGGTGTTCAATACTCCGGTGAAATACTGGCTTATAAAGTTATTGTATGCCTTTTCCATATCCCCGGTATTATTATAATGAATGACGAGGAGAACCGAACGTTCATCCGCAGTCCCGTATCTGGCTAACAGGGCATCTGTTTCATCATCTATGAAAAAAAGATTGTCGTTTGAAATAAAGTGATAGGCATTCAGCCAGATATAATGATGAAAATACAGGATTCCGTTCCTGTCAAGATCCTGTATGGGAAGTACTTTGAGTATTCCGGGTTTTTCACCCGGTTCAGGTATCAGATCCTGGATAAATTCCGCTAGTTGCCTGATGAAGCTTTCAGTCTCATTTGTCTCTTCAATGGTTGTTATATTGATAAAATACCTATCTTTCCAGAAAAACAATGCTCCTTTGACATATTGAGCCCCCTGTCCGTACCCTGCATTTTCTTCGTACCTGATATTGGAAAAGATGCCGTAAGCATTTTTCGAGTCCTGCATGTCAAATATCTCAGCTCTTACTTCAGGCTCCCCAGGTTTTTCAAATGTTTTTGAGACAGCGCCGGCATAACCATAAGAAATGAACTGTTCGGCACCACCATCGATATAATCATACAGTGCTTCTCTGGTCTCCATATGCAGGGTTTCTTTTGACACCCATCCGTGGAGTGTATCCGGGATGTTCAGACCGGTTTTTCCGCAGGGAGTTTTCATACAGTATGAGCTGGTTGGCAAGATTAAAATAATCAAAAATACAAGGTCTTTTTTTGGTGAAATCATTTTTTTGCAAAAATAATACATGTATGTAAGTTACGATCTTATTTGAAAAGATTCAATACATATGTTAAAATTCAAGAATGGCAGATGTCTCAATGCCTGGCTCCGACTTTAGCGAAATCGTACCGTTATGCAATCTCATGATCTGCCGCGAAAGGCTCAACCCGATACCTGAGCCTTTCTCCTTGGTCGTATAAAATGGAATAAAAATCTGATCCATCTCTTCATCAGGTATGCCTGAGCCATTGTCAGTCAATTGCATGACTACCTTGTTATCTGTGCTTTTGTAAGCCCTGATCATGATTCTTTTCTCTTTTTGATGGTTGAAAGCCTGGATGGAATTCGTAACCAGATTAATGATTACCTGCTCAATGAGTTTTTTATCTGCATTTACAGTTAGGTTTCCGGGAGTTACTTCAACGGTAAATCTGATGTTGTTTCTTTTGCATTCGGTTTTCATAAGCAGTTCAATGTCTTTCAGCAGATCCGAAACACGTATCTTCTTGAAGATAGGTTTTGGAAGTAATGTCAGATTCCTGAACTTTTCTACGAAATCTGCCAGTCCTGTACTTCTTTCCTCAACAATGTTGAGCCCTTTTACCGAATCATCCAGCAATTCCTGGCTTATCTGGTTTAGATTTTTGGTGGCGCCTGTACTCTTTTCGGTCAATAATTCTTTGATGGTGCTTATGGAGGAGAGGATGGGACCGGTAGAATTCATGATCTCATGTGTTAAGATCCTGATAAGCTTATGGTAAGAATCAAGTTCATTTTCCTCAAGCTCGGTTTTTATGTTCTGGAACGACAGCAGCCTGATTTCTTTTTGCTCAATCCTGAATAAGGTTGCTTTCACGGCAATTTTGAGCAGTTCCTGATTGACTTTAAGGTTTAACAGCAACTGTGATCCGGGGGTCATTTTTATCAGTTTATCAGGCAGGCTGCCATCGGTTTTTTTCAGCCGGCTGATATTCCTTATGGATGGAATATTAAAAAGCTTTCGGGCAGCAGTGTTGATCAGCTCAACATTTCCCTCCCTGTCAAAAGATATCAGTCCGATGGCAACATGTTCAATAAGATTTTGCAGATAAAGATTCTTATTTACGGTTTCAATTTTCAGCCTTCTGATTCTGTTGTTGATGTCATCAAAGCATTCATACAGTCTGACCAGCGATTTTGAAGGGGCCATGCGTTTGTAGACTATGGATGAGTCGTCGTTGCGAATGGCCGAAAAGAAATTGAACAGATCCGTATTAAGGCGGTTCATATAGCTTATCAGCAGGATCACCTGCAGGATGAGAAACAGGAGAATATTGATCAGGATGATCCAGTCTCTGAGGGTAAAATATATGAATGCCAGGATAAAACAGGTAATGGCAATAAATATGATTCTGACAATCAGGTTTATATATAAACTTTTGTAGATCATAGGTTTAATTATATCAGGATATTATGTTGTTGATCGAATTATCAAGAATCATGTTTTATAAAATGACTTTTATGATATCCTCAGCCCCGTCTGCAATCTTTTCATGGCAAATCTTTTTTATATTTTATATTTCTCCATTTTCCGGTACAGGGTCTGCCTGCCTATACCAAGTTCCCTGGCAGCTTCACTGATGTTCATGTTATGGTTATTCAGGGCATTGATGATAATTATTTTTTCACCTTCCTCGAGGCTTAAACCTTTCTTCAGACCTTTGTCCAGCTGAACCCGCGACGAAAAGTCAAAACTCTGTGATGTGATGAAATCAGCGTCACACAGTATAACGGCCTTTTCAATGGTATGGCTTAATTCTCTTATATTGCCGGGCCACGAATATGCCTTTAGCTTATCCAGGGCATCTGATTTAAACCTGATTTGCGTCTTCTTATATTTGGCAGCATACATTTGCAGGTAATATTCGGCAAGCGGAAAGATATCATCGTCCCGTTCACGCAGCGGAGGGACTTCGACCTGCACAGTGTTCAGCCGGTAATACAGATCTTCGCGAAAAAGACTTTCATTGACCATCTCATGTAAATTCTTATTGGTGGCTGAGATCAGCCTGATATTGACTTTAATCTCTTTATTTGTTCCGAGCGGTGTGATTTTCTTTTGTTCAATGGCGGTTAAAAGCTTTGCCTGCAAAGAAAAATTCAGGTTCCCGATTTCATCAAGGAATAAAGTACCACCGGAAGCCGCCTCAAATCGTCCTATCCTGTCTTCCTTGGCATCGGTAAATGATCCCTTGATATGTCCGAACATTTCGCTTTCAAATAATGTCTCGCTCAGTGCACCAAGATCCACGCTGACAAAATCGTTAAACCGGCGCCTGGATTGCCGGTGGATTTCCCTGGCAACCAGTTCTTTTCCGGTTCCGTTTTCGCCAAGAATCAACACATTGGCTTCGGTAGCGGCTATCTTGCTTATTGTTTTCATCAGATCCTTCATCGGTTTTGATTCTCCTATGATCTTTGAATAATCCCTGTCCAGATCATCATGAAGCTGCCTGTGTTTCAGGCGGAGCGTTTTCACTTCTCTCTTTGATCTCCTTAATTCTGTCGCTGCCCGGAGGGTTGCCAGCAGTTTTTCATTATCCCAGGGCTTCATCACAAAATCAGTGGCTCCTTCTTTGATGGCTTTCACAGCAAGCTCAATATCCCCATAGGCTGTTATCATCACAACAACCATTGCCGGATCCAGTTTAAGTATTTTCCTGAGCCAGTAAATACCCTCATTACCGGTATTGATACCTGCAGTGAAATTCATGTCCAGGAGAACTACATCCACATCCTCCTTATTGAGCGTAAAGGAAATCTGGTTTGGGGATCTCAGGGACAGCACTTTGCTGAAATGATGCTTCAGAAAGAGCTCAAGCGAATTCAGTACGCTCTGGTTGTCATCTACGATCAGGAGGTTGCCGGTTTTCATGGTTTTAAATTGTGAGTACATACAGGAATCCGTCCGTAAAGGGATGGTGTTGCTGTGATATTGTGCTACAGTAAATATAACAACCTTGTATCAATTTCACACAACAAATGTATCAGAATGGAACATAAATTTTGATAAATCCTCCCTAATTGATTGTTAAATAATTAATATTCAATAGACTAGGATTAATGGCATAATAAATGCAATAATCCTTCATGATCAACAAGGATAAATAAAAACGTACAAAAATGATACAAACCGAACAACTGAAAAAAATATTCAGGACAGATGAAGTTGAGACAACCGCATTGAATGATGTCAACTTTGAGGTAACAAAAGGTGAATTTGTTGCAATTATGGGGCCGTCAGGCTGCGGTAAGTCCACCCTGTTAAACATATTGGGATTGCTGGATAAT
>JAFGBD010000070.1 GCA_016933335.1 Bacteroidales bacterium | reverse complement strand
TGATCCTGGCACTGAACAACGATTCCTGTCGGGATATGTGTAAGGCGGACTGCGGAATATGTGGTATTCACCGACTGGCCACCGGGACCGGATGAGCAAAATCTGTCAATTCTTACATCCTCCTGTTTTACCTGAACATCCACTTCATCAGCTTCCGGAAGCACAGCAACCGAGGCAGCCGAAGTATGAACCCTGCCCTGCGTTTCGGTTTGCGGCACACGCTGTACTCTGTGCACACCTGACTCGTATTTCAGGATACCATATACACCCTCGCCTTTGATATGGAGGATAATCTCCTTAAATCCGCCTACAGTTCCTTCGGTGAAGTCATAGGTCTCAACTTTCCAGCCTTTCTGTTCGCAATACTTATTGTACATACGGTATAAATCACCTGCAAATATACTGGCTTCGTCGCCTCCGGTACCGGCACGTATCTCAAGCACTGCGTTTTTATCATCCTGCGGGTCAGCGGGAAGCAACAGGATCTTAATTTTATCCTCAAGTGGTTCAAGTCTGTTGTTCAGATCATCAAGTTCTGTTTTGGCCATGTCACGAAGCTCTTCATCTTTTTCGCTGGTCAGCATCTCTTTGGCGCTGGTGATATTCTCCAGTATATTTTTATATTCTTTATATGCTTCAACAACCGGTCGCAGCTCTTTGTATTCCTTATTAAGCTTCACATACCTTTTAAGGTCAGACATCGCATCCGGTTCAGATATCAGCCGGCCAACTTCTTCGAAACGGGCTTTCACACCTTCCAGTTTCTCAATAATCAGGTTATTTTTCATGTACTTAACGAAAATCAATAAGTGAATTCTCCCATCTCACAGGATATTGTCAGTTTGTTCTTTTCAGATTCCTCTACCCTTCCTATAATTTTTGCATCAATACCCAACTGTCTGGAGATATTGATGATTTCCTCAGCAGATTCCTGTTTCAGATAAATCTCAAACCTGTGACCCATATTAAATACTTCAAACATCTCGTCCCAGTCTGTTTTTGACTCCTCCTGGATTAATCTGAAAACAGGAGGGATCTCAAACATATTATCCTTGATGATATGCAGATTATTAGTAAAACGTAATACTTTGGTCTGTCCGCCACCGGTACAGTGTATCATGCCATGAATTTCAGGTCTGTATTTTTCCAGGATTGTTTTAATGACGGGAGCGTAGGTACGTGTTGGCGACAGTATCAGCTTTCCAACATTTGTTTCATGGTCTTTGTACTTGTGAGTTATCCTGTAATTACCGGTATAGACAAGAGATTTCGGGATTAAGTCATCAAAAGACTCAGGATATTTGTCAGCAAGGTAATTCTGAAAAACATCGTGCCTTGCAGATGTCAGTCCGTTGCTTCCAATACCGCTGTTATATTCAGATTCATATGAAGCCTGTCCGTAAGAGGCAAGACCAACGATGATATCACCGGCACGGATATTATTAATTACCAGGTCTGAACGCTTCATCCTGCAGGTCACGGTGGAATCAACGACTATTGTCCTTACCAGATCACCAATATCTGCTGTTTCACCTCCGGTGAGATAAACATGTATTCCCCATTTTTCAAGCTCTGCTATCAATTCATCATAACCTTTGAGGATGTGCATGATGACGTCGCCGGGAATTTTAAATTTATTCCGTCCGATTGTCGAAGAAAGCAGGATATTATCAACTGCACCGACACAAAGCAGATCATCAAGATTCATAATGATGGAATCACGGGCTATTCCTTTCCATACAGAATAATCACCTGTTTCTTTCCAGTAAATGTATGCCAGCGAAGATTTTGTACCGGCACCGTCTGCATGCATGATATTGCAATATTCCGGATCATGACACAAGAAGTCAGGCAGCACCTTGCAAAAAGCATTCGGAAATAATCCCTTATCCAGGAAATCCACTGCACGATGCACATCTTCTTTGGATGCCGAAACGCCTCTGTCATTATATCTGGTGGCTTCTGTCATAACTTGCTTTTCTGTTTTGGAATGTGGCAAATTTAATAATAATGTGGAATTATCTTTCCCGGGTAATGTTATAATCTTACTGAACAGATTATTTTAATTGACCGGTATCTTTTGAAATCACCTGACCTGGAACAATAAGCATATTGTTAATAACTGGAAAGAGGATATTTTAAAAGTCGGTTTATCTTCCGGAGAATCAATATTTAATACTGTTCCTTGGGCAGGTGTAAAAAAAAGAGGCTGTAATCACCTTCCGGGAACAGCCTCCTCTGATACAAGCTCTTATCCTGCAACCTGTTTATGAATTCTGATTAATTATATCCTTTCAGTGATTCCATCAGTTTCTTTCTCGTAAAGAATATCCTGCTTTTAACAGTACCTATCTTCAGATTAAGCTTCTTTGCAATTTCTTTATATTTATAACCCTGAACATGCATCATGAAAGGGATTTTAAATTCATCCTCAAGCTGGTTAATGTTCATATGGATTTCTTTAGCCGAAAGGAATTCATCAGGATTTTCAAGTCCCGATTCCTGATTAAGGTTAAGAAAATACAAATCATCGGTATTATCAAATGTTGTATTTGCCTTTGATGCTCTTCTGTAGTTGTTGATGAATGTATTTTTCATGATGGTAAATGTCCAGGCTTTTAGATTTGTATTATCAGCATATTTATCCCTGTATGAAATTGCCTTCAGAAACGTTTCCTGTAATAAATCACGTGCATCTTCAAAATTCGAAGTCAGACTGTAGGCAAACCTTTCAAGACTTCCCTTCAGATTTGTCAGTTGATAATTGAATTCTATTGCTGTCATGATTAAAAATTTTGAATTATTGTTTAACAAAATTACTAATTTATTAAACATGATGCAAATGACATTCAGGTCAGAAACCTCAAAATACCGTTCTGTTCTAAATAAACAAAAATTGCTATCAATAACATTTACAATGGATAAAAGATGATTGTTCGCATCCATTCTAAATAATGTATAAATAGTAAAATGTGTTTAACAATAATTAATAATTATTTAACACAATTTAACATTTAATTAACAAAACAGATATTATTATTTATTTAAAATGAATCTAAATAACACAATAGCAATTAATTGCTGGAATATTAAAAAATCAGGAAGTGATATGAGTGTAAAGGACCAGTTAAAAAGCTCTATGACTTAACAGTGTAGTCAATTTCAATGATTGAGCTATTGCTTTAGGATTGGAATTGTATATGTGATATCGGAATTTATGATCTTTAACAGGTAAATCCCTTTCTGTAAAGTACTTACATTAACCTGGCTTATGCCAAATCCAGCAATGTGTTTTAATATTTTACCATCAGGGGATATTATTGATAAATTTGAAAGTTTGTTCTCTGTTCCTTCGATATTTAATATATCATTTACCGGATTCGGATAAATTCTTAAAGGAATGATTTCCGTTAAATGATTGGCATTTACCGGATTTTTAGTCGTAAAATTCCATGTTTCTGACCATTCACTTGTCTCTGTTGCCGTAATTGCATTTATCCGCCAGAAATATCTTGTATTATCAGCCAGGCCGCTAACTTTTTTACTTGTAGATATTATACCATTTTGATCAAAAGAAGTACTGCTAAAATTGGGATAAG
Source organism: Bacteroidales bacterium (assembly GCA_016933335.1). GTDB lineage: Bacteria > Bacteroidota > Bacteroidia > Bacteroidales > UBA10428 > JAFGPL01. The sequence continues at coordinate 1,770 of JAFGBD010000070.1, read as the reverse complement.
GTGAAACCTGCAACCTGTAACTTACTGCATCTGTATAATTCTGCCAGGAAAATGTGATATCTGAAGGCTGGTTTGTTGCATTGTTCTGGGGTAAATTAAGCTTCGGAATAAATATAAATCCTGATGTTGTGAAAGTCCATGTATCAGACCAGTATCCTGTACATTCAGCATTTTTTGCTCTGACATGCCAATAAAACTGTAAATAATCACCATATATAGAAAACTCTGAAGAAACATCTTCGATTCCGTATTTATTCATACCAGTCATCCAGCTATACGGTATAGATGTATATTCCAAATCATATGATGTTGCTCCGGGAACAGTTTCCCATCGAAATACATCAAACCGTGGCTGACCTATAATACCATTTACAGGATACAAGAGGACCGGCTTGTTAAGCGGCCATGGATCATTCTGATCCTGAATAACTTTTATGGTGTCATCCGTTGCAATGTAAAATCGTTTGGTAAGCTGATTTATTGTCCCTAAATCACCCCGCGCATCAATCGTTCTTACTGAAAATGTATAATCATCAATTATTGCAACCGGATAACCAGAATAAAAAACATGATTTGTTGAATAGCATACATAAGGGTAAACACTCGACCACATCGGCATAGAGAGACTTGTATCAGTAACGCCGTCTATGATATTTATATTTAAGGTCACCTCACAACTGCTGTACATCCTGTTTCCAATTGGATTATAAACCAATATAGTTGGGTCATTATTATGTGTTGAGTACTTACTTACAACTCCTGTATTTCGATTGTATATATTGGCATCCCCTCCACCAGCATATGCTATATAAACTTTATTGTCTTTCCAGTTTACACCAATTCCATAACCATAATCAATTGCTACCTCAAAATGATTATGTGAAAAGGGATCTATCACCACCAAATTGGATCCCGCTCCCCACATGTAAAAGAGTTCATGAGTAACAGGATTTACTCCCAGACTCGAGTAAATGGTACCCTCAATACCCGGAATTATTGTTATTGCATCTGTTTTAGCATCAATTTGATATAAACCATCCATATGCAACGCATATACTTTTCCGAGTTCTTCATCCTTTGCAAGCTGGATAAACCAGCCTTGATAAGGATTCCTGGTATTTATATATTCTAAAACAGTCCCTGTGTTAGCATCAATCACAACTATTAAAGTCTGAGAAATTCTGAATTCAGTAGCATAAAGCTTACCGTACTTTTCAATAACAACCATGTCATTGATGCCTTTTAAACTTGTCCGGATTGTTTTCAACAATGCATTGGTTGTACCATCGTATATAAATATTTTGTCACTGGTATCTGCAACAAAAACCTTGTTGCCGGATTCATATGCAATAATTCCAGTCGGGCTCAAACCGGGCTGTTTTATGGTGCCAATGATAGTCTGAGCTTTCAAGGAAAGCATGATTACCTGAAAAATGAAAATATATAAAACAGACAACCTGTTCGCTTTAAGCAAAAGATCTGGGCTGAATAGTTTTTGACTGATCTTGGAAAATTTCATTTTTTAACATTTAGAGATTTCTCAATTTTTTTTTAATGTCTGTCTTATGGTATAAAATGTGATGTCGGCTAAATTAAGAATCGGGGGCATTTTCATTCCTACAGACCATTTGAGATGACCCATAACAACAATTCACGTTAAATTGAAAAAATTATTTATGCATCAAATTAATTCTACTTTGACACATTAGAAAATTCCTTTAAATAAGCGCCGTTTATATCTCTTTGTCGTCGATAATGCCGGGTAATAAT
>JAFGBD010000069.1 GCA_016933335.1 Bacteroidales bacterium | reverse complement strand
TTTTTAGAAATAAAAAAACAATGCCCATTCCATAGGCCATACAGAATGAAAATTAAAGAAAAATAAATTTAGTCGGATAATAGTGATAAACTTATAGAAATTCGCATTTAACCTTTTGATAATCCATCTAAATTTATAATTATGAAAAAGTACCTGGCACCAATTCAACGATTAATAATTATTTTCCTATTAATTGCCCCTCCATTTATGTGTTTTACTACAATTATTCCAGAAAGACCTGAAAATGCTTATTCTTTTGAAATTCAAAATTCACAAAAAGAAACTTATAAAATAGTATTAAAGTCGTTAGAAGTTTTGGAATATAAAATTAACGGAAAAGTGAAAAATAAATTTATTGAAGGATACACGTCTGATTATGAAGTATACAGTGTGGCTTCAGACGGTAATTCTTTTACTGCTTATTCATACAAAGAAGTCATTTATTATGCTAAAATCTGGATGGAAATCGTTTCTGAACAGAAAACGATGGTCTATATTCAAGTTATGGAAAAATCCCGTATTGTTGATGGAGATAAAGTAAAAGAAGAATCTGATATAAACCGTAATGAATCTAAAGAAAAAGAATTAAGCCATGAGATAAAAAAAATATTATAAGAATTGTAAAAATGTAATTTAAAAAGTATTACAATATTAAAAATCTGAATAAAACATAAATTTTACAAATATTTATCTGATATGAAAAGAATGATATTCATATTCCTTCTAAGCATATTTTTCAGGTTCTTAACAGGTCAAGTATCTTCAGAAGATACAATTTATCAATATCATGATTTCTCAGACGACTCAATTTATAAATTAAAAGATATATTTAAAGTTATTGACATAAATAAACAAGATGAGCGGGGTTGGACCAAACTAATGGAGTGTTCATATGATGGCAAAGCTGAATGGGTAAAACTGTTATTATATCAAGATGCAAATATGAACATTAAAAGTGCCAAAGGTTTTACTGCATTAATGTTGGCATCATCTAAAGGACATGCAGAAATTGTAAACCTCCTTATAGCGAAAGGTGCAAATATGAACTCACAGGAAAATAATGGTTTTACCGCTTTAATGATCGCTTCCCAAGAAGGCAATACACAAATAGTTGATAACTTAATAAGAAATGGTGCAAATATGAACATATTAAGTAATAAAAAGGAGACTGCATTAATGGTGGCAACACAAGCAGGTCATATCCAAATAGTGGATACACTGGTAGCAAAAGGGGCAGATATAAATCTGTCATCATCTTCAGGTGAAACCGTATTAATGCTTGCTTCCTGGAAAGGATATTTAGAGATAATAAAAACTCTTATAGAAGGTGGCGCAGATGTAAATCTGCAAAATTTTGATGGGTCAACTGCTTTAATGGCTGCTTCCCAAGAAGGTTATTCAGAAATAGTAAATGTTCTTTTAAAAAATGGTGCAAATGTGAATCTACAAAACAGTTCTGGAGGAACTGCATTAATTTTTGCGGCACAAGAAGGCCATTCAGAAATCGTTGAACTTCTTTTAAAATATAATGTTAATGTTAACGCGAAAACAACCGATGGTTATACGGCTTTAATGTTTGCTTCCCGAGAAGGTCATAAGGAAGTAATCAATCTTCTTTTAAAATGTGGTGCTGATATAAATTTGCAAAATAATTATGGAGTAACTGCTTTAATTATAGCTTCATATACAGGACAGACAGAATTAGTAAAACTGCTTATTGGAAATGGTGCAAATTTAGATTTACAAACCAATGCTGGTTCGACTGCTCTTATGGAGGTAGCCCTCAAAGGACATATAGAAATACTTCAATACCTGTTTGAAAATGGGGCAAATGCATATATTAAAGATAATAAAGGTAATACTATCTATGATTATGCTAAAGCATCTGGAAACAAAAAAATAATTCAACTGGTTAAGAATCATACTAGTGGACTTTAATATCTGGTTATCTAAAATCAATATGCTTCTGAGCTGGCAATTATCAATATTTAAAAACTTGAAATGTATTGCTTTATTCAAATTGTTATCTATAGAAATGTCTCATTCAGATTAAAAACGAATAATGTATAAGACCGGTTTAACTTTAATTCTTTTTATGGTAATAGGAAAAACAATTTCCTGCCAAATATTTGATAATTATGGATTCGAGAAATTTAAACCCGGACAGTTGCGTCAAGATTTAGATTATCTGTTAAATAAATTTGAAAAGGTACATCCTGATTATTTCAAGGAAATACCAAAGGATTCAGTGTACAGGATGTATGAAAAACTGAAATTAAATATTACTCATCCAATGACACGGTTGGATTTTTTGAATTTATTTGCACCAATAGCTTTTAATGTAGTTACCGACGGACATAATTATTATTGGCCACCACTTGAAGAATTCAACAAGTATATTGAGGAAGGTGGAAAACTCTTTCCAATTCCAGTATTGGTTCAAAAAAAGAAACTTTATGTAAACACTGATAAGCTTGATATTCCATATAAATCAGAAATTATCTCAATTAATAACAAGCCGGCTTCTTCAATCATTGAGAAATTATTGAGTCACGTCAGTAATGAGAGCGAAAAATTTGAAGAGATTTACGCTTCACGGGATTTCAGTAATAATTTTTGGTACAGATTTGGGTCTTTTGATAGTTTTGAAATTGAATATATAAGTTCTACCGATACAACAGTCAGACATTGCAAAATCATTGGCAAAAATCCTCAGGAAATAAATAATTTTCGCATTGAGAAACCTATAAAGAATTATACCTTTTCAGAAATTCCTGAATTAAAAACAGGAGTAATACATTACAATAATTGCGATGGTTTGGATAAGTTCAGACCTTTTTGTGATAGTGTTTTTTCATTAATAAAATCAAAGGATTACAGTTATTTAATAATAGATATCAGGAAAAATGTTGGCGGGACATCACGTTTAGCAGATGTTTTATTAGAATATATTACTGATAAACCTGTAACACAATATAATATTATAGAAACGAAAGTTTCAAAAGAGCGCAAAAAATATCATATTGACGTAAGGAAAAAGTATAATAATGATTTCAAATGGTACAATTATCTCTATTACCCAATTTATATCAGAACAGATAATGGTAGAAAGTATATATTAACCGCGAAGAATGGAACATTTATCAAGCAAAAATTCGAACCTAAAAAGCCAAAAGAGAATCCATTAAAATTAAATGGTCAGGTTTATTTACTCACAAGTCCATATACATATTCAGCTGCCGCCTTTTTTGCCGCAGCATTTAAATGCTATGGTTTAGGGGCAATCATTGGTCAGGAAACCGGGCAGCCTACTGTTTTTACTGGTGATTGGTTAGGTGTTACCTTACCAAATACTGAAATTTATGTCTGCATTTCTTTTGCCAGATTTATTCTTCCTTGTGGTGAAGATGACGAACATGGCGTGAGACCGGACTACTTAATTGATAATGATGTAAATCTATATGAGATAGGAAGGGACATAGAAATGGATTTTGTAAGGAAAATAATCAATGAAAAAATAAAAACTGGTGCCAATCGATTAGGCAACCGATAGGCAATTGCCCAACCACCCAATCTACTCCTGCTCCATCTTTAAGCATCTTTGGTATTTACACCCAGCTTAATGAGGTTAATCCGTTATCGTTCCCGCTTTTTTCAATGGTGCCAGATACAATACAGCAGTCTGTTGCACAGCCATCCATCTAGTACAGTTGATTTACCATAAATATTGCATTGTTGTTTACTGGTAACAACTTGCACTCTCTGTATAATTACATCCATCTATATGTTCCTTTAAAGTTTATTTGTATTTTTAAACTTTTTCCAGAACTTCAAGACGGGTGCAGTGAATTCACTGAATGCTTTTATCTTTTTTCCGGTTTAAGACTGTCTGAAAGCTTGATTCAAATCCAATCACTCTTTAACACTTAGTAAATGTCTTAAGGATAAAAAAACACTTTTCCAGGCAATGTTAATGTTAAACCAGCCAATCAAGAAATTTCTCAAAGGTTTGACTCATATATTTCTATTCATTTATAAAAAGCTTGTGCCTCATACAAATATTTGTTACATTTAAAACCTGACCGAAAATATTATTATTTAAACAAAGTAACCCATGTTTTCAAAAATCAGACGACAGGTAATGAAACATTTCACTGTGTGCCCCCGAACCGGTAAAACAACCGGAATTGAAAAAGCAAAAAGAAAAACTTTATGGCTCTGGATTATTATTGGTCTGGCCTCTGTTATCTGGGTTCTCATCAGGGTTGTACCCAAGCCCAGCCGTGCGGCCTATCCCTGTCAAAAGGTGGCTCAACCGCTGGCCGCCGGCTTTATTGCCTGGTTACTGGGACTGGCAGGGTCTACCCTGGTCATGCGCCGGGCCCGTCGCCTGTTTCAAAGAAAACGTTATGTGGTGGGAGCAATCTTTTTTGCAGCGGCAATCCTGCTTTATTATGTCACCCTGAATGATACACGTGATGTTGCCGCTTCTGTCTTAAACTCAGACGCAGGCTTTGTCCCCACCGATCCGGCCAACAGTCCCGTAGGTACTGCCAAAGGGATTCATCCCGGGCGCGTCGTGTGGGTCTATGACAGTGAACTTTGTGACCAGGGCAGTACAAGTGGCTATTGGTGGGAAGATGAACGCACCGATCCGTTAGTGGCCCGGCAAATGATGACACAGGCGATATACAACCTTACGGGAATTTTTGATCTGGTTGAGGCCTGGGATTCCATATTCAGATACTTCAACCAAACACGTTACGGCGAAAATACAGGCTACGAGGCTGGTGACAAGATTACCATCAAGATCAATAATATCTTTTCCCGTTCCTACGACTGGACCAAAGACCCTTTAAAGGAACCCCGGCCCTGTCCGCAAATGGTCCATGCCCTGATCTGGCATCTGGTAAACAAAGCCGGCGTACCGGAAGGGGACATCACCTTCTATGACTGCATCTTTTATCATGGCGACCCGGTCTATAATTATTGCTATGCAGACTTTCCCGGCGTGCGCTGGGCCGAAGGCGATGCCACGGATCGACCTAATTATGAAAACGGCCCCGGTAGTGATCCCGGCACCCGTGAAAAGGTGGTGCGTGATCCCAACTGTGTAATCCATTATGGCGATCCTGAACTCGTTCCGGGCAGCGGCACGGTCTGCCTGCCCACGGTTGTATCTGAGGCCAAATATCTCATGAGCATGTGTCTCCCTCGCCCTCATACTGACCTTGCAGGTGTTACTCTCTGCGCCAAGAACTTTTTCGGATCTGTATGGCATCCGACAATCTATGACTTCTATCACCATTGGCATCCGATGTTTATGCATGAAGCGGTAGCCGCACACGATATGGGTGACATTAAAATGCGCCCCATGGGCTCATATAATGTTTTGGTAGATATTATGGGACATAAAGACCTGGGAGGCAAAACCATATTGCTTCTGGGCGATTGTGTCCGCCAAAAATACTGGTCAGCAGCCCCCTTTAATGGCGGGCCAGCCTCAAGTTTGTTCATTAGCCAGGATTTTGTCGCTTTCGAGTCAGTCCTGATCGATTTTTTACGTTCTGCAGGAGTAGTGAATTCAGGTACGGTCGACAATTATCTTCACGAAGCGTCCCAGGCCGACAATCCGCCTTCCGGGACGGTCTACGACCCGGAAAACGATGGCATCCCTTTAGAAAGTCTGGGAGTACATGAGCACTGGAACAATTCCACAGACAGACAGTACAGCCGCAATCTGGGTACCGGCGAAGGTATTGAACTGATTCATGTAATAGATAATGTCACAGATCTGGATACTTCAATGACATCTGTTTTTGAGCATCGCAAAACTGATATCCCGGAGAGTTTTAAACTTTTTGCGAATTATCCCAATCCGTTTACTTCATCAACCACCATTGGCTATTCATTAAAGGCTTCTGCCGATATCAGGTTGAACATTTACAATCTGAAGGGAGAAAAGGTGCGTACGCTCATCAATCAGTATCAATCTGCAGGCACCTTTGAAATAAACTGGAACGGGCGCAATGATAACAACTTACGTGTTGCTTCCGGTACTTATATTTACAGAATGGAAATAAATACAGGTAAAGAAACAGTCAGCCAGTCACGTCAAATGTTGTTGCTTGAGTAAGGTAAGTTGTCAGCATAACAGGATATCCGACAATGGAGATAACCCTTGTACGCAATACTTTTTCAATCATTGTAACCCGCTTCGGGCTATTGTCCCGGGAGATACGAATGCACTCCCCAGGCCGCCACTTGCTATATTTGCAAATACATCAATAAAAATTAAAATAGACAATATGGCATTAGAAATAAAAAAAGTTGAATATTACAACATTACAATTGCCGGTAATGCAGGAGAAGCATATAAATTGCTTTCCGGGTTTGCTGATGCTGGTGTCAGTTTGTTAGCTTTCAAGGCAATTCCGGCAGAAGATAAGCGGACTCAGTTTTCACTATTTCCTGATGATGGTTCAAAGATGAAAGATGGAGCAAAAAGAGCAGGATTGGATCTTGATGGCCCTTATACTGCATTGATAGTTAAGAGTAATAGTGATGAACCTGGAGAATGTGCCGATATTTTCAGGAAGCTTTCTCAAGCCGGTATTTATGTTTATGAATCCAGTGGAATAGCTGATATAAAGGATAGTTATGGCGTTGTTCTCTACTTGAAAAAAGAAGATTGTGAAAAGGCTTTGGAAGCTTTGAAAGTATGAATTATTTATAAATAAATAATACGGCACACAACAGGCAGTGCCATAGCCTGTAAAGGTTTGGCTTCGCTGAACTTCCTTCGGTCTGTTCAGGGGTATGGTGTTATTCGCTGACTATGAATATTTCCCTGAATAGCAGCAGCTTAAACCAACATAATATGTGCTCTTGCGATTTTCTCGGGAATCTGCAGATTCAGCGGACAGCTCTGAACACAGCTTCTGCAACCGATGCACTGGTCCCCTTTTGTCGGAAGCCCGGCATAGAGTTTACTTGCCTTAATCCAGTCGTGATCGTCCATAGCATAACGTTCGAAGCGTAGAATATCGGTTATTGGTATCTGTTGAGGACAACCGGACTGGCATTTTCCACATAAACGGCATGCTGTTTTGTCAGCCTCGGCAGTCATCATCTCTATTGCACGTAAATCCCGGGCACGCAGGTCTTTTCCCGCTCCTGAGTATGTTTCCACAAATTCACCCAGGTTTCTGACACGTATAACTGCCGCATCAAGCTTTGTTTTTGTTGTAAGCCAGCGAACCAGGGCATTATGCGGGGATGTACCTTCGGGAAGCCTGGCCATGAAAGACTCATCCTGCTTCATGCGCCCGATTCCCCTTGCAGTTTTCATGGCAATGGTACCAAAATTCTTTTCACGGGCAAACTCCATGAACTTGTCCATGTCAGGATCACCACCATAGGAATACATAAACTGGGCATGTTCATAAATGCCGTCTTCAACCACGGCTGTAAGTACCTCTGCAGCACTTTGTCCGTTCTGTACCCTGGAACTTCCTTCATAGCTATGTTGTGAAAGGCACAGATGTTTCACAGATCCTTCTTTTTTCAACCTTTCAAAAGCACGGATAAAGCTTCTGTCCTTTTTAAGTTCATCAGTATTGTGATAGCCGAAATGCAGCTGCATGTCATCAAAGTAACGGAGGCCGGTTTTTTCCAGTGCCTCCTTCACATACCGGTAATGTTCCTCTTCGTCGAAATGTCCGCTATAATGATCAGAACCGACACGGTCGACAGTAACCTGACAGTAATGAGCATCCCTGTTCTTAATAATAACCTCGGGCGCTCCGCTACTCATCCACCGGTTTGCCTTATGCCAGTAGTTCATCCCGCAAAGGACTCCTGCTTCTGTACAAAGTAGCTCCAGATCACCGGCTCCGATCAGCATTGAGACCTCTCGCTGGCTGTATCCCAGCTTGCGACGAGGCAGTTTTCCAACTTTTCGCGCAGCCTCCTCTACTACTGATAATCCTTCTTTCCGCTGACTGCCGGCCAGTCTGCCTGCCAGACCAGCCAATACAGCAGCTGAGGACAATTTTAAAAACTTCCTTCTTTCAATGGCGTTTTTATCTTTCATAATGTTTTCCTTCCTGTATCATTAGTGTATGGTTCTTATTTTAAATTTAGTTATATTTTTTTTATCAGGGTAATAAAAGGAATAGATTACAACAAAAATGATTAAATTCATGGTTTGGTCCGGATCAGATTTAAAATCAACAGAATGAAAAAACACACTTTTGCTCTGTTTCTGGCTGGAGCAATTGCTTTGGCGGGTTGTTCAAAGGACAAGGACCTGAATTTCTTTTCCGTGAAACAGGATGTCCAGTTCGGAGCACAGCTCGATTCCACTGTTATTGCCAGTCCGGATGAATTTCCGATTCTAAAAAAATCTCAGTACCCGCAGGTATATTCATATTTGCAGCAAATGCTGGATGCCATTCTTGAATCGGAGGAGATCCTTTATAAGGATGAATTCGTCTGGAAAATTACGGTAATAAACAGTGATGTGGTAAACGCATTTGCAGCTCCGGGAGGTTATTTATATTTCTATACCGGCTTGATTAAATACCTCGATAAAGGTTCCGAGCTTTCGGGTATCATGGCGCATGAAGTGGCGCATGCTGACAGAAGGCACTCTACAGAGGCAATGACCAAACAATATGGTTTTTCTATTGTGTTGTCTGTTTTACTGGGCGACAATCCCACACAAATGGAACAACTGCTGGCAAGCCTTGCTCTTACGGGAACAACCCTTGCTTACAGCCGCAAGAACGAAAATGAGGCCGACCAGTTTGCAGTATATTATTCGGCAGATACAAAATATTATCATCCCCTGGGCATAGCAGGGTTTTTTGATAAACTGATCAATGAAGGCGGAGGAAACGGAATTCCTGAGTTTCTAAGCACCCATCCAAGCGATGAAAACAGGATTGAAAATATCAATAACACATGGAACAACCTGCTGTCCGGCAGGCCGGAATTGGAATCTGTGCTCTGGAAGGATCTTGTAACGGAACATACCAATATTAAAGCCACATTACCTTAGCAAAACAGGCCATAACCTTTTGTTATTTTTTTCTGATAATACCGGTTTCTGTTTGTATTATAAACAGATCTGTACCTTTTTTTAAACCAGAACAGCTAATTCTCTTTTCCTGGTCAATATCAATGCCAGGATAAAGAATACAGAAAAAAGAAATGGTTTGAATGGGGGTAAAGAAACGAATAACGGAATGCATCACAATGCATTTAACAATGAACCTGGTTACGTAAAATCATTCAGATTGCCGGAATGTAGATTGTTGTATAGCATCAATAATGATCTGTCAGATGTCAATGAGATGAAAGCTGAGCAGCCATATGATCCAAAAGATTGAAATAATCAATTAATGAATTATATTTATGGATTATTAACCTAGTCTTTTCAAAAATATGATACCGATAAAATTTCTGTCTGCCAAAGCTGCTTGCGTAATGATTGGTTTCACACTCCTTCTTGTGATGAGCGGTTGTTCAAAAGATGATGATCCATTCGGTTCCGAGTCATTCTATGATACAGAGAAAATAAATGAAGTGATCATAAAACCACAGGAAGATAGATATGAGCTTTTTGAAGAATTGGTTTCAACAATGGATAAAGAATCGGCAATAGATTCAGTGCTTCATGTTTTCCTGCTGGATACAAACGTTTTGACGGCAACAGCCGGTGAACAGGGTATTACCGTACGGTATAAAAACGGATTGCTGGGTGGAATTATGGTGGATCCGATGGATAATCCGGACAATGAAGAACCATTTTTAACATTTCTGAATGATTTAATGAAAAAACGTAAGAGTACCGAAGATCTGAACAATTCCCAGAATACCGTTCCTGGTTCAAAAAAAGCAATCTTTTTAAATCCCAGTTACTGGGAAAGAAGTAAATATGCCGATCCCCTTATCTCCAATTATAATGTTCGTCTTCAGAATATTGAATTTGAACAGCCTGCTGTTTATAAAAACCAGGAAGCGACACTGGATCGGTTTGCCAGCTTAAGTGATTACGGACTTATTCATATTTATTCACATGGTATGGCCTGGCCTTCAACAAACAAGATAGATTCAGTTTATTTACTTACAGGTCAGCAGGCTTCGCAGGATATTATTAATAAATATGTTACCGGGTTTCGAGAAAAGGATATTGCTATATTCTGTATTAAGAATAAAAATGAAGTTTTTATCAGTCCGCAGTTTATTACGAAACATAATGATTTCAAGGAAAGTACTCCGCTGATATACGGCGGGTTCTGTTTCAGCGGTTTGGGAAACTGGCCGGAAATAATGACTGACACGGGAAATGCCAGCGGATATTTTGGGTTTGACTGGTCGGTTTTCACAAGCTGGAATGCCTATTGGAATTACTACCTTATTCAAAGTTTGACCGATTTGGGCAATTCATCAGCTAATTCTGCAGTGGATTGGTACACGGACGATCTGGATAAATACTATTGGGATGAAAAATATGCAAGAAATGTAAATATTATTTATTGGGGAAACCCGGCGCTTGCACTGATTAAGGAGGAAGAAAGTGATATTCCTTTTACGCAATGTTCCCTGGAATTCCGTTTTGACGGACAAATCTATGAGGTTTCGGACTGGGGGGATTCATATTTAACAGGGGATACAACTTTTTGGGGAAATACCCGGTTTCTGTCTGCCAGTTTTACAGGCAGTTTTTCCGGAAATACATTTAACGGCAGTTATTTACAGGAATATACATTGTCACCGCCACATTACCCGGAAGGTTCGAGCGAATTGTATAAACAGGATATAACCGTTGAGCTTGGTAACAGCCAGAATGAAATTCTCAGTCTGAACTGGACAAGTTTGTATCAATTCATAATTGAAAATGAAGAAAGATCGAAGACGGAGATCTCTTTTTCGGCTGAATCGATCCCTTTGTCAGGGATGAATGCAGCTTCTCAGGAAGCTGTATTTGAGGTTAAAGAAGCAGGATCATGCAATTCATTTACCGGATTAACTTATTATGACAAAAAGTATATACCCGGCTCTTACTTAATCACCAAAAATCTGGTTGGTTACCGATGCAATGAGTTCAGCTATATCCGTGTCGAATTCAAATAATAAACGACATGATCAATGCGAAGCTGGCAATTCTGATCAGATGCTTCATTTCGGTTGTTTTTAATTATTCAACGTCTCACTTTGTGTGATGAATTTTCAGGAATGAATTCTTATTGAATGAACACTTTGCGTATGAATGTCTCATGTCCGGTTCTGATATGAATCATATAAACTCCTTTATCAAAGTTATTGTTAATTTGAATGATTTTTGGTTTGTCAAATTCTCTGGTGTAAATCAATTTTCCTACTGGATTAAAAATACGGACAGAAACCGGTTCATTGTTCTTAAATCCGGGGAATTCAAGCATGAAACCAACCTCATCGGCCGGATTTGGATAAACGACAATGGGATCATTGGTGGTTTCATCTGCTTTTATTTCAAATTCTATACCGGTACTTTCAAGAAGATCAAAATTACGTGTTAAAACCGGCCAGCCGTCTTCCATGGTCATCTTCAGAATATCCAGTTTCGGATAACCATTGGCATTTTTATCATAATAATGGATGGATACATAATTGAAGCCGTTTTTACGCAGCAGTCCAAAATGCCCCGGACCGATATATCTGCCTTCAGTCTGCAATATTGTTTGCCATCCTTCATATGGCCCGGTTACATTTGCGGATCGCCCGACTGTAATATAGTATGTGCTGTTCACTCCCTGGCAGCAATTTCCGCGGTTCACAACCAGGTAATAATAATCCCCTTCCTTAAAAAGATACGGGGCTTCAATTGACTGGTGACTGCCTCCGTATAGATGTGTGACAGATGAGACAGCCAATCCGGTAATTGAATCAATCTCGACAATGCCGATACCTCCAAACCATGATCCGTAGACCATGTATATTTTACCGTCATTATCCCTGAATAAACCGGGATCTATGGCATTGATAGCTGTGCTGCTTCCATCGGATGACACAACCATTCCCATGTCCACCCATACAGGACTGTTCAATGAAGAGGATTTAACAACTCCAATGGCAGAATATGAACTGCCAAAGGATGAGCAGGAATAATAAAGATAATAAGCCCCGTTCATAAAAATGACATCAGGAGCCCATAAATTCCCGTCTGTGTTGGCACTCGTGCCGCTGCCAAAATATGGAAGCGTCCAGGCCGGATAATGACTCTTCCAGTCGGTACCCGGGGTAAAAATGTGATTGCTGGTGGAAATCCAGGATGTCAAATTACTTGAATAAGCCGCCCCGATTCCCGGAGCTGTGTAAAAATGCCAGTAAGTATCACCCTCCCTGGTTATTGTGGCCGGATCATGAGAGAAGACACTTCCGGTTATTTCAATTGCGGTTGCATTTTTTATTACCGGCAATAAAACAGCAGCCAAAACAATCCTGATCATCTTCATCTTCATTCCCCCTTTTTCATACAAAATAATGATTTTAACACACAATTACAAGTCCTGCAGCCAAGCAGAAATCAGGAGATAATACAAATCAGGAATCATTTTTTTGTAAGCTATTTTCTAATCAATAATTTATGATAACAGATTTCTTCTGAATCCAGGATTATTCTGAGAACGTATATCCCGCTATTCAGTCCAGTACAATCTAATTTACAGTTGTCCGGGCCCCGGAAAAAAGATTTCCCAATTATTTTACTGCTCAAATCAAATATCTCAATATCAATTGAATGATATATCTTATCAAATTCGAGATTCACCTCTGACACGGCAGGATTCGGGAAAACCCTGAAATGACCTGAAGGGTATGAATTGTTGATTTCTCCTCCAATGTCAACGGAAAACAGCCTGATGTCATCAATCATCCATCCTTCTTTATCAGAAGGTATTGAATCGGAGATAAAGTTAAACCTGACAATCATGGTGTCAACCGGTTCATTCATGGTTCTTTTGGTTATCGCAACATACCATGCAAACTCGGTTTTTATCCATCCGTCAGATCTCCCGGAAAAACCAGGTTCACCGGTAAACAGGGTATCATACTGTGAATAGAGATTTTTTCCGGTATGCATTGGTCCGATTCCAATACACATCTCATCATTGATGATATTCATCCATGTTTTTCCCCCGTCGCAGGAAACGGTAATAAAACCTCCATCCCTCAATGTATCAGTGTCATATTTATGGGTGATTTCAATATATATATCATGAGGGTACCACGGGATGTTAAAGGTCCCTATGTACAGGTCAAAAAATGAATGATTACTGACCGGATAATAACCTGCTGAATCGGTTAAAACTGCCCTGGTCGGGGAGTAAGCAGAATCAAAAAATGATTTTTCCGGTTTACAGACATGCCAGGTATTTGTTTCCGAAGTGTCAATAAACAGGTAATCCATGCCGTTCTCAAAATCAACTGTGTCCCAATTGAATTCTGTCCCCTGCGCATTAATAATGTTTGACGGAATCAACATTACAACCATGAATAATATCTGTTTCATCAGTTAATCATTTTAATGTTTTCAATTCTGAGGTTACCTGCCAAAAAACACTATCATCTTAATTGTCTGTATTAATGAGCTGACAGTTTTTGTACAAAAAACAGAGTTACAGGATCCGCATCCTGAATACCGGTTATCTGATCATTTTTAAAACATCACTTTTGGTTATACCGTTCTCATTAAAGGATTCTATCGTAAAAAAATAAGCCTGGTTTGCATTCAGACTGTTTATTGAGACGGAGGTATCCTGATATACGATATAATTGTGATACAACTTATCTTTATCCGAACCGTAGGATATGTTGTATCCCGTTGCATTGCCGGAACCGCTCCACCTTAGTAAAACACTTCTTCTGTCATCCGGATTTCTGGTTGCTTCCATCCAATTGACAGCAAAGGGTTTATCCCCTTCTCCCCTGCCAAAAATCCTGAAACCTGACAGTGCAAAATTCCCGTCCGGCACCTTTTTGTTTTTGATCTTCAGGTACCTGCAACTGACTTTCTGATTTAACCGGATATAATCGTGCGGATTGTCTGCCCGGTTATCCGATTTGTCAGCCATCATCTCCCAATGCCGGCCGTCTTCTGAGGCTTCAATGGTATATTGATGTGCCATACTGTCTTTCCTTCCCAGAATACCGGAGTTATGCTCTGCAAAATTAACCTGTATTGCGTATACGTCATAGCTGTTACCAAGATCCATAATGGCCCACTCTTTATTGCTTCCTGTCAGCGCAGACCAGTATGTGCGGATGTTTTCATCAGTCATATTATCAGGAGGAAGGGTGTCAGCAGATGAGGATACGCTTACCTTCTTCCTGTATGACAGCAGCATCCAGCCCGGAAATATATCATCAAAACTTTCTATTTTCTTATCAGGGATGATCATCGGGAAATCACCGTATTTTGTAACAGCATACAATAATCCTTCCTTATCAACAAAAGCAGGATACAAACCCAGCCTTCTTTCAAACATGTGTTTCACCGAGATAGTAATGGTTCCGATATGCCAGTAATTCCCGTACCTGTCGGTGAATGTGCTGCCGTGTCCGGCCCCTGCAGCAAAGCCCCCGGGCTTATATGCAAATGGATTGTGAATGGCGGGCTGGTATGGACCTAAAGGACTGTCAGACATATAAATCCCATCGCAATACGATTTGAATTCGGTACCGGGACCGGCATACTGCAGATAATAAGTCCCGTTGATCTTATTCAGCCATGCACCCTCAATCCAGGGAGAATTCCCGTATCGAGTATTGTAATCACCGGGCACCTCCCAGCCATGGGTGTCGGGATGTGCCCGGATAAGAGGTACAGGTTCGGTTATCGGTTCAAAACTGTTAACATCCAGCTCAATACCATAAACCGGATTCTTATCTGAACAACCCCAGAAGAGATACAGCCTGTTGTCATCATCAAGGAATAATGCAGGATCCCAGACCGGAAAAGCAAGTGAATCTCTGGCAATCTCCCACCTGCCGGAGTTCGGATCAGATGACATATAAATAGTGCTTTTTATGCCCGAACTGGCCAGAAAATAGAAATTATCATTCATCACAAGAACCGTAGGCGCATATTCCTCGGCAGGGATGTCATCGGTTTCAACAAATGTCCAGCCGGCAAGGTTGGATGAGTACCAGTACCCGCCTGATTTGGAGGCGAATAAGTAATATATACCGTTGTAAAAGACCATGGTTGGATCGGCTGCCTCCCTTCTTGACGGCAGCTCCGGCTGAAAGCGATAATCCAGGTTGACCGGATTGCAAATGGTTAACAATCTTTTACGGATTACCGGTTGCTTCTGGCTGCAGCTGCATAAGAACAAGCACACAATAATGACTGGTAAGGTTTTTTTCATAAATTTTTTTTTATCATGCCTATCCGGATTTAAAACCCGGAGGAGCGGATCTTTAGATATTTCTGATAATAGCGGTCATGCATCTCTTCCAATGCCTGCCGTGCTTTTTCTTCCCTTTCGGTAAATTGCTGTTTATTCTCATTTTTTCTTTTAGGGCCGAAAAGATCGGACCTGCCTGTTTCATCATCAATCTCATGCCGAAAATAATAATTCGTAAAAATACTTTTATTCAGCTTCCAGATCATGACCGACCTGTCTGATGAGCCACTTGCAAGGTACCCGTTATCGGGACTGAACCGTACGGCATTGACCGGTCCCTGGTGGTCAACAAAAGAATACAGTTTATCACCCGTATAAACTTCCCAGAGTATAACCGTTTTATCTGCCGAGCCGCTTGCCAGGTAATACCCGTCAGGACTGAAATCGATATCCAGCACTCCTTTATCATGACCAGCATATGTTTTAACAATTTTTCCCGAGTCAGGATCCCACAACCTTATGGTTTTATCCAGAGAAGCACTGGCAAAATATCTGCCTGACGGATGGAACTTAACCACCAGGATATTATCAGAATGCCTTTCAAACTTCTGTAGTTCTTTTGCCGAATCGGTATCCCAGACCCTTACTGTCCGGTCGAGCGAACCGGTCACTGCCAGCCTGCCGTCAGGTGAGAAACAAACAGCCAGAACACTTTTTTCATGCCCGTCAAGTGTGGCAATAATATCACCTGACACGAAGTCCCAGACATTGACTTTTCTGGAGTAAGAGCCGGCAATTAATCTTTTTGAGTGTTCATTATAATCAAACGACCAGATATGTGTCGTATAACCGCTGAAAGCCCTTTTAAGGTTGCCGGTGTAATCCACAATTTTAACATCCGGACCTGAAGAAACAAGCATTTCATCACCTGGAGCAAATTGCATGCTTCTTACCGGGTAAAAATTATCAGTCATTGAAAACTCAGCTTCTCCTGTGCTGAAATCCCAGATATAGATGGATTTGTCCTCTCCCCCGCTGGCCAGATATTTGCCGTCAACAGAGAAAGTAACGGCATTAACCGCATCGCCGTGTTTCTTCAGGACACGGTAAAGATTCTCATCTCCCTGGCAAAACAAATATCCCGGGCTTGCCATGAGGAGAACCGGTATCGTTATATATAATTTGGTTTTCATCAGTTAACAGTTTTGTTTTTTAAATTGTCTGATGAATCCCGGATTAATCTAACATATTCTTATATATTCTGAAGTTTTCATCATCAAAACAGACAAAGATAACTTTCTTTATCCGCTTTGAAGATTTTTCAAAATCCTTCACTTCACTTACGGCTATCCGGGCAGCCAGATCTTTGGGAAAACGGTAAACACCGGTGCTGATATTGGGAAATGCAATTGTTTTGAGCCTGGTGTTCTCAGCAATGGTCAGGCTGTTTCTGTAGCAGTTTGCAAGCAAAGCTTCTTCATTGCCGGAACCTCCATACCATACCGGTCCGACAGTATGAATCACAAACTTTGCAAGCAGGTTATAGCCGCTTGTAATCTTTGCTTCACCTGTAAGACACCCGCCAAGGTTTCTGCATTCATCCAGCAGACCTGGTCCTGCTGCGGCATGAATGGCCCCGTCAACTCCCCCGCCCCCAAGCAAAGATGAGTTGGCAGCATTGACAATGGCGTCCACCTTCAGTCTGGTAATATCACCTTTTATCAGTTCAATTTGATACATAACAGGTTAAATGAATTAATGGATATAATAATATATGCAGATTATTTTATCAGAAAATCAATAAAAATGACAATCATCTTATTTTCTGATTTTTGCATTCAGATTTTTTTCGTAGGCACTCATCAACCTGTTCATCACCTCATCTATTTCACTGTCAACAAGTGTTTTTGTCAGATCCTGCAACACAAAATTAACGGCATATGATTTTTTGCCGCTTTCAATCCCTTTACCTTCATAAACATCAAACAGATGAACATGCTTTAATATTTTACCTCCTGTCTGATATGCCAGCTTTTTTATCTGATCATAAGTCACCGACTTATCAAGGATCATCGACAAATCTCTCTTCACTTCAGGAAATTTTGGCAGTTCTGAAAACTGGACTTTAATATCTTTGAGCATTTCGATGATTCTGTCCCAGTAAAGGTTGGCATAGAAGACATCAGCTTTCAAATCAAACTTCTTCAGTAACTGCCTGCTAACGACTCCGAGTTCAGCCAGCAATTTATCATGATGCCTGAAAGCAATCCCGTCGCTAAAAATATCCTTCCTTTTTTCCAGTCCTGAAGCCTGAAAATCATCAATCCGGAATCCCAGTTTGCGGAAAATATTTTCAACATAAGCCTTTAAATCAAAAAAGGAATAATTTTCATCCCCGGCCAGCCAGCTCATCTCATATTTCCTGCCGGTTAAAAATAATGCCAGATGCAGGTGTTCGGAATAGTTATCGAGCGGATCCCCGGGGATGTCAGTTTTGTCATAAAAATAGCATGTGCCAAACTCATAAAGCATGAGATCGGGAT
The DNA here is from genome assembly GCA_016933335.1 of Bacteroidales bacterium. Lineage (GTDB taxonomy): Bacteria > Bacteroidota > Bacteroidia > Bacteroidales > UBA10428 > JAFGPL01. The sequence goes on along the minus strand of JAFGBD010000069.1, from coordinate 23,624 downwards.
TTTTTCTGTTTGTATTATGCACAATGGATTCGAGTCCTCCAAACAACAATGTCTGCCTGAGTACATTCAGGTCGTTGCTCAATGGATTCAGAATTCTGACAAGACGTTTTGCCTGATAACTGTCAAGATTGTCATAATAAGCTGCCCTTGTAAGCGAATTGCAGATGATCTCATTAAATCCGTTGCCAGTCAGATAATCAGATACGGCATTTGCCAGTTTTTCGCGATCGGGCTTGCTTGTATAGGAAACCGAACCGTGCAGTTCCCTGGATATTTCAACATTATTATACCCGTATATTCTCAGTATCTCCTCTATCACGTCTGCCTCACGTGTAACATCAATCCTGTATGCGGGTACCAGAACTGAAAGATCCTGCTCATCTTCCCTCAATATTTTAAACTCCAGTTTTTCCAGGATTCCCCGTATCACGTTATGTTCAATCTTCTTCCCGATGAGCCTGTCAATATTCGGGTAGCTTAACTCAACAGTGCAAGGTTCAATGGGCGACGGGTAAATATCAATAATGTCAGATGCAATTTTACCTCCTGCCAGTTCTTTCATCAACATTGCTGCCCTCTTTAAAGCAAGGATTGTGATCGTGGGATCGACACCCCTCTCAAATATGAATGATGCATCGGTGCTGATCCCGAGTCTTTTGGATGTACGGCGCACTGTTACAGGATCAAAACAGGCGCTCTCAATGAACACATTTTTAGTTGTATCTGTAATCCCGCTTTCGAGACCACCAAATAATCCTGCCAGCGCTACAGGTCGTTCACCATCACAGATCATCAGATCGTCTGATGAAAGCGCGTGCTCCTGCCCGTCAAGCGTTGTAAATCTGGTTCCGTCAGGCATGTTTTTTACAATAATTTTTTGACCGGCAAGCCTGTCGGCATCAAATGCATGTAATGGCTGCCCCAGCTCGTGCAAAACAAAGTTGGTGATATCTACGATATTACTGATCGGGATTTGTCCTATGGCCAAAAGCTTATTCTGCAGCCAATCCGGGGAAGCTGCAATTGTTACACCTGTAACAGAGATTCCCGCATACCTTCTGCATCCGTTCACATTTTCAATAATCACCTCCACCGGATAATCATCTGCATCTTTCCTGAAGGCCGAAACATCCGGTTTGGTTAACTGAATGGCTGAATTCTGGCTTAAAAAGGCAGCAAGATCTCTTGCAGTGCCATAATGAGAGCAGCTATCAATGCGGTTTGGGGTAAGTCCGATAACAAATACGGTATCCTGCTCAATGTGATAGTATTCTCCGGCCGGTATGCCAACCGGTACATCATCTTCAAGAACAATGATACCTTCATGGCGGTTCCCGATACCTATCTCATCCTCGGCACATATCATTCCTTCTGATACTTCTCCCCGAATTTTTATTTTCTGTAATGTAAGGCTTTCATCTCCTTTATACAAAGTAGCGCCAACAGGTGCAACCACCACTTTCTGGCCGGCTTCCACGTTGGGCGCCCCGCATACAATGTGCAAAGGCTCTCCTTTGCCGATATCCACAGTTGTAACACTGAGCTTATCAGCATTGGGATGTTTTTCACAGGTCAGTACCTTGCCAATAACCAGTCCTTTCATTCCGCCCTTCACCTGTTCGTATGTCTCAACGGCTTCTACCTCCAGACCGATATCAGTAAGAACAGGTGCAATTTCACCAGGCTTTAGATCTGTATTGATGTAATCTTTTAACCAGTTGTAAGAAATATTCATCCTTAGGGAGTTTAATCAAATGATTTTTGATTCTTTATAAAATAACAAAAATAAGAAAAAAAGGATATGTATGACAGGAGCGCCTCATTAATCATGAACGCTACTGATATGAAAAAACGCCCAACAAATCATGAAGAATGAATGTACCATCCGGCAACTGATGTTATCAGGCAGAATCCTGAACAGAAGATCGGGAATGCCCCCGGGAATATACAGGGATCTACTGATTCTGCCGTATCTCAGATTGTTTGAGTAACCTGAGAAATCTTCGCCTGCCGAGTCTTCTTAGCCTGAAATTTTCGATGTACCTGATAAGCTTATTCAAAAGATTAAAATACAATATCATGTATAGCAGGAATATGGAAAAAAGGATCCTCAGGATATTGAACCAGAAGGTATCGATGATCAGCACCCCTATTCTTTTTACAGGGGCGTAATAATGGGCTCTTCCAAATCCCGATTCAGGATACCTGTATACGGGATCTTTGATCCGGATAATCTCATCATCGGATAACCGGTACTCATATATCTCATTTTCATTAAGAACAATTGAGGCTACTTTCCTGTTGTGATACTTTTTCCTGAATGCTACAAAATTTTCGATTCCTCCAAGATCTGATTTCAACTTTTCAAAGGTATCATCCTTTTTATTCATTAAGCTGCGATAACGACCAAGGGCATATCTTTCTGCGCTGCCAAGGAACTCAGAAAGCTGATGGTGAATTGCAGGGGAGTAAGATTCGAAATGAAGGCTGTCAATAATAGTACCGGTGTTAATACCCGAAAAAGAAGATATCTTATCAAGTTCATTTGCAATGATCCTGAAGTTCCTGTTTGTCTCTTCATACATTTTCTTTCTTTCAATATTGCCCAGACATTCATTGCTTAAATCTCTCAGCTCGGGTATGAGATATGATTTGATGTAAGATACATTGCTTATAGCCTGATCCTCCCCATAAAAGTTTTTTTCAAACCTGTTGTCCTTAAACTGTGTCACCATCAGACCTTCATATGCCCATCGTGAAGTAATCATGTCACCTATTACAGGAACATATTTCTCAGCCCTGATGTTATCATTCATATTCCGAAAGTCAATGACAACCCCGCTGAGCAAAAGCTGGGGAATAAGAATCAGGGGTACCAGTATGTAGATGGTAATAACCGAATTGAAACCTGCTGATATATTCAGACCAATCATATTCGCCCAGCATGCTGCAAAGAACAGGATCAGAAAAAAACGCCAGTCCATCCCTTTTATTTCCAGGAGAAAATTGCCGAGAAGAACAAATGTAATAATCTGGATTGCAGAGATTAACAGCATTACAAATACTTTTGCATTCAGATAACTGGATCTGCTCAGGTTAAGAAATTTCTCTCGTTCAAGTATTTTTCTGTCTTTGAAAATTTCCTCTGCACTTATAACCATTCCAAGGAATAAAGCAACAATAACGCTCATAAACAGGTATCCGGGAATATTGATATTCTCCCCGAAGACATACGCTTCAGACAGTCCTGCAACTGATCTGGAGCTCTTGGTAAAAAAAGCAAGAATAAGTGCCAGTATGGGTGCTTCAAATAATGTCAGCAAAAGATATTGCTGATTTTTAAATTTGGCCAGAACATCCCGTGTGAAGAAAATCTTAAGCTGCTGCCATCTCGAAGGTACCTTGAAATCTGTTTCCGGAAGAATGGTGGAGTATGACCTCTTGATCTTTTTAATAACAGGATCGACATTCTCCATATACATATCGTACCATTCCTCAGGAGATGTTTTCCTTTTTCTTGTCAGTCGTCCGTTCACATCAACCACCCTTGCTTCAACATTCCGCAATATCTGGTCGGTATTTATATTTCCACATAACAGGCATTCCCTTTCTTCAGCATCAACATAATTACTCATTCTTTTGAAATAGGAAATGGCATCAACCGGATTTCCGTAATAAATCACATGTCCGCCCTGATCCATTACCAGCAGTTTGTCAAGTTGCTTGAATACATCGGATGATGGCTGGTGTATGTTGGCAAAGATAAGCTTACCTTTGAAGGTCTGTTTTTTAAGCAGCTGCACTACTTTCTCAGAATCAGCCGAAGACAGGCCCGATGTAGGTTCATCAACAAACAGAATCGATGGCTCACGCATCAGTTCAAGTGCTATATTCAGTCTTTTCCGCTGGCCTCCGCTAAGAAAAGTATTCAGCGAATCTCCAACCTGCAGGTCTCTTGCTTCAAACAGGTCAAAATCTATCAGTGATTTTTCCACAACCTTGACTATCTGTTTTTCTGAGTAGTTGCTGAAGCTTAACCTGGCATTGTAATATAAATTCTGAAATACGGTCAGCTCTTTGATCAGAAAATCGTCCTGCGGCACGTAACCTATAACACCCTTAAGCTGTTCATGACCGGCATGAATGTCCATCCCGTTGATGGTTATCCTGCCTCTTTTTGGCCTGAGGTTTCCGCATAATACTTTCAGAAGAGTCGATTTGCCGCATCCGCTGCCTCCGATAATCCCAATCAACCTGCCCGATTCCTCGGTAAGTGTAAAGCGTTTTACTCCATTGGGACTGTTACCGTATGAGTACTCGATATCTTTGGCAACAAATACGAATTTCGATTTGGTTTTGGCCTGGATAAACTTGCCTGAAATCCATGTATAATATATCGATCCCAGTTTCTGCCCCTTCACCACTGAACCGGTTGACCAGATATATGAACGGCAATTCCTGATATTATGTCCGTTCAATAAAAGTGTTTCATTACTCTCGCTGCGTAAAACAAACGTATTGGTGCTGATGACATGCAACACCTTAATCCTGCCGTCAAAATTCTCGTTATATATATGTTTGATATTTTTATCATTCGTTTTGTCCGAATTTATGATAAGCAGATTTTCCTTGTGAATGATCTCATTGTTCCTGTCAAAAGTAAAAGCCTTTATATCATTGTATTCATGATCTTCCACCTTCAGGTATTCGGCTGCATGGTCCACAAACCAGAGTTCTTTACTGGTGAGTTTTTTATCTTCATTGATATAATCCAGCAGGTTGATAAGAATAATGATTTTTTGTTCCCGCTGCAGCTCCTCATTTACCTGGTTGCAGATTTCTTTCAATCTCTCATCGACCGATTTACCTTGTCTTTTGGCTTCCTTGTCTTCTTCTGTGACAGGATTATAGAGCAACACCTGACGATCGAAGTATTCAATATAAACATTTACTAGCTCAGTGCTGAATTGTTGCTGCAAAAACTCAATAACAATATCACGTTCATTGCTGGCCTGCCCTTCTTCATTCACATTGGCTACAAGTGCAAAAAGCTTCATCAATGCTTTTACAATCGATTCGTTCATTGGCTGTTCGTTAAATGATATACAAATTCAGCAGAGTATAGCTCATATCTGAAAAAAAAGCCCTTTCAGAGAAAAAAGGGCCGTTGCTGCTCATCCTTATATCATCAGATCAGGAAATGATGCTTGAACGGATGTTTTCAATTGCATGTGTGATCTCACTGAGCTGTTCTTTGGTCAGACTGTCCCCGGTCTTATCATACATTGCTTTGATATTTTCGAGTGCTTTAATCATGCTGTTGGTAACCTCATTCCCCTTTGTCTTGTTAAGCATATCAAGAACAATCTGCAATGAATTTTTCTGATCATATATGATCTGTACTATCTCGTTGTTATTGTATGTATCTTCGGAAATATGACTTGCAATATAAAGACCTTCTGCCCATATGCCTGTAAGCATTAAAGCTGCCAATGCAGTATCTCCTTCTTTTTGCATGGCTGTGTATGTATCATAAAACACATTGGTGACTATCTTGACCACGGTATCCTTGTTTTCAAGTTTTTGCTTCATTTCCTGGCTGTAAAAATCAGTAAAATTGATGTTTACATTCAGATCATCCATCAGTGTTTTTAGGTTTTTAGAGTACAGCTGCATCTCCTGCTTTTTATTATATGCCGAAACATAACTTAAATCGGCTGCATAAGTCCCCAGGTTAAGCGCCTTATTCTTTTCGGTATAATACTTATCGATATTTTCTACCGGATTCAGCACATTTCCTATATAAGAAGCGCCAATATCCTCAAGTTTCTGGTAAAGTTCAAGTGGTGCAGGTAAAGGATAAACAACTTCCTTTACCTCAGACATCAGACTATCTTTCGTAATCATGGCAGTGTCGCCTTCTCCGGTTCCGGCAGACCGATGCCTGCATGAGCTGACCGATAACAACAAAACAGCTGCAAATACAGACGGAATGATTTTTTTTATGAATCTCATGAGTTTAATGTTTTGGGTTACAAAATCCGGAGCAAAGATACAGATTTTATTATATTTTACTGCGCTTACCCCGGGTTAAATAATTGTTAATAATTCCATTTACCGGTTTAAGTTTCACTAATCCGAAGAAGAACTCTGTCAGCTCCGGATATCATTGATTCGTTATTTCAGCATCAGCACTGAAATTCATAACATCATGTTTATTTCTCGACAATTCAGCCTAAATTTGCCTTTTTAAAATCTCATGAAGGGCAGGGAAAACAAACCGCATATCGGAATCTTCGGAAGAAGGAACTACGGCAAAAGCTCACTGATTAATGCATTAACAAATCAGGATATAGCCATTGTGTCTGATTCACCCGGCACCACAACCGATCCTGTAAAAAAGTCCATGGAAATCGCTGGTATTGGACCTGTTGTACTGATTGATACTGCAGGTATTGATGACTTCGGAGAACTGGGTGAGCTGAGAACAAAAAAAACCAGGCAGATCATTGGCATCATTGATCTGGCAATCCTTATACTGACAGAAAACAGATTTGGCATTTATGAATCAGAGCTTTTAATGGAATTTTATGAAAAGGGTGTGCCAGTGGTTTTTGTTCACAATAAATCAGATCTTGAATCCATGAGTGATGATCTGAAAGAAGAGATTGAAATCAGATATAATTCAAGAATCATTGATTTCAATGCTTTACAGCCTTCAAATCTGGAAGAGCTGATTGAAGTTATCCGGATTTCCATTCCTGAAACAGCTTACAGACAAACCTCACTGCTCGGGGACCTTATCTCCTCCGGCGATATTGTGCTTCTTATTACACCCATAGATATCGAGGCACCTGAAGGGAGAATGATACTGCCACAGGTGCAGGTGATCAGAGATATACTTGATAACAATTGCATAGCCATCATCCTTAAAGAAAACGAGGCAGCTGAATTTTTGAAGAATTCAGGGATCAGACCAAAACTTGTTATAACAGACAGTTCTGTTTTTCAGAAAGTCGATGATTCAATACCAGGAGACATCCCTCTGACAGGATTCAGTATCCTGCTGGCAAAACATAAAGGTGAGTTTCAGAAATATCTTGAGGGTACACCCAGAATCACCGAACTGCAAAACGGAGACAGTATATTGATTCTGGAATCATGCACCCACCAGGTATCATGCGAAGATATTGGCAGGATTAAGATCCCCCGGTGGATTAGCAACTTTACAGGTAAGAAGCTTGATTTTGATGTGGTGGCCGGCCTGAATAAAATCAGCAAACCCATAACCAGATATGCGCTGGTTATCCAATGCGGGGGATGCATGATTACCAGAAAACAGCTGGTTAACCGTTTAAGGCCGGCAATTGAGGCAGGAGTACCTGTTACAAATTACGGAATGGCCATTGCCTATGTACAGGGCATATACGAAAGAGCCATTGCTCCTTTTGTAAAACAGCAACAGGATAAGTAGAATTCAAATCAGTTGCGCAATAGAATAAACAATCCGGGATTAAAAACAAAAATTGCAGGCAGACAGGATATTCTGATTGCGAATCATTCAGTAAATTTGCCGGTCTTAACCGCCACCGGGAATGACTTCATTTGATAAAATACTTGCAAAACCGGCATTCAGCCGGCAAGATATTGTCCGTTTGCTGAAAGCTGAAAATGAGGAAAAAACCGCTCTCTTCAGCAAAGCTAATGCCATCAGGCATAAATATGTTGGAAATAAGGTCTTTCTGCGCGGTCTGATTGAGTTTTCCAATATTTGCACAAAAAACTGTTATTATTGCGGTATACGACACGATAATCCTCTGGTAAACCGATACAACCTGAGTGACAAAGAAATCATTGCTGCCGCGGGATTTGCCTTTGAGAATCGTTTCGGCTCAATTGTCCTTCAGTCGGGTGAAAATAACAGTACTGGGTTTGTCAACCGTATTGATCTGTTGCTGAAAAAGCTGCAGAAACTCTCAGGCGGAAACCTCCGGATCACCCTGTCGCTGGGAGAACAGACCCGGCAAACATACAGACGCTGGCTTGAAAGCGGGGCGCACAGATACCTGCTGCGAATTGAATCGTCGAATCCTGAGTTATATAAAAAACTACATCCGCCTGATGAGAACCACCGGTTTGAAAAAAGAATGGAAGCGCTTAACGACCTTAAAGAAACAGGTTATCAGACCGGTACAGGTGTTATGATCGGCCTGCCTTTCCAGACAACGGATGATCTGGCCGGAGACCTGATCTTCATGAAGGATTTTAACATCGACATGGTTGGTATGGGGCCATACATCGAACATATGAACACACCATTATATGAATACCGTCATCTTGTATCAGGCAGGGAAGAACGTTTTCAGCTGACTTTAAAAATGACAGCCATACTGAGGATTATGATGAAAGAAATCAATATCGCATCTACAACGGCTCTACAGGCTATCGATACCAACGGAAGAGAAAAAGCCCTTGAAGCAGGTGCCAATGTTATCATGCCCAATATTACCCCCGGACACTATCGCGATGACTATCTCCTTTACGAAGACAAACCATGCACCAATGACATTGCCGAAGATTATACTGGCAGCCTGGAAGCCAGGATCGCCCTTACAGGTAATACAATTGCATATAACGACAGGGGAGATTCAAAGCATTTTATCAAGCGGAAACAGGCCTTTTTTCGTGAATAAATTTACCTCTGTTCCTGATCAGTAATAGATATCCCTTTCGCCCTTTTTGATTCTGTCAAGCCTTTTTCTTAATTCGTTCACATTTCTTTCTCCATTCAGCCTTTCCATGTTGCATTCAATTATCTGCCAGCCTTTCAGAGCTGTTGCAGCCGGGGCATAATCTTCCAGGTATTCGGCCAGTGTCAGCATGGCATTGGGAGTACAGTATCTTTTGATAAATCCGGGAACAGAAAATTCCATAAAATGTTCTCCTGTCCGCTTAAGCCTGTAACAAGCCGTACAAAACGACGGCAGGTAATCCTGGCTTAACAGCTCCTCGATAATTTCATTGAGACTCCGTTCGTCATGAATCCTGAACTGTTCTTTATCAAGGTCCTGTAATTTTTTCGGGACTCCTGAGTACGCTCCAAGCTCTATTTTCGTCCCGCCATCTATCTGAGATACACCGTATTTCATGACTTCCGATCTGATTCCGGCAGTTTCCCGTGCTGTAAGTATCAATCCTGTATAGGGCACTGCCAGACGAAGAATGGCAACCAACCTGGCAAAATCCTGGTCACCAACACCGTACCTTTTGTCGGCAAGTACCGATGATGCCTCCTTCAGGCGCGGAAAAGAGATGGTATGAGGCCCGACATTGAAACAGGCCTCCAGGTGATTGGTATGCCTTACCAGTGCCATGACCTCAAATTTCCAGTTATATAATCCGAACAGGGCACCAATTCCCACGTCATCCAAACCGGCTTTTTGTGCCCGGTCAAGTGCCGTTATACGGTAATCATAATTCCTTTTTTTGCCCGACGGATGATATATGCGGTAAGCATCAGGATGATATGTCTCCTGGAATATCTGGTAAGTTCCGATACCTGCTTCCTTCACCTTTCTGAATCCTTTAATGTCCAGCGGGGCAGCATTGATATTTACCCTTCTGATCTCACCTTTACCTGTTTTAATACGATAAACTGTTCTGACTGTCTCTGCAATAAACCCAGGATCATACTCAGGATGTTCACCAAAAACCAGTATCAGTCTCTTCTGCCCGTCTTTTTCCAGTGCTTTTACTTCGTTTTCCAGCTGTTCGCGGGTCAGGGTTGAGCGCTGAACCGATTTATTGGATATCCTGAAGCCACAATACTGACAGTTGTTTGAACATTTATTCCCCACATACAGTGGGGCAAAGAGGACTATGCGATTCCCGTATATTTCTTCCTTCAGCCTTCTGGCGCCATCTTTTATTTCTTCTATTGATTGAGGATCAGAAGCATTTAGTAAAGCCGCGGTTTCAAAAAGACTAAGCCTGTTCTTTGCGAGTGATTTGGCAATGATTTCCCTGATCCTTACCTTATCACTCCGGGTCCGGTCAAGAATCCGGATGATTTCCTGCGGATCGATAAATGGTCTTTCCGGTTCATCCGCAATGTTATATTTTTCCGGATTAAAAATCATGCGACTCCAATTTTTATGCTGAATATTTTGAAAGTATCTGTTATAAAACCAGTTATTTCCGTAAGGAAGAATAATTCAGTCTTTAGTAACGACAGCTCGCACCCCTGTGCCCTTTATTTTTCCCGGCTGTCCCGATAGAGCTCCTGTTTCGTCAGTGGTACTTTCGTCTTCTCTTTTCCATCAGACTCCTTCCTTTGGATCGGTACGCTAACTGTAAGTCCCTGAAAAAGCCCGGGCTTTTTCTCAGATAAAAAACAAGGGGACAAAAATAGATAAAAATATCGTATCTATAACATTTAAGGAACATCCGGTGAAAAGAAAAACGACCTGGGACAGACAGGATGGTTTATTGCCTGTAAAAATTCATCTTTAAAATATACTCATAGACCTTTTCAGGTAAAAAATGCCGGATATCTTTACCCTCGCGAATGGCTTTTCTGATAAAACTGGATGATATTTCGATAACAGGGGCTTTGACCATCTCGGCATTGACATACCGGTGTGGATCAATATTCTCAAAGCCCCTGCGCGGATAAACATAGCGTTTATAGTTCTTTTCAATTAAATCATAATTCTTCCACTGGTCAAAAGTCGGCAGATTATCTGATCCGATAATGAGCGAAAATACATGCCTTGGAAACTGTTCCTGCAGATAAGTCAGTGTATCTATGGTATATGATGGTTTTGGCTGTCTGAACTCAATATCCGATACCCTGAAGCGATCATCCTTGCCTATTGCCATCTCCACCATATCATATCTTTCAAAATCATTCAGCAGGGTCTCCTTTTTTTTTAGCGGGTTATGCGGACTTATGATGAACCATAGCTGGTCTATATCGGTAAATTCAACCATAAAATTCGCAATGGCCAGGTGGCCTAGGTGCACAGGGTTGAATGAACCGAAGTAAAGGCCTATATTCATATTATCCAAAAAGAAAGGTTCTTACAAGCTTTTCTGCTTCTTTGAGAGCATCTTCAAGTTTATCATTAACAAGGATCTTATCAAACTTACCGGCATATTTCATTTCAAACCTGGCCTTGGCAAGCCTGCCTTTGATCTTATCCGGGGTGTCAGTATGTCTTTTTTCGAGTCTTTTTTGCAATTCTTCGACAGAAGGAGGCATGACAAAAACGGAAAGGGCCTTTTCTCCAAATTGTTTTTTCAGGTTTATGCCACCTATCACATCCACATCGAAGATGATATTTTTTCCCTTATCGAATATTCTTCTTATTTCACTCTTTAATGTTCCGTAATAATGGTTTTTATAAACCTCTTCCCACTCAACAAACTCATTTTCATCAATTTTCATCCTGAAATGATCCACTGAAAGAAAGTAATAATGCTTTCCATCAATCTCACCTTCTCTTATTTTTCTGGTACATGCTGAAATCGAGAATTCCAGGTTCAGGTCGTCAGTTTTAACCAGATGGTGCACTATTGTTGACTTGCCTGAACCTGATGGCGCAGAAAAAACAATAAGTTTACCGGAATTTGTATCCATGCTCATATAATGTTCATTAACTGTTCTTTGATTTTTTCAAGTTCATCCTTCATCAGGACCACTATTTTTTGTATTTCAAAGTCGTTGGCTTTTGAACCAATTGTATTTATTTCACGGCCTATCTCCTGGCAAATGAATCCCAGCTTTTTACCAACAATATTATTCTCTTTTGTAACCTGCATGAAATAACTGCAGTGGTTTTTCAGCCTGACCTTTTCTTCAGTGATGTCCAGTTTTTCAATGTAATAAATCAGCTCCTGCTCAAACCGGTTCTTATCAACCGCGTTTTTATCAAAAAATTCATACAGATTGTTCTTCAGCCGTTCCCGTATTCTTTCAATTCTCATATTTTCAAACCGGTCTGCCTGTGCCAGCAGGTTTTCAATATTCCCAATCCTTTCAATGACATCCTTTTCCAGGATAATACCTTCCTGCTGACGAAAATCTTCAAGGCGCTTAATTGAATCATGCAATGCTGACCTGAGCTGCTCCCATTCTTCTTCATCAGGCTCCTCTTTTTCAGTCTTTAATGATTCCGGTAATCTGAGTATGGCCTGAACCAATGGTTCGTTATTTTCTATTCCCAGTTCATCCCTTATTTCAAGCAATTGTTTGTAATAACGCTTGATTGCTTCTTTATTGAGGACAGCCATCTGTTCTCCGTCCAGACCTTCTATCGTGATGACGCATTCAATTTTCCCTCTTTTTAATGAATTAATGATCATATTCCTGATCTCTGATTCCTTTTCACGGTATATATTTGGCAGTCTCAAATATACATCAGTCTGTTTACCATTGAGCGATTTTAATTCTACCGTGATGGTTTTATCTGAAAGTTCACACACAGCTTTACCATAACCGGTCATCGATTTTATCATCTCATGTCATGTTAGGTTTAAAGAATTCTCAACTGCAAAAATAAAGATTAATTTGAAATTAAGCGTTCATGATTTTCAATCAAAGGCATGCTTTATCACAGCTTTTGCCTTCCACCTGCCTGTCCTGTAATATAAATATGCCAATACAGTGCCTGTAAACCATGCGATTGGTATTGCCCACCATATTCCGCTTTCCCCGATCCTGAGCGAAAGAAAATAGGCCACAGGAATGCGAACCATCCACAGTGAAAAAAAGGTAATAAACATGGGCACAAGCGTATCACCGGCTCCCCTCATTACCCCGTTTATGGAGAACATGGCAGAAAACACAATGAAAAAAGAACCTACAATAACAAGGTACTCACTTCCAACCCGGATAACTTCTGTTTCGGTAGACCTTACAAATAATTGAATCAGGTATCTGCCAAAGAATATCATGATCAGTGTTCCTGCCAGAGAAACCACAGAAGACATGACAAGTGTAGACTTCAGACCGTTTTTTATCCTTTCTGTTTTACCTGCACCGATATTTTGTCCTACAAAAGTCGAAAGTGCCATGCCAAAATTCATGGCAGGTAAAATTGCCAGTGAATCCAGCCTGCTTGCCGCGGCATAGGCTGCAATCACATTGGTACCAAAACGGTTCACAATGACCTGAACAACAGCCATCCCCAATGACACAAAAGTATGCTGAAGCCCGGTAGGAAGTCCTATTTTCAGGATTTTCCTGAAGATATCTTTATCAAATTCAAACGACCGCCAGGATATTTTTATGACCTCATGTGTCCGGTTCAGATAAAACACGGCCGTGACAAAGGCCCCTCCCTGTGAAATGACTGTTGCGACTGCTGCTCCTGCAATCCCCCATTTAAATACAATTACAAACAACAAATCAAAAATGATGTTGAATGCAGTTGAAAGGATCAGAAAATACAGGGGCGTTTTTGAATCACCAAGTCCGCGAAGTATGGCACTTGTTGCATTGAAACCAAAAAAGCCTATCATCCCGAGAAAATAAATATTGAGATATGTTCTTGCCTGCGGAATTATTTCTTCCGGCAATTGTATCAGTCTGAATATCGATCCGCTAAAAATAATGCCGATAACCGTAACCGAAACAGATGCCCAGAAAAGGAAAATATATAAAGTCCCAATGGAAGCTTTAACCCGGTTAAAATCACGCGCCCCGAAATACTGGGCAATGGTGATTGTCCCGCCTGATGCCACCCCAATTATCAGGGAAACAAGCGAAAAGACAATCGGGAAAGAAGAACCAACAGCAGCAAGTGCTTCAGTCCCTATAAATTTTCCCACAATTACGCTGTCAACTATATTGTAAAGCTGTTGAAAAAGATTCCCCAGCAACATCGGGGTGGCAAACCTAAGTATCAGTCTTGTTTCATTACCACTGGTCAGATCCTTCATTTACAGCATGTTTAGCGAAGAAACGCAAAGGTCTTTAAATTATTTATACTTTCAAAGTAATTGCATAACCAGAATCTTTACAATTGTTCAATTTATGAGGAGATAATTATTTACCACTCACATTTTTTCTTGTATATTTAACCTTATTATACTTACTCTTCAAGCGATGACAATGCTATATATGTTTATATCCTGTTAACCAAATCAGAATGAATACCTGTCGAACAGGTTGATCAGTTCAGGGATTTACAGGAAATCCGGCAGAACTGTTTTTGAAATAAACTTTTAAGCTTGTATGAAAACCGCAAAATACAACGGCTCTAAAACAAAGATCATAGCAACCATAGGTCCAGCTAGTTCTTCAAAAGAGATTTTAGACAAATTATTTAAAGCAGGGATTGATGCCTGCAGATTGAATTTTTCTCATGGCACTCACAGCGATCATTTAAAAATCATCAATTGTATTCATGAACTGAACAGGTACTCAGATGCTAAAGTTGCCATACTCACTGATCTGCAGGGGCCAAAGTTAAGAATAGGTGATGTTGAAAACAATGAGATAGAATTGGTCGAAGGAAAGGAAATATTTTTTGTTTCAGAGGAGTGCACAGGCAATCCCGAACGGGTGTTCCTGAGCTACAAAGGATTTGCCGGTGATGCAGTACCGGGGGAATCTGTTCTGGTTGATGACGGAAAAATCCAGTTATGCGTCATTGAAACAAATAAAAAGAATAGTGTCAGATTAAAAATAATTCACGGAGGTAAACTTTCGTCCAGGAAAGGAGTCAATCTTCCGGATACAAGAATCTCTTTACCAAGTCTGACAAAAAAAGATATTGAAGATGTGGATTTTATCCTTGACCATGAAGTGGATTGGATTGCTTTGTCGTTTGTCAGATCTGCAACAGATATCCTTGAATTGAAAGAGATCATCAAAAAGAAAAAAAAGAATGTGAAGGTTATTGCAAAGATTGAGAAACCTGAAGCATTGCAGCAAATAGATAACATCATTGATGTTTCGGACGCCGTCATGATTGCCCGTGGCGATCTCGGTGTCGAACTGTCATTCGGGAAAGTGCCCCTGATACAAAAGCAAATCATCAACAAGTGCATTCAGCAGTCTAAACCGGTTATTGTCGCCACCCAGATGCTCGAAAGCATGATATCGAACTTCAGGCCAACCAGGGCTGAAGCCAGCGATGTTGCAAATGCAGTATTTGACGGTGCCGATACATTGATGCTCAGCGGCGAAACATCGGTAGGCAGGTATCCGCTTGAAGCCATCAAAGCCATGCAGAAAGTAATTGACTATGCCGAAGACAGGGAATTTGTGTTAAAACATGAATACATACCTGATGATCAGGTTCCTTCGTTCCTGCCTGATTCTGTTTGTTACAATGCCTGCAAAATGGCTGACCTGGCTGATGCAAAAGCCATCATCACCTTTACATACAGCGGAGCAACTGCGTTCAGAATATCCAGCTACCGGCCCAGGTCACATATCTTTGTTTTTACTTCCAATGAGACACTGATCCGAAAATTATCGATCGTATGGGGTATACATGCCTTCTATCTGCCCCATGAAGATTATATCAACCAGGCCATCGATCATACCATTGGATTTTTGAAGACACGTAAATTCATCAGGACTGATGATGTGGTCATACATGTTGGCAGTATCCCGATGAAAAATAAGGGAAAAACCAATATGATGAAAATAAGCCATGTGTGACGAAGAATGATAAAAATGATGAACAATATAGCAGATTTCAGGAATGTTCTTACCGGAACGGAAAAAAAATGGCTTATATCTCTTTTTAATAAAATAAAGCAAGAATTTGCAGGACATCCCCTGCCCTCGCATGATCACACACACCACCTGAGGGTGTGGTTTTTTGCCAGGGAATTACTGACAGCCCTGTCTCAGGCAGGTTACAATATCGATAAAAGCCTGGTTGAAAAAGTTATGATCTCTGTATTTTTTCACGATGCAGGTATGACAGTTACCAGAAAGCCCTCACATGGCTATGAAAGCAGATTGATCTGTGAAAAATATTTCCGTCTGGAAGGCGGCATTGAGATGCCTCTTCTTAGCGAAATTCTTGATGCCATTGAAATGCATGATGACAAGCAGTATGCAGAAAAAATGCAGGGTGTCAATACCCATACCATTCTTAACGTTGCAGATGATCTGGATGCATACGGAGCCATAGGTGTTTACAGATACTATGAGATCTGCCTGCTGAGAGGAATCAATAAAAAAGAGATACCTGTAAAGGTGATTGAGAACATAAAAACACGGTTCGGTTATCTGGAAAGGATTTTTGGATTCCTGAACTCTTTTGTTCAAAAGCATGAAGCCAGAAAACAACTGGCCATAAATTATTTTGAACAATTCATGAAAAAAGAACCATCTGCCGGTCAATCCCGCATGGATATATTCTTTGAGCTTTTAAACCGGCTTATGAAAAAAGCATGCCAGTATCAGAGCGGCCTTGATTTTTTATGCGAAAACGATTCCGGGCTGTTCACAGAAAACCAGGATTTGCAGCCATATATCAGGGTATTAAAAGAGGAACTCCAATTATTCCAGTACTGATGATAGTTATGGATTATCGGGTACCTGGAATTTCTTTCTGAGTATCTTTTTATCGATTTCCGGGTAAATCGACTTCAGCTCCAGTTTATTCCCCTCAATGACAGCATATGAGAAATTATTGATCCAGTCTCCAAGGTTGATGACCTTACTTTTTTCACCTATCTGAATTTCAAAAGGCACATGACGGTGTCCGAAAATAAAATAATCGAAATGTTCTGATTTTAATTTTTCTCTGGCAAAAACCACCTGCTGTTCTTTATCATCACCCCTGTATGGCTCTGCAATATATCCCTTTGCAAAACGGCTGCTCTTTGACCATTTCTGACCAAACCACATTGAAAAATTCGGATGGATGCGGGCAAACAACCATTGCAGGATTTTACTGGTAAAAACAGATTTCAGCAGTTTATAGCCGGTATCACCCGATCCCAGTCCGTCTCCATGCCCGATAAACAGCCTGAGATCATTTATTTCCCTGATAATATGCTTACGGTATATGTTCATACCTATCTCACCCGTAAGATAGTCGTATACCCAAATATCATGGTTGCCGGTAAAAAAATGAACTGGGACTCCCAGATCTGAAATTTCCGACAGCTTGCCCAGGAAACGAACAAATCCTCTTGGTACAACCCTTTTATATTCATGCCAGAAATCAAAAATATCGCCCATCAGAAAAAGCTCTCTGACATCATGTTTAATTGTATCAAGCCAGTTAACAAGTAACTTCTCCCGTCGTTTGCTTTCTTCAACAGGATAAAGCCCCAGGTGTGCATCAGAAATGAAATAGTATTTATGACCTGTCAAATCGCAACGGTTTTTAATTAAACAACTTATTCAACCTGTCATCAATCTGGGCCGGTAGCAGATTCTTTGCAATAATACTGCTAAAATCCTTATCAATAAGATAATTAGCAGGTAAAGCCTGTACATTATAAACTCCTGCTGCCTCTGAATAAGGATATGTGGTATCAATCACATTGATCCATTCCAGTTCGTCAAATATAATTGATCTGTTCCAGGTTTCAATGGACCTGTCCAGTGAGACATGATAAATCTCAAATCCTTTTTTTCTATATTTCCGGTAAATGTCTTTCAGACCCAGGTTATAGCTGATGCTGCGATCATCCCATGTGGCCCAGAAACTTAATAATACATATTTTCCCTTTAATGATTTCAGGCTGATGATGTCACCCCTGGTATCCGGCAATGCGATTTCCGGCAAACCGATGCTTTCTCCGTCTGCAAGGCTGAGCAACTTCTGGTTGTAATATTGTGAAAGCAATTTCTGTGTATTCTGCCTTAATGCGATCACCTGCTTTACGCGTGGATATTTTTTTCCAAGTGAATCAGTGATTATCTTATAAAACTGCAGGTCTTTTAATTTGTTAAGTACAAAAAATTCTTTGTCGTATTGCTGGTATAGCGCCATGAAACTTGCAAGCGATGTGGAATGCTCCAGAAGGAAGCCGATGGTATATTCACGGTGATCATCCATAACCCGGCCATATTCTTTCACAAGATTTCCACGTAAACCTGAATCAGTTGTATTTTCATATAGGTTTCTGATTGAATCGAGTTTTTCAATAGCTTTTGATAATGTTGTTACTATCTCATTTACCAGAACACTTCCCTCAGAGCCCTTAATTTCCAATGTATTCTGCAGATCATTACAGTCTGCCCTGATCTCGGCCTTTTCACCAGGTTCAAGCAGCAGTTGTATGGCTTCTCCATTCACCAATCTCAACTGGTAGAATTTTGGGAAACGTGAATCATCACTAAACCTGAAACTCCCGTTTTTCTTAAGTTTAAGTGAATCAATTGCCCTGGTCAGATAGACATCGACCTCATCAAAAAAGATTTTATCGCTGCTGCAATCGCTAATCTTTCCCTTGATCCTTATGTCATTCCTGCTACAGGAAAGTAATAACAAGATAATTATTATTCCCGGAATAATCCGTTTCATTTGTATGATTTATTGTTATGTTACTGGTCAAAGTATTTCATCAAGTTTGCTTTCAATGTCAGTAAGACGGCTGGTTTTAATTACAATCTTACCATCCGGATCAATCAGGAAGTATAAAGGGATTTTTCTGACCATGTATGTATGAGCTGTTTCTGAATCCCAATACTTCAGGTCACTCACATTGATCCATGGGTAGTCCTCCTTTTTCAAACCTCTTACCCATGATTCTCTGGTTTTATCAAGGGATACCTGGTAAATCTCGAACAGGTTTCCGTCATGTTTCTGATAGATATTTACCAGTTTTTTTGACTGTGCCATGCAATCAATGCACCATGATGCCCAGAAAATCAAAAGAACGTTCTTCCCCTTCAGTGATTGCAGCCTTATGATATTTCCTGTTGTATCCGGCAATGATATATCAGGAGCATAAGAACCTGGTTCGGTTTTCAATTCTTCCCTTACAGCAACCACCTTCCTGTTAAGATTGATGACAATTTCCGAGGATGGATATAAGGCGGTCAGGCAGGAATCAACAATTTCAAAGATTCTGAAATCTTTTTTTATGTCAAATACGGGAGCGGTTTTCCCCAGCTGTTGATCAAGAACCATGAGGTTTACCATGGAAGCCGGATTTTCTAAAATGAAACCCTCTGAAAACTTTTTGTGCTGTTTCACAATCTCCAGATAAAGGCTGTCAAGCCTGGCCTTTTGTCTGGTATAATCCGGAGCATTTTTTATTTCTTCAAATCTGTTACTTAATTCGGTTATCTGATTCAGCGTCTTATGCTGCCGTCTGACCAGTTTGCTTATCCGGCGGGATTCTACAGAACCTTCAACAGTATAATCGATATCGAATTCACCTGAATTAATGTATACTTTGATATGATCATCAGGTAAAGCCAGCAGGTTGATACCCCTGCTGTGAGGGATCCATAAAACATAAAAGGCAGGACCGGTTGTACCGGCATGCAGCATAAATTCACCCCTGTCATCAATTTCTGAAGAATCAACACCCACAACCCCATTCCTGGTAAGTTCTTTCAGGTATATCATTTCCGGATGAAATTCTTTGAAAGAACCCTTTATGGTCACATTTTCTCTGTTACGACTGCAGGAGATGATGCAAAATAATGTCAGTATGATAAACCAGATTCTTTTCATTGCTAAATTTTTTCAAATATATATTCACTCATACAACCAACCAAGAATTAGCTTGTTTATTTTGTCAGATATCCTGTATTTCATAGAATCAGAGAATATCATCAGGATGTTGATATTGAAATGGTTCATTTGCAGCATAATGCCATCAGGTTATATTATGTTAAACATCCTGCAGAAAAGTGATTAATACCATCTTCAATACCATTTCATTATTTCTGTTAAATATTTTCATTTATCAAGAAAATGGCATATATTTATTTGGTTAACCTAAAAATTATAATAATATGAAAGCTTCTGCACCAACAACAATTGTATGGGTACTTGGTCTGATCTGTGGAATACTGGGTATTATCGGACATTTCATATCAGTAGAAGTCATTACATCAATCAGCTACTGGTTATTACTGGCTGGTTTTGTTCTACTCGCACTTGGCACATCATTCAAAGGACTGTAATTGCGCAGAGGTTTGAACCTTAAAAAAGTCCCTGTTGGTTCATCCTGACAGGGACTTTTTAATGATATTTACATCTCACTGACAGCATCTCTTTAAAAGAGATAATCACCGGCTCTATTCACCACCATCATATTTATAAAAAAACAGTTTATTATTCTTCAGTGCAGGGATGATAAGCAGGTCAAGTTCAACGATGTATTCAAAATCTGCACAGCTTATTTGTTCAGACACGGTATTCAATATTTCAAGAATTTTTCCGCTGTTTTTTACAAGGTAAAGAGACCCTTCATAGCGGGAAACCAGGTAATCATTACCGCATTTTTTTATGCCGTCAATGATTCCGGAAGGTAAAGACGCTATTTTGGTAATGGTTTTATCATTTATATTCACGGCTTTAAGACTGCTGTCAGCATTCACACCGGCAATCAGCACGTCGCCATCGATTAATATTCCGTTGGTCTTATTTATTTCTTCACTGTTCAGCCATCTTTCAAGCATACCGTTCTTAATCCTGTATATTACATCACTGCCGCTGTCACTGATGTAAACAGTACCTTCCGGATCAACTGTTACATCATTGATAAATCCGTTATCATTTATCCGGTAACGGTTTTCTACTTTTTTCAGATTCAGGTCATAAACCACCAGTCCGAATCTTTCAACGATATATAGTCTGTTTTCAAGAACACATATTCCGGTTGGACAGGTTAAACCACCAATCAGTTTATTTTCAAGGACATTACCGCTCAGATCGGTTTTTGTAATATAATCCTCATTATACATCATCCCGTTACGCGGATATTTATTGTAATTGGAGATGTACAGGCATTTTCTGATTGCATCGTATGCAACAGATTCAGGTCCTTTAAAAATGGTATCACTCTCCCTGATCCTGGTCAGTTGGGCTCCGGTTTGTAATGTAAGGACAGGGAGTAAGATGATCAATGAGATAATTGTTTTTTTCATGTCACTATGTTTGATTATAATTATTGGTCTCTTCGCCTGTCACGGCATGTTTGGATAACCTGTAATATTTCATCAATCAGCAAATCATTATGTCTGTTAAAGATGCAGCAGGTTTTTTAGCAACTGAAGAACGGGTATGACTGGAAAAATCCGTTCAATCATTTGAATTAAAAGTCATTGAACAGATACTTCCACTTTAAAGTGCGGAAATTTCAGCTCTTCAGGTACATTTCTCAAATCAATTGTCTCAACCTTGAAAGATCCTGCAGGAATATCCTGCTGACCGATTAAAAAACTGCCGAGATCTTTGTTACGCAAAAGAATCAGGTCATTCAGCTGCCCCGTCAGTTCAGCTGAATCATAAAGCCGGTTACAGATTGCAGTTGTTTCAAGTGAGTCAGAACCTGGAACCAGGCTTCTGATATAAGCAATAAATTCTTTGTTCGTCGATTCTGTATTTCTGATCATATCAGCCATCTGACTCGAATCGGTGTCGTTCCCGGTTTGAGAAACAACAAAATCTTTCTTGGCCAGCTGAACGGCCAGATACTCTTTTTCTTTATCAGGATCTGTAAACTGGAGAAATGTAAAAGTCAATTCCGGTTTGTTCTTCATGATCTCAGCAATATGGGTCAGAACCTCCATCTGTCTTGTATCAAGTATGCTCTGTGTATATTCAAACGGTATCTTTTCAAGATTTTCCGGATCGGCTCCAACAATTCCCGCCAAAGCATTAAATGGTGCTGCGGCAGTTTTAATCAGAAAATTTGCCAGTGTTTTCCATATGATCTTTCCCGGGCTGAAATCGGGATCTGATGGATCCCCTTCAACCGGTAATTCAAATGCAATAACATCCTTCATATCTTTCAACAGAAATAAAGCAAGTTTGATCGGGACTTTCACAGCTGTTGAATCTCTGGTTTTATTTCCAAACTCAAGCTCTTCTATGCGAATCTTGTTCTGGATCTGCAATTTGAAGGGTTTCATTTTCAAGCTCATATTGTAATTCATCCATCCCTGATTTACAGGTGATGCGATGAAATATTCGGCATATGGAGAGAAACTAATCAAATTCAGCCTTTCAATTGTTGTATTAAAATCCAGACTGTTTGAATCCACCATATTGAGCAATGCATTTCCCTTCATCATCCCCTGATCGTTAAGGTTCATTGAAAACAAAACAGGTACTTCCCTGGCACTTTCTTCAAGAGCTGTAATTTTCAAGTCCAACTCCTTCAGATCATATCTGAAAGGCCTGTTAAGCGTATTATCGGTAAAGTTGATCATGCCATCAGCTATACTGATGGTATCGATGCGGTATCTAAGAGCGGTCTTGGCTGTTGAATCTGTAACTACCGTATCGGTAACCATTGCAGCCGAATCTGTTTCCAGGGATGGCAACAATACACGCTCAAAATTGGTCATGTCGCGATCAATGACAGCTGTTATTACCGGGTTGATCAATGTTACGGAAGAAATATCACAGAATGAACTGTCAATATCAAGATTATTAATATTGGTTGTCAGCCTCTTAAAGCCAATCAGTTGCTCATTTCCGGCATCCTTTATCAGAAAGGAATCAATCTGCAGAAGTCCGGATAGACTAATATTCATTAACTGCTGTATGTCACCATAAATCTTTATTTGTGTTGACAACAAACCCTGAAATGTATTTATATCAGCATATTGTTTCAGGTAATCTGCAGCAAGGTCAAGATCTATGTTTTTTGTGGCAAGTGTTACCTGGTACTTACCACTCTGGTTATCAAACTGTGCATCAATATTAACCTCTCCTTTTTTACCTATTCTAAAACTGACATCCATGCTTGATTCCCTGCTATCCCATGAAATCAGCGGTAAATCAAGATTAAGTTCATCCAGTTCCAGATGGTTATTAACCTGGTGGTCCTCATAGATGAGCAGTCCCTCCTTTAGTTCTAAATTCTTCAGTGTAAAACGAAATACTTTATTTTCGGTTGTATCCGGTATTTCATCAATTGCAGCAGTATCTTTTTCAGGAATCAGATCGCTGAAATTAAACGATTCACCATCCTGACCAATAAAGACACGTGGCTGTATCAGCGTTATTCCAGAAAAACAATATTCATTTCTTAAAAGATGCCACGGATCAAAGTTGATATATAATTCATTGAATGAGATAAAGCTGTCTGCCTGGTTGGTCTCGAACATTACAAAGTCTTTTGCTCTTACTGCTGCTTTTAGATAATTAATATGTAATTCACTCAGGTTTATTTTCCGTCCAATTAGTTCATTACTGTTTTTTACCAGCCATTTTTTCAGAAATGTGGACAGAAAAAAGAAGAACAAAAACAATATCAGGATTATTGAACCGAAGATCAGGCGCCTTTTCTTCATTTTTTTCATCAGAATATATTTTTTTTATTTATTCACTTCGTTCATGAGATCGCTCATTTCATTCGCTAAGTTATTCACTTCGTTCATGAGATCGCTCATTTTATTCGCTAAGTTTATTGGTCTGATGTAACTTACCATTAAAAATATTTTACCTTCG
>JAFGBD010000068.1 GCA_016933335.1 Bacteroidales bacterium | reverse complement strand
TGTCATATGCTATGCATTTTGCATGGTTTTAATTAAATTTGAATACGATCCCTAATATTCTGATTTCAGGGATGAGTTTATTGTGAGGTCACTGATACGTCCTATTATAAATCATCCGGATCCATGAAAGAATGTCTTCTGATTGTCCTGGCCGTATTTACATTATCTGATTTTACGTTTGCACAGGATAATATAACCAAATTCAGTTTATTAACCGAAAGGGCGGTTGACAGACCATTAACCATGCATAAGGGGCAGTTACAGGCAAACATTCAATATGGTTTTTCACGTAACACACTGAAATATAATGATTTTGGCTCTTCCTTAAACCTGCAGGAAGAGGGCATTGCATTCTCAGACCATGTATTCGAAGCCCGTTTCAGTTACGGTTTGTTCGAGATGATTGAAATAAATGCAGAAGCTGTTTATCAATCGAGCATTGAACGCAAGGCAGAATATATGGTCCTGAGTGAAGAAGGAATCAGATACTATTCCGAATTCACAGAAGCAAAAGGTTTTAAGGATATTTATCTCGGGGCTAAAGTCAGACCCCTGCCAGATTATGATTTTTTTGATTTGTGCCTGGAAAATGGCATTACTTTTCCTACAGCAAGTTTTAACCCCGATTTGCCTGAGCATGAATTTGAACTAAATGAAACGGAAGAGAACATTTCATATATCAAATATCATTACAATGAAAATCACGGGACAGGAGTCGCTGTATATTATATCGGTGTTACTTTGAAAATCAGGCTTCAGAGAATGGCTTTTCTGGGCAGTTTCAAACATCAGCGACCTCTGAAGGAGGGTATCAAAACAGAATGGAGGTCTTCGTTAACCGATTCCCGGTTCGACTATGCCGGGTTGAATTATAAATTCAAACCGAATAATACCAGTTATGCTGCTATAACTTGTCATTACCAGCTGTTTCCTTGGTTTGACCTGTACGGGGATATTCAATATCAAAAAAGTTCCGGGGGGTGGTCATATCAGTTATTGCAGCAAAGGAAAGATCCTGTTGAAAAAGTGATTTCGGGATGTCTGGGGTATGAAATACAGGCCAGTCCGCTTATCAGGATATTCCAGCATATAAACTTCAGCATGACAGGACAAAATACAAACGGTTATTATCTGGTCATTACCGGTGCAAGTTTTAACTTGTTTCCATTCTATAAAGAATAAGAAATAAACAAATCATACCAAAAAAGGTATGAAAACAAGAAATTATTAAATACTGCAGGTGATTACAAACAGGATTATATCATCTTTGATTTGTCTGGCAATATGGTTAGTTATTATTAATAATTCAGCCAGGTGCCAGTTTGAGCGACAGGGTATTCCTGTTGAATCGAAGCATCAGACGCTGGTTACAGAGCCGACCACATTGCCAAAAGGTTTTTTCCGGGTGGGTATTTACTCTTTTTATATCATTGCTGACAGATATTTTGACGAAAACAGCAGAAGGAAAGTTTTACAAAACAGCAATCAACCCACAGGCATTTCTGCCAGCCTGAACAGTTCCTACGGAATCTCAGACAGACTGGAGATGAATATCACCGTACCATTCTCCCGGCGTATTACCAAAGGTATATACAAAATGGTCGATATTTCAGGTAATGTTATAGGTGAAATACCGATGAAAGTTATTGGCCAGGGTATCGGCGATATTTATATAGAGATTAAATGGCAGGTCATTCAGGGATCAACAGAAAAAGCCTCACTGCTTATCGGTAATTTAGTCACTTTTCCCACAGGAAGGAAAAATCCTTCAGATATTATGGATGAAGTCAATTTTAATGAAGCTGTCGGGAAGGGGGAATTTATTATTTCACCATTTATCGGTTACAAAAAGATTTTTTATCCTTATTCGCTCTATCTGGATGCAACCTTCTCCTGGCATTCAGGAGGAGAAAAAATTTTTTATCCGGGAGAAGAAACGGTAAAATTCAAACCATTGCCGACAGTTTCAACAGCAGCAAAATTTAGCTTTCATATCAATGACTGGATAGCAATATCGAATATGGTTTTTTTCAATTATAAAGCAAAAACTGAATTTATCGGGACCACAACGGAGACCGGACCAAGCACATGGGCAGTCGAGTCTATTCCCTATCTTTATTTTCAGATCAGGAAAATGCGTTTAGGTCAGGCAGTTTCAATTCCTCTGGCCGGGAGAAATACAGGAGCGGATCCTTCATTTACAATCATTCTACAATATATTTTATAATAAATATGTCAGGATTTTGGTCTGTTTTAACACTCATTACTATGGTACTGGTTTCTGCCTGTTCTTCTCCGGTAGTGCTTCTCAATACCGAACTTCATAAGGCCGATGAATTGCATAATAACTTTCAATACGAACAGGCAATAGAACATTACAGAAAATATATTGAAACCAGTAAAGGACTGGGCATTTACCGTAATATTGAAGCCGAAGCGGCGGTTTGCAGAAAAATTGCACATGACTACTGCATGCTTTCTCAGTATAGCAAAGCACGTGAATATATTGCCGAAGCCATTCAAAGAGATTCAGCAATGAACTCGGTTTTAAAACTGATTGAAGATAACCGTGAATCGGGCAAAATCGAATTCTATGCAGGAAATTATAAAAAAAGCATTGAGATTCTTGAGCATACTTTAAATCTCAGCGATGAAATAAACCTGGCTTTAAAGAACACCAACAAACAATCGCTTGCTGACACCTATATGAGCCTGGCAAAGGTGTGGCTGGTAATGGGAGAAATATCGAAAAGCCAGGATTATAATACCTCCGCCCTGCAGATATATAAAGATATTCAGGATAACACCGGTCAGATCGAGGCTTATCTGAACCTTGCAGCTATCAATGTTGATGCCGGTGACATACACTTCGGGATAACGCTTGCAAAAAATTCCATAGACCTGGCAAAAAAAAGCGGATTAAACATTGCCAGGCAAAACCAGGTTATGGGAGATGCATATGTCTCATTAGGCAGACTTGAAGAGGGATTAAGATATTACTTCGAGGCACTAGCAGAAGCTGAAAAGATCAGGATACTCCCGCTTCTTACTGCGATCAAAATCAGTATCGGTGATATTTTCAGGACAATCGGAGACCTGGATCAGGCCAATCAATACTTCAATGAAGCATTATCCGTGATAGAACAAGACACGGTTGAATTGCAGAGCCTGCAGTCTTCAATAAACCTCCGGCTTGATCGTTTTGCCCAGGCCAGAGATTATTTTGTCCAGGAAAACTCCTTAACAGGTGCAGGGATCAGTTATCTCAGACTGGGAGAATTATATCTGAAAAATGAAATGATGGACAGCGCTCTGTATCATTTCAGGCTGGCAAAGGCTTATTTTATCAAAGCCGGTATTGGTGAAGGAATCTCGAATACTTATCTGCAAATGGGACGTGTTTATGTGGACAAACATGAAAATCTTCTTGCGGACCTTGTTCTGGACTCTGCCGGTATTCATACCAGAAATCCTGAATTAATCTGGAATATCTTGTATGAAAAAGGCAGACTGAATGAGAATCTGGGACAAATTGATTCAGCTGTCAGATCATATCAACAGGCCATTCAAATCATTGAAACCATCCGTGGAAATTTTTCAACAAGAGAATTCAGAAGTACCTATCTGAATGACAGGATTAAAGTATACGACCGGTTGATAAAACTTCTGATGGACCTGGGTAAGATCGAGGAAAGTTTTCATTATTCCGAAAGAGCCAGGGCAAGGTTGCTTCTTGATATAATGGGTAACAGAAGAATCAATATAAGGGAAGGCTCTGATAATGATTTGATTAAGCAGGAACAGGATTTACACCTGAAAATGGTTTACCTTAAAAAGCAACTTAATGACCATCCTTACCGGCCGGAGGCAAATACAATGGAAAGACGCGCAACTGATATACTGGGCAGAGAGCTCGAACTGACCCAAAAGGAATATGAGAAAGTGTTTAATCAGCTCAAGCTTGCTAAATCGAAATACACAGACTTAATTTCAGTCAGTCCTTATAAGTCAGAAGAAATTCAGGCTTCAATAGATGACAAAACTGTTTTGCTTGCATACTGGATTCAGGAAGAAAAAACCATTGTCTGGATTGTTACCGGAAACGACATCAAAGCAAGTGAGATTATGATCGATAAAAGAAGCATGGAGCAACATGTTCAGCACTGCCGGCATAACATCATCAGCAAAAATGCCGACGGTTCAAAAGAATGCCTCGGAAAATTATACGATCTTCTCATGCGTCCCTTAACACAATATATCATGAATTACAATACCTGTGTTATCATACCACACCAAAGTCTTCATTTTATTCCGTTTCATGCACTGATGGATGAGCAGGGCAGGTATCTCATTGAAAACAGGAATATATTCTATGTAAGTTCAGCAAGTGTTTATATCAGAAAGAATGACATGCCTGAACATAAAGATCTGTCCTTTCTGGGAATGGCTCTGGGTGATAAAAATCTTGGTTCTTTTACAGGATTGCCCGGAACAACCTCTGAAATAAAAGAAATAGGCCGCTTTTTTGAAAATAAAACATTGCTTTTTGAAGATCAGATCACAGAGGATTACTTTAAAGAACATGCTTCCGGATATCAAATCATACACCTGGCAACACATGCATATTTCAATGCAGATAATCCCGCATATTCATATATTTTATTATATCCCTCTGACAATGAAGATGGTGAGCTTACTGTCCAGGAGATTTTCGGACTTTCTCTTAAAGCTGAATGCATCACACTAAGCGCCTGTCAGACTGCACTCGGAAAAATAACAAATGGTGACGACATCACAGGCTTAAGCAGGGCATTTAATTATGCAGGGGTTCCCGGTATCATTGTTAGTTTGTGGAATGTTGCTGATGAATCCACAGCCGTTCTGATGTCAGACTTTTACAGATTCCGGAAAAATCACAGTGTTGAAAAGGCAATGGCACTTGCACAGCAGAAACTGATGAAGCAATATGAACATCCGTTTTACTGGGCACCATTCATATATATTGGTAACGGAAGTTTGCAATAACCAGCCGTACCCGATTATCCGGTATATACAATAATTGTTATGACGGAATAATAACGTATAGAAGAATCAATGCATTAAAAAACTTCAGCCCGTTCATTTTTAAATAATAAAAATTCCTGAACAGACCTTAAAGGTTTAACCTACATCTCGCCCCTGTGTTTACCAAGTGTGGCAAGCATCCCTCCATCGACATACAGGATATGACCATTAACAAAATTCGATGCTTTTGAGGCTAAAAATATGGCTGCTCCCTGCAATTCGTCAGGATCTCCCCATCGCCTGGCCGGTGTACGGCTCATAATCAGCTCGTTGAAGGGATGACCGTCGACACGGATGGGAGCGGTTTGTGATGTAGCGAAGTATCCAGGACCGATTCCATTTACCTGGATTCCGAATTCAGCCCATTCGGCAGCCATGTTTTTGGTCAGCATTTTCAATCCGCCTTTGGCCGCAGCATATGCAGAAACACTTGGCCTGCCCAGTTCGCTCATCATCGAGCACATATTGATGATTTTACCTCCTGATTTACGTGCAATCATTGTTTTTGCGACACGTTTCGACATGATAAACGGACCGACCAGATCTATGCTGATGACCTGTTCAAAGTCTTCCTTGGACATGTCAACGATGGGTATACGCTTGATAATTCCTGCATTGTTTACCAGAATATCAATGGGAGCAACCTCCTTTTCGATTCTTGTAATGTACTCATCCACAGCTTTATCATCTGTAACATCAAACAGATATGCATGAGCCACAATGCCTTTTGACTTATACTCTTCTACAGCATTATCAAGTTTTTCCTGAGATACGTCGTTAATTACAATTCCGGCTCCTGCGTTTGCCAGGCCGGTTGCGATAGCCATACCAAGACCATGTGTTCCTCCGGTAACAAGGGCTGTTTTTCCTGTAAGATCAAATAGTTTCAGACTCATATACTTAAGATTTGGTTGTTTGATTTACCTTAACTGGTTTGGCTGGATCCCGTCCATATCACTATAATCGAGGTTTTCACCTGCCATTCCCCAGATAAAGATATAACTTGATGTACCGGCAGCTGCATGCAGTGACCATGATGGAGAAAGGACCGCCTGCTCATTATGCATCCAGATATGCCTTGTTTCATGCGGCTGACCCATGAAATGACAAATGGCCTGATTCTCAGGAACCTGAAAATAGAAATAGGCTTCCATTCTACGCGAATGTGTATGGGCAGGCATTGTATTCCAGACGCTGCCCGGCTTGAGCTCTGTCATTCCCATTTGCATCTGGCATGTGTCTATTACCGTATTAACAAGCAGTTTATTTATTCTCCTGGCATTTGATGTTTCAAGTGAGCCCAGCTCCATCGGATCAGCCTGCTCCAGTGATACATGCTTGCATTTATATTCCTTGTGTGCCGGGGCCGAATTGATATAGAAATGAGCCGGTTTGGATGCGTCTTTGCTGCCAAACTGAACATCTTTGGTTCCCCGGCCAAGATATACTGCTTCTTTAAATTTAACCGTGAATTTCTGATCATCGGCGACAATATATCCTTCACCACCAACATTGATAACTCCCATTTCCCTTCTTTCAAGAAAATAAGAAGATTTCAAAGGCTCGATGGCTACCAGCTTCAATGGCTCTGCCAAAGGCACTGCACCTCCAACGATATAACGATCGTAATGGGAATAGGTCAGGTTGATGTTACCCGGTTCCATGATATTCTCAACAAGGAAATGTTTCCTTATTTTTTCGGTATCATAGTGTTTAAAGTCTTCATGATGAACGGCAAATCGTTCTTCAAAGTTTACAGCCATAATATTTGTTTTAAATTTAAATTACTATTAATATAACCAATTAATTAACAAAAAGTTCAATGAAATAAAATCAGCCTGTAGCATGATTTTTCGATGAACCGGTGCAATCGATTGTACAAAGTTAGAAAACATATGAGAATTAATCCTATTTATCTGCTTTTTTTCAATGAAGATTTTCTGATAATCAGCTCGGGTTCTATGATTACTTTCCTGAATTGCCTTGCTTCTGCGGATTGCATGATTTCTTCCAAAAACAAACTGGCAACACCAACACCAATAAGATATCCCTTTTGCTCAACAGATGTCAGTCCGGGATCCATGATGCTTGTAAAAGGTTCATTTGCAAATCCGACAACAGCCATGTCTTCCGGGATTCTGAATCCGTGTTCTTTGAGGTATTTAATGGCTCCAAGTGCAGAAATATCGCTTGCAGAAAAGATGGCATCTGGTCTGTTTTTAAGTTTCATCAATTTTTCAGTGGCTTTCCACCCTTTTTCCTCGGTAAGATTATCAAAAAAAATAAAGTCTTCATTCATTGATAATCCGCTTTCTTTTAAAGCTTCCTGATAGCCCCCGAGTCTTTTTCTGTAGATATTGATATGCTGGGGGCCTGCAAAATGGGCAATGTGCTTAAAACCCTCATCAATCAAATGTTTTACAGCCTTATAAGCTGCCCGGAAATCATCAATCATTACGCGTCCGGTTTCTATTTCATCGATGGTACGGTCAAAGAACAGCAACGGGATTCCCCTTTTTTTTACCTGGTTAAAATGATCATATGTTTTCGTGCCTCCTGAAACTGAGACAAGTATCCCGTCAACCCTGGCATTAATCAATGCCCTGATATTTTCCACCTCTTTTTCGTAAAGCTCATGGGTCTGGGTAATGATTACACGGTAACCGGCATTGCTTGCAGTTTGTTCGATACCCCCTATCACATTTGAAAAAAAGTTCCGGTTGATATGAGGAACGACAATTCCTATGGTTTTACTTTTGCCTGTCCTAAGATTGGTGGCTACAACATTGGGCTGGTAATTCAATTTTTCGGCCAGCATTTTCACTTTATCACGGGTTGCTCTGCTGATCCTGGTATTTCCGCTCAATGCCCTTGAAACTGTAGATGCCGAGATATCCAACATCCTGGCAATGTCATGAATGGTTACCTGACCTGTCTTCATACCAAATAAACGAATGAAATTCAAATTTATGAATTCGGTTTAAATAAAAAAGCAGTATGAAAAAATGTGGAATAGAACTTTATGATAAAGAATAGGGTCAAAAATGTTTTTTGTAAGCAACAGTAATTGATTATTATGAAGTAATTCATTAGTTTAGGAGGTTGAAAACGGTTTACCGGCAGCGTATAATTATAAAAGATAAGTATATGAAATTCGGATATTTTGATGATGAGAATAGGGAGTACGTGATAACCAATCCTGAAACACCCTATCCCTGGATTAATTATCTTGGTAATAAAGATTTTTTCACCATCATATCAAATACGGCCGGAGGTTACAGCTTTTATCGTGATGCCCGACTGAGACGCATCACACGTTACAGGTACAATAACGTTCCGGTTGATGATGGCGGTAAATATTTCTATATCAATGACAATGGGACCATCTGGAATCCCGGCTGGAAACCTGTCAAAGAGATACTTGACAGATACGTATGCAGGCACGGACTCGGATATACCATCATTACCGGAGAAAAGAACAGCATTTCAGCTGAGGTGACTTCTTTTGTGCCGCTTGAAGACACATGCGAGATCCAGCGTCTCAGACTAAAAAACAAAGGCAAATTAAAAAAGAAGTTCCGGTTGTATTCATTTGTCGAATGGTGTCTCTGGAATGCCCTGGATGATATGACCAACTTTCAGCGAAATTTCTCAACCGGTGAAGTTGAAACTGAGGGTTCGGTATTGTTTCATAAAACCGAATACCGGGAAAGAAGAAATCATTATGCCTTTTATTCGGTAAATACGGAAATTGCAGGTTTTGATACTGATCGTGACACATTTATCGGTCAGTACAACGGCTTTGATTCACCCCGTGTTGTCACAGAAAACAGGCCCCGGGATTCTCATGCACACGGATGGTCACCTGTTGCATCACACTGCATTGATGTGGAACTTAATCCCGGTGAAACAAAGGATTATGTATTTGTGCTGGGCTATGTTGAGAACCAGGATGACATGAAATTTGTTGCTCCTGCCATTATCAACAAGGAGAAGGCATACAAGATGATGAACCTGTATGACTCATCAGTCAAAGTGGATGCTGCCATTTCTGAGTTAAAAAAATACTGGGAGGATCTTTTATCCGTTTACCAGCTTGACCATCCCGATCAAAAATTAAACAGGATGGTGAATATATGGAACCAGTATCAGTGCATGGTTACCTTTAACATGTCGCGAAGCGCATCCTATTTTGAATCAGGAATCGGACGCGGAATGGGATTCAGGGATTCAAACCAGGACCTGATTGGATTCGTTCACCTGATCCCCGGGGCTGCCAGACAAAGAATACTGGACATATCCGCCACGCAGTTTGAAGACGGGGGAGCCTACCACCAGTATCAACCGCTTACCAAAAAAGGCAATGCTGACATTGGCGGTAATTTCAATGATGATCCGTTGTGGCTCATATTATCCACAACGGCCTATATAAAAGAAACAGGTGATTTTTCAATACTCGATGAAATAGTTCCTTTTGATAATGATATGAGTAAAGCCAAAAGCCTTTTTGATCACCTGAAGGTCTCTTTTTATCATGTTGTCAATCATCTCGGGCCACACGGTTTACCGTTAATCGGCAGGGCAGACTGGAATGACTGTCTGAACCTCAACTGTTTCTCAACCAATCCTGATGAATCATTTCAGACAACAGAGAACAGAGCCGGAGGAAAAGCCGAATCGGTCTTTATCGGGGGAATGTTCGTCCTGTATGGCAATGAGTTTATCAAGCTGTGCACACGCACCGGCAGGCAAGATGAAGTGTCCAGGGCCCGGTTACATGTGGATAAGATGATTGATGCCATAAATACCTGGGGCTGGGATGGCGAATGGTTCCTGAGAGCTTATGATTTCTTTGGTGAGAAGATTGGCAGCCGTGAAAATGATGAAGGCCGGATTTTTATTGAGCCACAGGGTTTTTGCATTATGGCAGGTCTCGGAATCAATGATGGAAGAGCTCAACAGGCACTCAAATCGGTAAAGGAAAGGCTCGACTGCAAATATGGAATTGTATTGAACAATCCTGCCTTTACACATTATAAGATCAACATGGGCGAAATATCCACCTATCCGCAGGGCTATAAAGAAAACGCGGGAATATTCTGTCATAACAATCCATGGATCATGATAGCCGAAACGCTTATTGGCAATGGTAACCAGGCATTTGAGTATTACAGTAAAATAGCCCCCTCCTATCTTGAAGACATCAGTGACCTGCATAAAACTGAACCTTATGTGTATTCGCAAATGATCGCAGGTAAAGATGCTTTTAATCCCGGTGAAGCCAAAAATTCATGGCTTACCGGTACAGCAGCATGGAACTTCTATGCCATCTCACAATATATTCTTGGAATACAGCCTGATTACGACGGATTAAGAATTGATCCCTGTATTCCGAAAGAATGGGATTCTTTCAGGATTGTCCGCAGGTTCAGGGGTGCCATTTTCGATATAACAGTTAAGAATCCGTCGCATATCTCAAAAGGAGTTCAAAAAATCACTATAGACGGTAAAGCGCTGGATGGTAATGAGATCCCTATATATACGGATAAAAATAAACATGATGTTGAGGTTATTTTAGGATAAATAATTTAACTTTTTTATTTTTAACGTGCATTATATATGAATAATTCTGATTCGGACATTTTGCAAAACAAATAATCTTTATATTTGTCACATACAATCGATTGCACAAAAATGATTTTATGGCCAGATTCAGCAGAATACAAGTAGCATTGGCAATGAAAGAAACCGGTATGGTACCGGTTTTTTATCATCCTGATCCCGCAATATGCAAAAAGGTCATTAAAGCTTGTTACGACGGAGGAATCAGGGTATTTGAGTTCACCAACCGCGGAGATTTTGCACATGAGATTTTTTCAGAACTTAACAAATATGCCATCAGCGAATTACCTGATTTGATAATGGGCGTCGGGTCAGTCATTGATCAGGGAACCGCATCGCTATATATTCAGCTTGGAGCCAATTTTATTGTATCTCCTTTGCTTAATGAAGAGATGGCGAGAATATGCAATCGCAGGAAAATATCATGGTCACCCGGTTGCGGATCGGTAAGTGAAATCTCCAGGGCTGAGGAGCTGGGAGCTGAAGTGGTCAAGATTTTCCCGGGTTCAGAGGTCGGCGGGCCAAAATTCGTTTCCGCATTGCTGGGACCGATGCCATGGAGCAGCATCATGCCAACCGGCGGTGTTGAACCAACCGAAGAAAACCTGGGTGCATGGTTCAGGGCTGGCGTACATTGCGTGGGAATGGGTTCGAAACTGATAACAAAGGATATCATACAGAATTCAGACTATGCTCTCTTAACCAACAGGGTAAAGGATGCAATTAAGATCATAAAATCTGTTAAATCAAAACAATAACCTGAATTATAATACATTAAACCATTTATCTATGAATCAAATTAACAAAACCATTGGCAAATACAGATGGACCATATGTGCGCTTATCTTTTTTGCCACAACCATTAACTACCTTGATCGACAGGTCATCGGGATCCTGAAAGGAGAACTTGAAACAAAACTGGGAATCGGCGAGGAGGCATACGGCTATATCATTACTGCTTTCACAATGGCCTATGCAGTTGGTATGCTCATAGCAGGAAGGCTGGTTGACTGGCTGGGAACAAAAATCGGATATGCGTTATTTCTTCTTGGCTGGAGTTTATCAGCTATTGCCCATGCTTTGGCAAAAGCTCCCTTTGGATTCGGTGTTGCCAGGGGATTTCTTGGAGTTACTGAAGCCGGTAACTTCCCGGCAGCAATCAAAACCACGGCAGAATGGTTTCCTAAAAAAGAGAGGGCACTTGCCACCGGAATATTTAATTCCGGAGCCAATGTCGGGGCAGTCATTGCACCTCTTGTGGTTCCTGCTATTGCCGTTAACTGGGGCTGGCAATGGGCTTTTATCCTGACGGGCGCTGTCGGATTGCTGTGGCTCATATTCTGGTTTGCGTTATATGAAGTACCTGAGAAACATAAAAAAGTTCAGAAAGAAGAACTTGATTATATTCTCAGTGATAACGAGCCTGAACAAAAAGTGCAGATATCATGGTTTAAATTATTGAAGTACAGACAGACATGGGCATTTTTTGTTGGTAAATTCCTGACCGATCCGATCTGGTGGTTTTATCTGTACTGGATACCCAGTTGGCTGGAAAAGGTTCAGGGAGTT
This sequence comes from Bacteroidales bacterium, assembly GCA_016933335.1. Lineage (GTDB taxonomy): Bacteria > Bacteroidota > Bacteroidia > Bacteroidales > UBA10428 > JAFGPL01. The sequence continues at coordinate 13,910 of JAFGBD010000068.1, read as the reverse complement.
GAAATCGGAAGTTTCGGAAAGTTCGGTCTGCCACTTGCAGTGATATATTCCTGTACAACAATCGGCAGCATATTCGGAGGCTGGCTGTCATCGAATATGATTAAAAAAGGTTGGCAGGTTAACAAAGCGCGCTCCACGGCAATGTTGATCTTTGCCCTGCTGGTTGTTCCGATCGTTTTCGTCCAGTTCAAAGGAATGAGTTTTTGGGGGGCAATTGCCTTAATAAGCCTGGCAGCTTCTTCACACCAGGCATGGTCTGCCAACATATTTACAACAGTATCTGATATGTTCCCGAAAAGAGCTGTTGGTTCCGTTACAGGAATTGGAGGCATGGCCGGAGCAGTCGGTGGAGCATTTATTGCTTCCTTTGCCGGTAACATATTAGGATTCTGGGAAAAACAGGGAAACATCCAGACCGGCTATACAATTCTTTTTGTTGTCTGCGGTGCTGCATACCTGATTGCCTGGATCTTGATAAATGTCATTGCACCCGGGATGAAGAGAGTTACTGATATTTAATAACCAAGATACATGAACAAAGAAAGCTGCTCCAACGGGCAGCTTTCTTTGTAAAACATGCAGACCTGTATCCCAAATGCACTCAATGTCAATCAATGCATTTCCGGGACCTGTCTTCTGATTTCGGCTTCTTCCCTTATTCTGTACACCAGATCATTGTAATAATCATTCCCTCGTTTCTCTCTGAAATCGGTATATGATCTGGCAGCCCATTCCTTGGCTTTTTCAAGATCTCCCAGGACTTCATAGGCCACTGCAATATTGAAAGCAGCTCTTCCTGCAATCCTCCTTCTGGCATTTAAAACTTTCATCCATGATTCAATGGCACCGTTCCAGTCGGCAACTTCCGATCTGCGGACACCCATCCAGAAATCATCAATCCTTCTTGGTTTGCTGTAAAAATAGCGTGTCACAACATAATAGCTTGGGGAGATCCGTTCACCATAAATCCTTCCTGCTGCATAGCTCGTCCGGTTTACAGCCTCTATTTTGTTCAGAAGATGGTTCATGGCATCCTGCGGTGTTGCTCCCGAACCCTCATAATTCAGCCGGTGTGTGACATGGTACTCGTCAAGAATTATTTTACCGGCAGGATCATACAACCTTACACCATAATTGATCAAGGCCACAGCCGATACATGAAATCCTGCTCCTGTCAGTGCTTTCCCCTCCAATACCTGCCTGGCAATACTGACCGGGTTTGAAATAATAAAATCAGAGTCAAATATTTCAACAGACAATAAAGCTTCGGCATTGTGTTTTTCACAAAGTCGGGATACCTCATTCCAGTCAATCGGTACCGGGAAGGTAGATTTTGTTCCTCCTCCCTTTAGCCGCTCAGAGGTTCTGATCATCTGGTACAGGTTAAACTCTGAACATACATCAATTGTTCCTTCAATGGTTTGTCTTACAGCCTGTTCATCCTGTTTAAACAGTTCACCTGTCAGTACTTCTTCCATTTTGCTTTCAGATGTTTCAACCTGGATGGATCTGTCGACGATAGCAATGTTCCTGATATGAGGCGGCAGGACTACCAATGCCGGTTTCAGAAGATTTATCCTTACCCAGGCCATGCTGCATAAAATTAAAAGCAAGGCAGTAACAATCAGATATAAAGTAACTCTTTTCATCGTATGTGTATTTGTTAATCATATCAAATTTATTAAACAAGTTTGATAATACAGTTATGAATCTGAGTTATTTCAAAAATTGTTGCTCAAAGATCAGTGCTGATATTTCCCCATCCGGATACCGGATTACCAGAAATAAAGCATCTTAAAATAATTCAGGGCCCCGGAAAACGGATATCTGTAATTATTTCCGAATTGTCCGGATGAAAATAAAAAGAGGATGTCCCGGGCTTTTACGACATCCTCCTTGATTTTGTATTAATATATCAGGTATTATTCCGGCCTGATGATAAAAGAGAACAGATATGGTTCTTTAAGTGCTGTACCATAAATATCTTTGGCCTGGGTTCCTATTGTAACAGTGTATTTGGTATTGTATTGAAAATTCTGGGAAGTGTTAAACTTCATCGTTGTTTTTGAATCGTAATACCAGTCCAGTGAGCCGGACATTGCCGGTTCGATTTTAAAAGCACTTTGTACCGAAGATTTCAGCATATAGGTATTGAAATACAAATAGATGGGTGAGGTCGGAGAAACAAATACTTCCCCGTTCCTGGGTGAAGTGGATGTTACAGACACTGATGCCGTATGAAAAGAAAATGTGAACGGATTTCCGAGCCTGACACCATCCATATCCATGGCTGTTGAATCTATTTTAATTGTGTAATCGGTATCAGCATGCAATATCCCGCCTGTATATATTGTCAGCTGATTATACTCAGGCCAGATGTATATAACATCGGAAGCCGGTAAAAAATCCACTGCATTTTCTGTTGAAACCGGCTCCATATTCCGCGGAAAAGTAATTTGCATGCCACCGGAAGAAATCAGATCAACCTCATTGTCGCCGTGACTCGGATAGGTCAGAATGGCATTCTGTGTGCTTGCAGATTGAATGGTGCTGAAACTGAATTCCAGCGGAAAGCGGAGATGATGGCCTGCTGTATCCCTGGCCTGGGTTGACAGTCTAATCGTATAGGTTGTATCCACATAACTGTCTTTCTGGGCCACCTGGTAACTGAAAGCTGTTATCTTACTATAGGTTGTTATGGTAGCACCCACATCGTATCCCCAGTTTTCTGCCTTGTCTGTATAATAGGTACGGCTGGGTGCTGTGGAATATTGTCCCCAGTGAAATATGCCTTCAGTGGGTGGATCTGTTGAGAATGCCTTTTCAACACTTTGCCTGTTCATCGGCTGTGTAAAAATGACCGAAATCGTCAATCTTGAGTAACGGTTATTGTATACGATTTCATCCAGATCTTCCGGATAATGAGAAGATACCAAATCCGGAACAGTTGATAAATCAACTTCTCCAATGTATGTGTTTCCTGCACCTTGTACCATCACGTTACACAACTTATAAATACGGTATTCATCAGCTTTGATTGACACATCATAATTGCCGATGGGCAGATCAGGTATTTCAAAAGAACCGTCAGAACTGTTAATCATGACTGAATCAACCGGGTGAACCTGGCTGACAACAACCCATGCATTGCTGGATTTTTGCAGTACCTTGCCGACGATGTTGCCATGCATGGCATCATTAAACCAGCGTGGATCGGTATTATAGTAATTGTTCTCTTCACACGTTGTTAAAAAAAGAACAAACAATATCAGCATCCCTGTCTTTTTCATTTATATATAAGTTAATGTTTTCAATATTGTAAATATCCCAATTGTCAATAACCAGAGTTATGATTCTGAATATTTTATGAAAGATGCATATAACCTGCAAATGGTTGCGCAGGAAATCCTGATCAGCCTTGTTTTTTCTGTAAATGATTATCAGGAAGTGTAAAGAAGAATGTGCTTCCTTTGCCGGTTTCACTCTCTACCCATATTTCACCGCCGTTTTTTTCTATAAACTCCTTACATATAATCAGTCCGAGGCCTGTTCCCAGCTCATCGGCAGTTCCCTGCCTTGAAATGGATTTATCGATTTTAAAAAGATCATTACGGATATTTGAATTCATTCCTATACCTGTGTCTTTGAAGGAAATTATTTTCATGTCTGCCTTTTTTGAAATCTTTATCTCGATCCTGCCAGCGTTATTTGAAAATTTAATTGCATTTGATAATAAGTTTCTGACAACAGTATCTATCATATTCATATCAGCATGCACCATTGTGTCTGATTCGTATTGCTCTGAAATTGAAATATTCTTTCTGATCCGGCTTTCTTCATAGAGCACCCTGTTTTTTTGAATGATTTCTGCAAGATCAAACTTACTCCGACTGAAAGGAATCCTGTTCATCTGGTTTCTTGCCCAGCAAAGAAGATTTTCCAGAAGGTCATAAAAGTTGCGTGCTGAATTGAATATAGTATTAAAGTATTTCTTTATTTCATGATAACTGAACTGGTCATAGTTTTTATCGAGCAATTCAACCAATCCGAGTATTCCCTGGAAAGGGCCTTTAAGGTCATGGGCAATAATGGAAAAAAACTTGTCCTTCATCGAATTGAGGTCCTGCAGCATCTCTTTTTGCAGGAGCAGTTCTTCTTCATTACGTTTAAGTTCTGTAGCCTGTTGTGTAATCTGGTTTTTTTGTTCTTTCAGGATCGAATTCTTATTCCTCAGCTCAATGGTTTGTTTCTTAAGAATCTGATTCATTGAAGTGATGGTTTTTGTTCTTTCTGCAACCATCTGCTCAAGCTTTTCTTTCTGTCTCTGAATAGACTTGATTCTGTTATAATAATAAAGAATCACCGACGATATGATAACCAGCAGCAACAATATATAAAACCATATGGTTTTCCATATTGGAGGTAAAATTCTGATAATCAGCTCTCTCGGCTTTTCATTCCATAGCTCGTCACTGTTGGCTGAAATCAGTTTAAAAACATATGTGCCGCCCGGCAGATTGGAATATGTTACAAATGGTCTTGAAGCATCAGAATGGTTCCAGTCTTTTTCAAACGGATACAGCATGTATTTGTAATGATTTTCCTGCGGATTGGCATAATGAAGCGCTTTGAACTCAATGGTAAAAATTTTATGTTTGTAGGAAAGCGTGATTTTATCGCACTGGTTCAGTGTTTTTTCAAGTATCACCCTGCCTTTTATTTTCTGTCCGGGCTCTATGGTCTTATTAAATATTATTAAACCTGTAAGCGCGATCTGAGGTTCATATGGATTATTCACAAGCGAATCCGGGTGAAAGATGCTGAATCCTCTGGTTCCGCCAAAGAGCATTTCTCCTGTTGAAATTTTATAATAGGAGTAACTTAAATAATGATTGTTTTGCAAACCATCCCGGGCTGTGTAAACCCTGATCTGAAGATCCTCCGGATGATCTATTATTCCGGTGCATTTTACCAGGCCTGCCGAAGTGCTCAACCATAGATTATTATTGTTATCTTCAAGGATACCCCTTATCAGATTGGTGGGTAATCCGTCAGCCTGTGTATACCTTATGAATGTACTGTCTTTTGTATTGATAAAAGTGAGACCGTTATCACCTCCTGTCCATAAGTTATCATTTTCATCAAAATGTATAGTTCTGACACAAAAAGTGATATATTGATCGTACCATTTGATAAAGGTACTATTATCTTCACTGTATCTGAAGAGACCAACATCTTCAACTCCGGCCCAAATCCTGTTGTGTCTGTCCTTATAAAGACAGAGAACTTCATCAATGGTAAAAACATTTTCAAGGATGTTCTCATGTTTTCTGTAAAGATCAATCCCCCTGTCGCTGGCAATCCAGAGATTCTCCATGTCATCCAGAGCCAGAGAATATACATTCCCGCTCTGCATCGGATTTGATTGTTCAACAATTTCTGACAAACTAGTAAAACACTCAGACCTGACATCAAAATAATTGACTCCTCCCCTGTAGGTGGCAACCCACAAATTACCGGATTTCTCCCTTACGATGTACTTCACATTATTGGAATTGATTGAACAGGGATTTCCCGGCTCTTTCATATACCACTTAAACGTACCTTTCTCCTTATCAAAGTAATTCAGGCCACCCTCATTGGTCCCGATATATATATTGCCTTTCCCATCCTCACAGAAACCATATAAAAGATTATCGCTCAGAGATATATCTTTGAATTCGTTTTTTGAAAAATTAAAGAATGGTTTGCCTATCAGATTGGTATGATTAACACCTCCGGCATAGGTTCCAAACCACATTATTTTATTATTGTCAATATATATATCATAAATGGAATTATCTGAAATTTTTGAGGTTTTATGGTCAGTATGGGCATAATGGTATAAACCTGTATCTCCGGGAAACCTGACAAATAATCCTGCCCTGCTGCCAATCCATATATTTCCGTTGTCATCCCTGATTATTTTCCGTACCCTGTAGCTTATCTCAATTTGAGGATCAGGCAGAACCCGTTTATATGTTGAATCGGAAATGTTGAATTGAAGAATGCCATTGGCGTTTGTTCCCGCCCATAAAACATCATCATTTTCCTTAAAAAGGCATTCAATTGCATTATGGCTTTTGGTCATGCCTTCCATTATATTGAAAGAGCTGAAAACTGACTCGCCAGGATGGTATATCAAGAGTCCGTGCCTGGCGGTACCCAGCCAGATCCTGCCATTATCAGGCAGCATACTTAGTATTTCAATACTTTCATCACCCGGATACCGGTGAAAAACAACGATGTCTTCTTCAGGAAAAACGGAAAACAGTCCATTGGTTGTACCAATCCAAAGTATCCCTTTATCATCATTTACAATCGAACGCACCCGTCCCAGGATCAAAGAAGTATCACTCGAAGAATAATGAACAAGACTATCAATCTCGTAATCATATTTAAAAAATGAAAATGCCCCGACCCATAAATCGCCGTTCCGATCGGTAAAAATAGAATTGATATGATTGGTATTCCTGTCAAAAGAATTCAGGGGATCAAGATGGTAGTGCCGGACAGTCGAGCCATCATACCTGCAGACACCATCATTGGTGGCAAACCACATAAATCCGTATTTATCCTTGGTAATGCCGTTAACCTTGTTATGGGTGAGACCATCATCAATTGTAATGCTTTTAAACTTTAATTGATAGTGCTGATACTGCGCATGAAGTGATTGGGAATATAAAAGAAAAACTGTAAATAATAGCCTGCAGATGAGAAACAGACATTTATATTTGATCTCTATAAACACTCTTTCTGTTTAAATTATAAAATTAATAAAATCTGAAATAATTTTCACCTTGTTTCAGATTAACCCGGAGCGTTTAGTCAAATAATTGAGTATGTTTTGCTGATATTCTGTATACCCCTATACGCTTTTTTCTTTCATACGTTACAAACAAATGCCTTATGACTATTAAATATTGTTAATGCCAGTTTGTATGTAACTCATTAAATAATAGTTAATATCATATTAAAATAAGGCACATGACAAAGCAACTATTCATAATATTCATACGCTTCTATGATATCAAGATATACCCCGTCAAAACCTGCCTCAATGATCTTTTTTATATATGATTCATCATTCCCGTAAATGATATCCTGCCATTCCTTTATCCAGTACCTTACCTTGTAATTACCTTCCCAGTCAGGATTTTCTTTATCAAGCCATTCCGGTCTGTTCTCTTCCCATGATGATTGCCAGTAATATCTGTAATCTTCAGCTTCACCGATAGACATATAGCATACAACCAGTCTTACTCCTCCATTGGCTTTCGCCTTTATCTGACTGATTTCAAATTGTGTAAATTGAGTGATTTCATCAAAAAAAAGATCCATTATCAGCAAATCATAATTTGTTTGTATGACAGCGTTTATGAATGCCCCTTTCGAAGGATAGCCGCCCGGATTTATCAGGTAAAGAAAGTTTTTAACCTGTGCCAGTGTATTAACATGATCTGAATTTGAATTGAAAGGCTGAGAAGGGTAAGAAGGAATATTATCGAGTTCTCTGTGATCTGCAGCAAATGAAACATAACCTTTTTCAAAATTTCTTGTATAAGAATCTTCCATGAAATTTCTGTCAGAACAATAATCGGTTACAAGAATGGTTTTACCGGCATTCTTTGAGACATCCAGAAAAGTCTGCAGGTAATCTGCATCATCAACAGGAGTAAGTTCATTATCGTTGTTGTATCCGTAAAACAAATCCTCCTGTCCATGTCCGTCAATGGCCTGCATATAGGCATGATTCAAGGGGCCGTTGCTCTCACCATCGTCAGTAATGATCTCTATGCCATTTTGTGGTATGACGATGAAATCCGGTTGATTGGCTCTGGCATATTGACTGATTCCTGTTACAAATTCCCTCATCCGCTGCCTGTATAAAGGATCAATGTCATCCTCTTTGCTGCATGATGCAATAACCAGCACAAAAAAAACACATATCAGATAGTTATGATTTTTTAGTTTCATTTGCCTTTTCATTTTTACTGCATTTCAACGGAAAAAACGTTTGTTGCATCTTAATTTTCATGTAAAATTAAGTAATTATCCGGCTGAATACTATTCTTGTCTTTGATTTCCGGATCAGATTATGATTGTCTTCATAAAGAACTGAACGATTATTCATGCACAGAATAAATGGATAAAGATCTTTCGGTATGTGAGTTGATAAATATGCTGTTATGTTAAAATATTTTTTTTGTATCTTTAAGCAAAACATAATATTCCGTAACATATTATTTTGAATAACCGTTAACAATAATAAATTTCAGAACATGAATCCCAGAACAAATAACAAGAGAATGCAAAAGAAATATAACATACCTGTTATAGGTCATTTTGCAGATAAAAGTATCAGGTTTAACAGCATTCTTGAAGCTGAACGGTATACAGGTATTCATTATACCCTCATATTTGAGGCCTGTATCGGCAAGTTATACAAGGCCAGGAATGTTTACTGGGAATTTGAAAAAGGGCAGCACTATATCAAATACAAGTCATATTACGTAAGAGCTGCTGAGAAAGCTCTGGAAGATCGGGAAAAATGATGATCTCAATAACCTAATTCCGGTAACTCACGAGAACCGGTTCACCATAACCCAGACCCTTTAATGATTTTAATTGTGTCTGAGCATCTCCCACAACCAGGTAAATCATTTTATCAGGCACGATGTATTTTTGAGCAAATTCCTGATGCTTTTCGGGAGTCATATTTCTTACCATTGACTCCTCATTTTTAATGAAATCAAAAGGAAGATCATATTTACTCATCGTTTTCAGCATCCATACCAGAGATCCCAGTGTTTCAAACCTCCTTGCATTTGATTTAATCAGGGCATTCTTTGTGAATTCAAGGTCCTCACTACTGATCCCCTGCCTGTAGTTTTCCATTGCAGTCTTGAATATATTAACGGATTCCATTGTTGCATTTGACCTTACGCTGGAAGAGGCTATAAATGGTGCTATTTCTTTCTGCTCGCTGAAACCAGACCTGGCACCATAAGTATATCCCTTTTCCTCGCGCAGAATCATATTCAGCACACCTGCAAACGATCCTCCCAGTTTGTAATTCATTACAGTGGCAGGATAATAATCCGGATTCAGCCTCGAAAGTGCAAGATAACCGACATTGATAACAGACTGTTTTGAACCTGGAATATCCACGAAGCAGACTTTTGATTCCGTGACAGGTTCAGGTATTGTGTATGAAGGGAAGACCACTTCTTTTGGCTGCCATCTTTCTTCCAGCGATTCCAGTGCACCAAGCACCCGGTCTTTTTTTACATTCCCTGCAATATGGATAGTCGTGAGGTCCGGCGAAAAATTCTTTTCATAGAATGCTTTCAGATCTTCAATGGTAATATTTGCAACGGAGGACTTATTTCCCCTGGTATCATATGCCATAATATGATCATCCCCGTAAAGCAGTTTCTTCATTACGATACTGGCAATGTATGTAGGGTTTGCTTCACTTTGTATCAGTTCGTTGATCGTTTTTATCTTTTTAAGTTCAAATTCTTCCTGGTCCCACCTTGGTTCCAGTAAGATCTCTTCCAGCAGGTCCATTGTCTTTTCAAAATTTCTTGACAGTGTATTTGCACCGATAATAATTTCTTCATTCGTGGTATACATGTAAATATCCGCTCCCAGAAGCTTGATTTCATCTTCAAGTTCTTCGGGAGTTTTATTCTCTGTTCCCTCACTCATTATATCAGTTATCAGGTTGGCAACGCCCATTTTTGATGTATCATCCAGAAAAAAACCACCATCAACAACCAGTTCGATGGAAACCAGGGGCAATTCATCCTGTTCAATTCCATATACCCTGATGCCATTTGACAGGTCTGCTGTCCATACATCAGGAACTGATAACAGCGGATCAGGACCCTGGGGGGGTTCTACCGAGCGGTCAAAGGATGAGAACGTTTTTTGAATCTCTTCATCCGTATCGCTTTCCGGCAATTCAACTTCAGATGCCTGTTCAATGGTTTCTTCAATAATATCAGCCCTGACAGAATTCACAGCTACCAGGTCCAGCTTACCTTTTGGCACGAAACTTGTTACTACGAACGGCTTATCTTTAATATACTTATCATACACGTTCAGTACATCTTCGAGTGTAACTGCCTTGATATTCTCTATATCCTTTTCTATAAATCCGGGATTATTGGTAAATGTGTTGTAGTATGACAGCTGCAACGACTTATAAAATAAGCTGTTGATAGCATTGTAAAACTGCCGTTCCAGACTTGCTTTTACTTTATCGATATCCTTTTGGGCAATGCCCTCCTCCTCGAAGCGTCTGAAAGCCTCATGAACGGCATTCTCAACTTCCTTCAGCGTATGCCCTTCGTTCGCCCTGACGGTGATGGTAAAAGAGCCGGTCAGTTCCATGGCATTGTTATAGGCAATAACTCTGGATGTCAGCTTTTTTTCTTTAACGAGGACTTTATAAAGCGGTGCACTTTTCCCGTCAGACAATATTTCTGCAAGATAACTGAGAGCATAGGCATCATTGCTGAACTCCTCAGATGTTGGCCATACCATATTAATCTCCGGAACAGTGGCAAAATTATCCTCATGGTAGAGTCTCTTGCTTTCATACAGTGATACAGACATTGCTTCTCTTTCTTCTACAATCCCGTGCTTTTTAATCTCATCAAAATATTTCTGAACGAGCGGCTTGACTGAATCCGGGTTGAAATCACCTGCAATGACCAGCGTGGCGTTATTAGGTCCGTAGTAGTTGTTATAAAACTTCTTTACATCTTCAACCGTGGCATTCTTGACATCTTCCATCTCCCCGATTACCTGCCAGCTATATGGATGGCCTTCAGGATAAAGATTTTTATCGATCACATAACCTGTATGGCCGTATGGCCGGTTATCCACTCCCTGCCTCTTTTCATTCAATACTACGTTTTGCTGGATGGCAAATGATTCCGGGGTAACCGTATTGATAAAATATCCCATCCTGTCAGATTCCATCCACAAGACCAATTCCAGTGCATTTTTAGGCACTACCTCAAAATATGTTGTAAAATCATTTGTTGTAAAACCGTTAAGGGTGCCTCCGGCATTCTGGATCTTCTTAAAATATTCATCTTCAGGTATATTTTCTGATTCCTGGAACAGCATATGCTCAAACAAATGCGCAAAACCTGTCTTTCCCGGAACTTCACGGCTTGATCCAACGTGGTACATAATTGCAGTAGAGACAATCGGATCGGATTTGTCAACATGCAGCACGACCTCAAGACCATTTTCCATTGTATATTTTTCATAATCTATTGTCAGGCGGTCCTGTGTGCCTTTTTTTGAACATGAATACAACAGCAATGACAGAAATATAAACATGCCCAGTCTGAAAAGTTTCTTATTTTTCATTGTAATAATGTTTTATTAATAATAATATTAGTTGCTGAATTTACTTTCAAAACGTTTACAACAAAAAGATATTTTCTGTAATAAAATCTGTTCCACTCTTTATCATAAAGTGATAACAGAAATCAAACCGTTTGATGTAAGTGTGCTTAATGTAATAATAAAACACCACGATCCAATAAAATTATGGTATTACACTGACTTTTACAACTTAATTGAAAGTTACTTTCCCAATGGCAACGTAGTTTGTTTTCAATGTGAGTCACATCTTTATCAGGTGACATAACCATTATAAAAAACCGTATTTAAGATATTTTTAACATTTCGTTATAAACAAATACCGCTTCAATCTTGTTTTTTAGTCGGTCAGTTATTGTTTTATTCAAAAATATGAAGTTTTTTAACTCAATCTTACTGTTTTCAGCTTTACAAACCGGAATAATATCAGGGCAATCACAGTTTGCTTTTAAAAACCATACCCTTACGGGCACAGTTCTTGACGGCTCTTCCGGCAATGTACCCCTGGAATACGCAACCATCGCTGTATACGACCAGGATTCTGCTCTGGTGGCGGGTACCATTGCGGATGATAAAGGAAGATTCAGGTGTGAGCTGAAACCAGGGATATATGATGCAGTTATTCAGTTTGTATCTTATGAACCCAAATATATCCTTGGTATAAAGATTCCGGCAGAGAATAAGTACGTTCATATCGGAAATATCATACTGCATCCGCTTTCGACCGCCATTGCCGAAGCAACCATCATTGGCGAAAAAAGCGAAATGGTCATCGGACTGGACAGGAAAATCTTCAATGTTGGAAAAGATTTAAGCAATACTGGCAAATCTGCCAGTGATATCCTGGATAATATACCTTCTGTTACGGTAGATGTGGACGGTAATGTAAATCTGCGTGGCAGCCAGAACCTGCAAATCCTGATTGACGGAAAACCTTCCGGTCTTGTCAGTGCAGGCAATTCTGACGCACTCAGCAATTTACAGGGGAACCTTATCGACAGGGTGGAAATCATTACCAATCCCAGTGCCAGATATGAAGCGGAGGGTATGGCCGGTATTATTAATATTGTACTCAAGAAAGACCAGGGAAAAGGTGTAAACGGCTCTTTTGAGCTATCTTCAGGCTATCCGCACGATTATGCTGCCGGTGCCAATATCAATTTCAGGAGAGAAAAGCTGAATTATTTCCTGAATTACGGGCTGCATTACAGGGAAAGACCTGGATCAGGGACCGCCTATCAGCGTTTCACACTGCCAGATACCTCTTATATAACAAGGATTGACAGAGACAGGCTCAGAACCGGATGGTCGCATAATATCCGTGCAGGTGCCGATTTTTTTATCAACCCGAAGAATACACTGACAGCCTCATTTTTACTCGGTTTTGATGATGATCTGAATACCACCGGGCTCCGGTATAACGATTTTGATATCGCTGATAATCTTAAATCGGTTAGTCTCAGGGAAGATTTAGAAAATGAACTGGAACGGGATATTGAATTCTCACTGAGCTATACCAGATTGTTTGACCGGGAAGACAGGAAGCTGACCGCATTTTTTCAATATATCGACGATGATGAAACAGAGAAATCAGATATCAGTGAAACAATCACCAGCATACCCGAACAGGTCCGTGATGACGACCTGATCCTGCAGAAATCGCTGAACGAAGAAAGAGAAACAAATATGCTGATACAGGCAGACTACATCCATCCTTTCGGAGAGAACGGCAATTTTGAAACCGGTTACAGAAGCGAATTCCGTACCATCACCAATCCTTATACCGTTGAAGAAAAGAATGATAACGGTGACTGGGTAAGTCTTTCCGGATTTACCAATAGCATAACCTATACGGAAAATATTCATGCTGCATATATACAGGCAGGAAATGTCTTTGGTGATTTCAGCCTGCAGCTGGGACTCCGGAGTGAGATATCAGATGTCAGAACGCATCAGGAGGTTAATGATGAAAACAATGAAAGACTTTATGCTGATTTTTTCCCAACCATCCACAGCTCTTATAAGTTCAATGAATATAATTCGCTGCAATTGAGTTATTCGCGAAGGATTCACAGGCCGCACTTCTGGTTGCTTAATCCTTTCTATTCATTCAGCGACTCAAGAAATATCAGAGCCGGTAATCCAAACCTTGAACCCGAGTATACAAATGCCGTTGAAGGAGGATATCTCCTCAGTAAAGAAGATTTTTCGTTCTATTCAGGTCTGTATGCACGTCGTACAAAAGGTGTGATTGAACGTGTGAACCTGATTGACGATTCCGGTATAACCTTTCTTATTCCACAGAACCTGACAGACCGAAAGTCATTTGGTATTGAAGCCAATGTCGGCGTCGAACCCTTTGACTGGTGGAAGCTGGATGGTGATTTTAATTTCTACAGGGCAATCACTGATGGTGAGTACAATGGTAAAATCCTGAACAGCGATACATACTCATGGAATAC
>JAFGBD010000067.1 GCA_016933335.1 Bacteroidales bacterium | reverse complement strand
TCCCAAAACATTTAACAGGGTTGATTTTCCGCATCCGGACGGACCCATAACGGCAACGAATTCACCCTGGCTGACAGCAATATCAACTTTATTAAGTGCTGTTGTTTCAACTTCATCTGTCCTGAATATCTTTGTAAGTTCGATCGTTTTTATCATGTTTTTTGAAATTGAATAATTGTCATTCTGAATTTTTTAGTATCAGTTTATCCATGTTTCCGAAGTTGTCATAGTTTGAGACGATGACTTTTTCTCCGGCCTGCAATCCCTCCAGTACTTCATAATATCTGGGGTTCTGTCTGCCAATCCTGATGTCGCGCTTAACTGCAAGGTTCCCGCTTTCATTTACGACATATACCCATTGTCCGCCGGTGCTCTGATAAAATCCTCCTTTCGCGAGCAACAGTGCATCTTCTGCAGCGCCAAGTTCCAGTCTTATCCTGGCTGTCTGTCCGATTCTTATCTGCGAGGGGATATCGCTGGTAAATTCCATATCAACGACAAAGGTTCCGCTTCTGACTTCGGGATATACCTTGGTAATTATCAGATGATGCGTGTCGGCTGCAAATTCAAAATCTCCTTTCAATCCCCTGTTGATACGTGCAATATAATGCTCGTCAATATCCACACGCATTTTATATGAGTCAAGAATATTAATGGTACCTATCCGGGAACCGTGATTAACCACTTCGCCGATCTCGGGATTAAGTGTTGCCAGCTCGCCATCAACCGGGGCTTTGATATCCAGATTGTCGAGCCTGCCTCTGACCAGCTCAAGATTATTCTGCATTCTCCGGATGGATTCTTCATCTGCCCTGATCCTCGATATCATATATAATGAATCATGATGGTATTTCTGTTTCTGCAGCTCAAGCTGCTTGACGGTTAGTTCATACTGTTCGCTTGCATATTCATATTCCTCCTTTGAAATATGATTGCTCTTAATCAATGAATTGTATTGTTCAAAGGTTCTTTTAAGTTTTAACAACTGGTATTGCAGGTCCAGAATCCGGGTTTCACTGGCAATCTTCTGATTTTCAAGGTTTATCTGTGTGGCTTTTAAGTCGTTGATTGCTCTGGCAACTGTTGCTTCGTTATTGGATATTTCCAGCAACAGGTTTGTATTGCTTAGCCTGATGATCACATCGCCCTTTTTAACCATGTTGCCTTCTTCTATCAGTATTTCCTCGACCCTGCCACCTTCAATGGCATCCAGGTAAATGGTTTTTATCGGCTCAACCGTTCCGTTAACAGAAATATAATCCTGGTATTTGTCAAATATGACTTCACGGATCGTAATTCTCTCAGTGTCAATGTTCAGTTTGGAACTGCTATCACCAAAGATGATTTTGATAAATGCCAGCAAGATGATCAGTGAGATGCCTCCAATCCAGTAATATTTTTTATCAATTCCTTTTTTCTCTATTTTTCTGTCCATTCCTTCCATAGCCTGATGAAAAATTTTGTTAAATATATCATTAATTATGCCAAAATGCATATGATGCTAAATTTCAGAAATATATGTTTGTCTTATACAATTCATTGTGAATCAATTTGTACGAATATGCTACAGAAATAGTACGAAATCGAACATTTAAAAAAATATGTTTAATTTTGTTTTTAAACCGATTTTAAAACCGTCATTACATGCTTGAAAAAACCGGCAAAATACTTGCAATCGATGATAACGAGGACATACTTTTTGCACTGAAGCTATTGCTTAAACCATATGTGGAATCAATAACAACTTTAAGCAGTCCTGAGAAAATTCCTGAGTACATGGCATCTGAAAATTTTGATGTTATCCTTCTTGACATGAATTTCAGTAAAGATGCCATTAGCGGGCAGGAAGGATTTGGCTGGCTGGATAAGATTCTGGATATTGATCCTGATGCGGTTGTGGTTTTCATAACTGCTTATGGTGATGCAGAAAAAGCTGTAAAGGCAATGAAATCAGGTGCTACGGATTTTGTCCTGAAGCCATGGCAAAATGAGAAAATGGTGGCAACGGTTTCAGCATCCATCAAGTTGAGAAGATCAAGACTTGAAGCAGACAGCCTGAGAAACAAACAAAAAGAAATGTGTGCGGTGCTTGATCAGCCTTTTCATGATTTCATAGGCAATTCGTCAGGAATGCAACAGGTATTTGCCACCATCAAGAAGGTCGCAAACACAGATGCCAATGTGCTCATTCTTGGTGAGAACGGAACCGGCAAGGAACTGGTTGCACGCGCTTTGCACAGGGATTCCGTAAGGAAAGATGAAGTATTTATAAGTGTCGACCTGGGGTCAATTACTGAAACACTTTTCGAAAGTGAACTTTTTGGACATGAAAAGGGGGCATTCACTGATGCTAAAAAAGAAAAACCGGGACGGTTTGAAATTGCGTCCAAAGGCACCCTTTTTCTTGATGAAATAGGTAATTTGTCACTACCCCTGCAGACGAAGCTGTTAACAGTGATCGAAAGACGTGAAATAACACGGGTAGGTGCCAACAAACCAATCCCGATTGATGTCAGACTGATCTGTGCAACCAACAATGATCTTTATGAAATGGCAGGAAACGGTGATTTCCGCCAGGATCTTTTATACAGGGTGAATACGGTTGAAATTCATCTCCCGGCATTAAGAGACAGAGCAGAGGACATTCCGTTGCTTGCGAATCACTTTCTTAAATCTTATCAGAAAAAATACAAGAAGTCTGTTAAAGGAATAAATCCGTCTGCCATTAAAAAGCTCATGCATTATTCCTGGCCGGGGAATGTTCGTGAACTGCAACACGCAATAGAGCGTGCCATCATTATGTGTGAATCGAATTTTCTTGAACCGGATGATTTTATTTTATCATCACCCAGGAAGAAAGATGCTGATATTGACCTTGAAACATATAATCTTGAGGAGATTGAGAAAAATATCATTCAAAGGGTTTTAAAACAAAATCAGGGGAACATTACACAGGCCGCACAGGAGCTGGGACTCACAAGAACCTCTCTTTACCGTAGAATGGAAAAATATGAGCTTTAAAAACTTCAGGTTCAATTTAACAGTCAGGATCCTGATTCTTGCTGTGACCATGTTTCTGGTTTTTTATTATTTTAATAAAGGCGAGTATTTTATTGCTCCGGTAATTATCAGTCTGACGATTGTCTTCCAGGTAGCTTCATTGATAAGGTATGTGGATAAAACGAACAGGGAATTAACCAGCTTTCTTGAGTCAATCAGGTTTTCAGAGTTTACCCGCACTTTTCATATAGAAGGTATGGGAAGCTCATTTGTGGATTTAAATAAAGCCTTCAATGAAGTGATTGAAGACTTCCAGAAAGTCCGGTCAGAGAAGGAAGAGCATTTTCATTACCTGCAAACCATCGTTCAGAGCATTGATGTAAGTTTGATAGCTTACCGTGGTGACGGAAACATTGAACTCATCAACAAGGCAGCCAAAAAGCTTTTTCAGGTTACAAGCCTTAAAAATATCAACGGACTGGCACATTTGAGCCCTGAACTGGTAGAAGTATTATTAAGGATTAAACCCGGGGAGAACAAACTTATTCGGGTAAATGATGAAGAAGATATTCTCCAGCTCGCCATTTATGCCACAACCATTAAAATCAAAGACAAGGAAATCATCCTTGCCACCATCAAAAACATTCAGAATGTCCTGGAGGATCAGGAAACAGAAGCATGGCAGAAGCTGATCCGGGTACTTACCCACGAAATCATGAACTCCATTACACCCATTGCATCTTTGTCTTCCACATTGAACAATATGCTGGAAGATTCGGGTAAATCAGACGGAAAGGCAGACATTAAGGTTGAGGATGCTGCACTGGATGAGATCAGGGAAGCATTGCAGACAATCAACAAAAGAAGTACCGGACTTTTGCATTTCGTAAATACATACAGAAACTTAACACGTATCCCGAAACCTAATTTTAAGGTATGCAGTGTTTCTGAGATATTCAGGCACATTAAAAAAATTATGGAAGAGGAAATCCAGCAGCAACATATTCAGTTTATAATCAGTTCAGATCCTGAAAATATGAATATAATGGCGGATGAACAGCTGATTGAACAGGTACTTATTAACCTGATAAAAAATTCCATATATGCCCTGAACAATAAAAAGAATGGTATCATTCAGCTTATAGGCTTTTTAAATAAGCGCGGGAGAGTCACCATGCAGGTTATTGATAACGGACCCGGCATCCTGGATGATGTGCTGGACAAGATCTTCATTCCTTTTTTTACCACCAAGCCTTCAGGTTCAGGAATCGGATTAAGTCTTTCAAAACAGATACTGAGACTGCACAGTGGCTCAATTACTGCCCATTCAGTACCTGATAAGGAAACAGTCTTTACCTTGTCATTCTGATAAGCTGACCAAATAAAAAAAGGCACAAAAAATTGTGCCTTTCAAGTTAACCCTACATAATTTTCACTTAACCAACTAGTTAACCCTTTTAACTAAAGAGCCAAATCTGCTCCTGGTTTAAATTTAACAACTTTTTTGGCAGGAATTCTAATTTCTTTTCCAGTTTGAGGGTTACGACCGGTTCTTGCGCTTCTTTGTACTACAGAAAAGGAACCAAAGCCAACAAGTCCTACTCTGTTACCTTTTTTCAAAGCACCGGTAATGGCCTTAATTGCAGCATTTAAAGCTTTTTCACTGGCAGCCTTAGTCAGACCTGACTGGCTTGCAATAGCATCAATTAATTGTCCTTTGTTCATAATTCTAAAGATTTATTAATACTATGGCTAAAAGTAGGAAATTGTATGATTTATTAAAAGTATTTCACTATGAAATAATTAACTTCGGATGATAAGTTATTAACTATTTTGCAGGTTTTTGTTAATAAAGTGATGATTGGTATCCGTTGGAATCATTGACTTTTGGACATATTACAGGAATTCCGGATTACTTAAATGCCATTTTATCAATAAGATACAAATCAATGCATCATATAAATCCGTAAGAAATGCAAAACTGGCAGTGGCTTTATTTAAATTGATACTTTTGACTGGAATCCGGCAGATTCTTTTTTTATGTCCGGGAGAAAATTGAGTATACTGAATAATTGTGTTATTTTTTATTTATTCATTTGCATCGGCACACGTTATCAGAAATCCAGTGTGAGTTGTTCTGATTGACCTGATTCGGGATGGTTGGAAACAGCCAGACCCAGTAAACGAACGCCCCGGTTTGCATAATTCACCCCTGATGCAAGTTCAACCGATATCCGGTGAATCATTGAATGCCTGACAGGAGCAGGATAGCTTTTGCTTCTTGATATCTGCTGAAAATTGTCAAATTTTATTTTTAGTGTCAGTGTTCGTCCTTTAAATCCTGTTTTCATCAGCCTTTCAATCAGTATTTTTTCAATTACGAGAAGTTCTTTCTGAATTTCGTACATTTTGAACAGATCAGCATTAAATGTACGTTCGGCACCTACCGATTTTCTCACTCTTTCCGGTTCTACAGGTCTTGTATCAATTGCCCTTGCCATATCATAATAAAATGATCCGATCTTTCCGAATTTTCTGATTAATTCCTGAACATCAAACCTTTTTAAATCAAGTCCTTTGATAATTCCCATCTGACGCATTTTCCGGCTGGTGACTTTTCCGACTCCATAAAATTTTTCAACCGGAAGTTTTTCAACGAAACTTTCAGCATCTTCGGGCTTAATGACAAACAATCCGTCAGGTTTCTGATAATCTGAGGCAACTTTAGCCAGGAACTTATTGATTGAAATTCCTGCCGAAGCGGTCAGTCCTGTTTGTTCAAAGATTTTCTTCTTAATTTCTCCGGCAATCATCGTGGCAGACTGAATATCCTTTTTATTGACTGTTACATCCAGGAAAGCTTCATCCAGTGAAAGGGGTTCAACCAGATCAGTATATTCTAAAAATATTTTTCTGATCTGGCCGGAGACAGACCGGTATACATCAAACCGGGGATTCACAAATCTGAGTTCGGGACATTTGATTTTTGCCACGGCAGATGACATGGCTGAATGTACGCCAAATTTTCTTGCTTCATAACTGGCAGCAGCCACAACACCCCTGGAATGATAGCCTCCTACGGCAACCGGCTTACCCTTTAATTCGGGATTGTCTCTCTGTTCCACCGAAGCATAGAAAGCATCCATATCAATATGGATGATTTTTCTGACAGGCAGATCAGTCATCATGCATTACATTATTAAGCGAAATTATTACCAATCTTGAATTTATCCATACTTTTACAGACCTATTTCATGAAATTCATGCAGCTTGTCTTAACAAACGATGGTTCGCATACCGTTTATTTACCGGAATTGAATGAGAGTTACCATTCAATGCATGGCGCTGTTACCGAATCGAAACATATATTTATCAAGTCCGGTCTGAATGCCTGCAAACTGACCTCATTGAATATTTTTGAAATGGGCTTTGGAACCGGACTGAATGCACTTCTGACATGGCTGGAGTGCAGAAAGCAGGGAATGAAAATATATTACCGGACCATCGAGAATAATCCACTGGGAAATGATGTGATAAAAAGGCTGAACTACGGGCAGGTATTAGGGCTTTCCCGCGGAGACAAATCAGTTTTCCGGTACATGCATGATGCTCCATGGGATGAAGATATTGAAGTCGATAAACATTTCGTTTTAAGCAAAAATCACGGGAACCTGTATGATTATAATCTTCATGGTAAAATCGACCTGGTTTATTTCGACGCGTTTTCACCTGACAGACAGCCGGATATCTGGAAATATGAAATATTTGAAAGACTGTTCAGGGCAATGAATGCCGGTGCAATATTAACGACCTATTGCACAAAAGGTAAGGTCAGGCGGACATTGGAAGCAGCCGGATTCAAAACAGAAACTCTGCCGGGAGCTCCGGGTAAACGTGAGATGATGAGAGCCATGAAAGCATCATCCCCGGGTTCGGAATGATCAACTGAACCGCTGAACAATATTGTATTGGTTGATGTTAATAAAGATTATAAAAAGAATTTTAAACTTTTTAATTTAATCAATTCAATATTTGTATTTTTACCAAACTTAATGCGACATGGGATATTTGAATAAAGGTGCCAGTGCACCACTATTTGAAGGTATCGACCAGGATGGAAGGACCATCAGGCTGGAAGATTTTAAAGGCAAAAAGGTTATTTTGTATTTTTATCCGAAAGATGACACGCCGGGATGTACTGCTGAAGCATGTAATATAAGGGATAATTACAGTTTATGGCTTGAAAGGGGCTTTGCAGTAATCGGGGTAAGTCCTGATAACGAAAGGTCTCACAAAAGATTTGGGGAGAAATACAATCTGACGTTCAGCCTCCTGGCTGATCCTGACAAGAAAATATTAAAGGCTTACGGAGCCTGGGGTATGAAGAAAATGTACGGGAGGTCATATGAAGGCGTTATGAGGACAACTTATGTTATTAATGAAGAAGGACTCATCGAGGAGGTCTTTGCCAAAGTTGACACCAAAAATCATACGTCTCAGATCATGAGGGAACTAAAGCTTGAATAAACCAACATAATTATAAGTAATGGCAAAGGAACAACACGACGACACTGTCAGGCAGCAGAAACTCAAAGCGCTGGAGCTGACCCTGGGTAAAATTGAAAAAGACTATGGCAAGGGTTCAATCATGAAGCTGGGGGATCATGCCATCGTTAATGTAGCATCCATACCATCCGGTTCAATTTCTCTTGATCTGGCACTCGGGGTGGGGGGGTATCCGCGCGGACGGGTCACAGAAATTTTCGGGCCCGAATCTTCGGGTAAGACCACCCTCGCCATTCATGCCATTGCCGAGGCTCAGAGGGCAGGAGGTATTGCTGCTTTTATCGATGCAGAACATGCCTTTGACAGGTTTTACGCACAGAAACTTGGTGTTGATGTGGAAAATTTGTTTATTTCACAGCCCGATGATGGCGAACAGGCACTGGAGATAACCGACCATCTGATACGTTCCGGAGCCATTGATATCATTGTTATTGATTCTGGTGCTGCTTTAACTCCGCGTGCAGAAATTGAAGGTGAAATGGGTGATTCAAAACTCGGTTTACAGGCAAGGCTGATGTCACAGGCTCTGCGCAAACTCACGGCAAATATCAGCAAAACACATACATGCTGTGTATTCATCAACCAGTTGCGCGAGAAAATAGGAGTGATGTTCGGGAATCCCGAAACAACTACAGGAGGCAATGCACTTAAGTTTTATTCAACTGTAAGGGTTGATATCAGGCGGATCAGCCAGATCAAGGAAGGTGAAGAGGTACTGGGTAGCCGCACCAGGGTAAAAATTGTGAAAAATAAACTTGCCCCTCCATTCAGAAAGGCTGAATTTGATATCATGTATGGAGAGGGTATTTCGAGGCTTGGAGAGATCATAGACCTTGGAGTGGATCACGAGATCGTTAAAAAAAGCGGTTCGTGGTTCAGCTACGGAGATACGAAACTTGGTCAGGGACGTGATGCTGTCAAGGCTTTGCTTTCAGATAACCCTGAACTGACGGAGGAGCTCGAATCCAAAATCAGGGAAGCACTGCAGTCTTAACCACAAAAAAACCCGCCGAAACCAGGCGGGTGAATATTAAATAAATACATTGTGATATCAGCCCAGGTAAGGTTTTAAAAGCTTGCTCCGGGATGTATGCCTTAGTCTTCTGATTGCTTTTTCCTTGATCTGCCGGACACGTTCCCGGGTTAAGCCAAATTGTTCCCCGATTTCTTCAAGTGTCATCTCCTGGCAATTGATGCCAAAGAAATATCTGATAATATTACGCTCTCTGTCGGTCAGAGTTGAAAGTGCCCGCTCTATCTCTTTCATCAGTGATTCACTTATGAGTTTATTATCGGCTTTGGGAGAATCACTGTTGATAAGAATATCAAGCAGGCTGTTTTCATCTCCTTCCTGAAACGGTGCATCTACGGATACATGCCTGCCTGAAACCCTGAGGGTATCATTTACTTTTTCTTTTGGCAGTTCCAGCGTATCTGCAAGTTCTTCAGGTGTTGGTGTTCTTTCATATTCCTGTTCGAACTTGTTAAAGGCCTTATTGATCTTATTCAATGAACCAACCTGATTAAGCGGTAGTCTTACGATTCTTGACTGTTCAGCCAAGGCCTGGAGGATAGACTGCCTGATCCACCATACAGCGTATGATATAAATTTAAAACCCCTTGTCTCGTCGAATTTTTCAGCCGCTTTGATAAGACCCAGATTCCCCTCGTTAATCAGGTCAGGAAGGCTTAAGCCCTGGTTCTGATATTGTTTTGCGACTGATACAACAAAACGAAGGTTAGCCCTGGTAAGCTTTTCAAGTGCGTCTTTGTCTCCCTTCTTAATTCTCTGGGCCAGTTCAACTTCTTCTTCCACGGTGATAAGTTCTTCTCTGCCAATTTCCTGTAAATACTTGTCAAGCGATGCACTTTCCCTATTGGTAATTGATTTGGTGATCTTTAGCTGTCTCATGTGTTCCTTTCAAAAATATTCTGCGAATTTAGATTATTTTATATTTAAATTCAATATGAATTATGAATCATCTGATAAAAAAAGGCTTGCAGATTGGCAAGCCTTTGCAGAATAACTGTAAGGAACCTGCGCTTCTACAATCCGAATGCGTAATAAGCCACCACTCCATTAGGATATATTCCCTCGATGTAAATACCCCCTCTGGAACTTTCAAGGATCTTTTTTATATCTGCTACGGTTGTGACGGATTTGTTGTTGACCCGGGTAATGATAAAGCCTTCCCTGACTCCTTCTGCCCTTAGTTTGCCCGCGGATAGTTCTGCAACCTTTACACCATTTTCAATTCCGTGTTTTTTCTTTTCATTACTGTCCAGTTCAACCAGTTTTGCCCCTAATATGGTATCGTAAGTACCGGATTTTACAATTTTGGTGTCTCCTTGCAGGTTACGTAATGTAACATTAAATTGTTTCGTTTTACCATTTCTTTTTATCAAAACAATAACTTTGTCGCCCGGCCTGTAGCGATTTATCTGCTCTGTCAGTTCAGATGGGCTGCTGACATCAACATCGTTGATTTGAAGGATGATATCACCTGCAATGATCCCCGAAGCTTTGGCTGCACCCTCTTCCCTTACATCGCTTACATAAACACCTTCGATTCTGTCAAGACCTTTTTCCTTTGCAAGATCCGCTGTGACTTCTGTGATGGTAACTCCCAGAAATGCCCTTTGCACTGCTCCGAACTCAATAAGGTCTGATACGACTTTCTGGACAATGCTTACGGGAATGGCGAACGAAATTCCCGCATATCCTCCCGATGGTGAAACAATGGCAGTGTTGATACCAACCAGCTCACCCCTGATGTTCACGAGTGCTCCACCTGAATTACCCCTGTTTACGGCAGCATCTGTTTGAATGAATGATTCTATCCTGTAATTATCCTGGATAATGCCGAGATTTTTGCCCTTAGCACTCACAATGCCTGCTGTTACTGTGGATGCTATGTTGAAAGGATTTCCCACGGCAAGCACCCATTCGCCCACTTTCAGATCATCGGAATTGCCATATCCAATATGAGGTAAATCCCTGGTATTGATCTTCAGCAAAGCCAGGTCAGTGCTTGGATCGGTTCCTATTAACCTGGCTTCAAATTCTCTTTTGTCATTCAATGTGATGGATATTTTTTCCGAACTTTCAACCACATGGTTATTGGTAACAATGTAACCATTATCCGAAATAATCACACCGGAACCAAATCCCAGAACAGGCTCAGGTTCGCTGTACCGGTCACCGTAAAAAAACTCATAAATCGGATTCCTGTATGTTTGCCTGGACATCTCGGTAGTAACATGCACCACGCCATGCACCGATTTTTCGGCAGCATACGTGAAATCAAAATTAACTTCGTCAAATTCACCCGGTAAATTTGCATAGCGCACCGGTGTTTCGACTCTGGCAGTCACAACTTTTGTTTCCTTTTCAAAAAATATGGCATATGTGAATAATGCGATCAAACCTCCTGCAACTGCTATTAAAATGCTTACAACTATCTGTTTAGTTTTCATACACGTAAATTTTATTCTCTTTTATTATACTTCTTTTAAAATGTCAGCTTGTAAAACAAGTCGTCTCATTGGCTGGGTCGAATGTCATTGAATGATGTAACTATTACGTTGCATCAGCTCAGTTACTCCGGTCTGCTTAAGACCATACAAATTTAACACCAAAGTTAGCACATTGTTTTA
Source organism: Bacteroidales bacterium (assembly GCA_016933335.1). Lineage (GTDB taxonomy): Bacteria > Bacteroidota > Bacteroidia > Bacteroidales > UBA10428 > JAFGPL01. The sequence continues at coordinate 35,752 of JAFGBD010000067.1, read as the reverse complement.
ATACAATTAATCTGTTAACAATATTTAACCTTTCCGGCTGTTTTATATGACATTTTTTCATACCATTTAATCTGCCGGTTGAATTGAGATTTTTTTTCTTTCATTCCTGCTGTCTTTCTTCATTGAAAAAAATTTGTATTGATCGGGATAACTTATCAAAAAAATACTGTCAGGTACGTTTCGTTTTAACAGAATCTGAATAAATTTAGCCTGTATAATTCATGAATTTCTTTTAATGAACAGATGTGTCATTCGGATATTATTGCCGGTAAAATGAACATACATGATCATCAGACGTATTTTTGATATACTGGAAAATTACAGAATCAACTTCCCTGAAAAAGGGAATGCTTTTTCAGTCAAAAAGGACAACAACTGGATATTCATTTCCCAGGATGAATACTATGAAACATCACGGTATGTCAGTATCGCTTTATTATCAATGGGATTTAAGCCTGCAGATATTGTGGTTTCCGTATTTTCAAATAATTTACCCCAGTGGAACTATATCGATATGGGAGTGCTGCAGATAGGAGCCGTTCATGTCTCTGTTCATCCCGCTTTATCAGAAAATGATTTGCGATATGTTTTGAGGGAGACAAATCCCGGGTTGTTGTTCGTTTCTGATGAAAAGGCATACCAGACAATTGTCCGTTTATTTAAGAACCTGGGTGAAACCAGACCTGTTTATATCATTGAAAATCCAACTTATGAAAGATCATTCGTCCAATTAGTTGACCTGGGAAAGGAAAATTCAGAAAAACTTGATCATAAATTAACAGCACTGAAGAACAGTATTTCAGAAAACCAGCTGGCTACCATTATTTACACCTCAGGGACAACAGGACATCCAAAAGGGGTGATGCTTTCCCATAAGAACATTGTCAGTAATGTCATGGCGGCATCGAAACTCCAGCCTTTAAGAACCAATGACAGGATTCTCAGCTTTCTGCCTCTTTGCCACGTTTATGAACGCACCGCCAATTACCAGTTTCAACTTCATGGCACAAGTATCTATTATTCAGATGGCATAAAATCATTAACCCAGGATCTGACTGATGTCAGACCAGACGGTATAACCACTGTGCCAAGGTTGCTGGAAAAGGTTCTTATAAATATTAATTTGAAAGGCAGGGGATTTCATGGTATCAGAAAATGGATATTTTCATGTTCGATGAAATTCGGATACCGGCATGATCCGGTGAAAAAGCATCATCTGTTTTACCGTTTGAGGCTGTTTATTGCCAACAGACTGGTATTTGATAAATGGAAAAAAATGCTTGGAGGACATCTGAGGTACATTGGTTGCGGAGGTGCATCAATTGATCCGCGTATCGAAAGAATTTTCTGGGCTGCCGGCATACCTGTTTTCCAGGGATACGGACTGACAGAATGTTCACCCCTGGTTGCGCTGAATCGGATGCCATTGTCTGAAATGAAGATAGGAACTGTCGGTCCGTTGATTGAGGATGTTGATGTTAAGATCAGTCCCGAAGGTGAAATCCTTTGCAGGGGACCGAATGTGATGATGAGCTATTACAGGAAGGAAGCACTGACAAAAAAAACCATTGTGAAAGGATGGCTGCATACCGGTGATTTGGGGATAATGACAGATGGAAAATTTCTGAAAATAACAGGCAGAAAAAAAGAGATGTTTAAAACCTCCTATGGAAAGTACATTGTACCATCAGTACTTGAAAGCAAACTGAAACAGTCGATTCTTATTGAGCAGACCATGATTGTGGGTGAAGGTAAACATTTTGCCGCTGCAATTATTTCACCCAATTTTGACTATTTATATCAATGGCTTCATAGAAGTAACATTCATCCGGAATCAAACCATGAGCTGGTATCTTTAAAGGTTGTCAATCAATTATTTGAAGATGAGGTTAAAAGAATCAACAAAGAACTTGGAAAATATGAACGGATCATTCGTTATCGTTTAATACCTGATGTATGGGGTACAGGTTCGGGTGAATTATCCGTAAGCCTGAAGCTGAAACGCACTTATCTTGCTGAAAAATATAAATTATTAATTCAGGGTATTTATGAAGATGAGAGTCAGTAAGAGTTTATCATTGCATATTTAAAAAAAATGCTGATTTGCTGAAACCTGACAAAAAGATGAAATTATTACCATGCAGCATAATAAATATTCAGAACTTCATAATTACTTCAAAATGTTTATATTTGAAGTAACCAAAACCTATGATTATGGAACCAGCACGCACATTTGACCTTCTTGAAAACTACAGGCAGGAATATGCTTATAAGCAGGATGCCCTTGCTGCTAAAGAAAAAGGCTCGTGGATTAAATATTCATCCGGTGATTATGTGACCAATTCGCATTATGTCAGCTATGGTTTACTGGAGCTTGGTTTAAAAAAAGGTGACAGGATTGCCACTATTTCAAACAACCGCCCCGAATGGAATTTCATGGACATGGGTATGTCGCAGGCAGGAATTGTCCATGTTCCTGTTTACCCTACCCTGAGCGAGGATGATTACGATTATATTCTGAAGCATGCCGAACCGTCTTTGATTTTTTTATCGGATAAGGCATTGATTGACAGGATAGGACCTGTTGCCAGAAAGGTCAGTTCTATCAGGGAAATATACAGTTTTAACAATATTGAAGGAGTTAAGAACTGGAAAGAGATTCTTGATCTTGGAAAGCAAAATGAAGAGAAGCATAAAGAAGAACTTGAAAGAATCAAGAAAGAAATAAGTCCTGAAGATATGGTAACCATTATTTATACCTCAGGGACTACCGGAAATCCGAAAGGGGTAATGCTTTCCCACAGAAATATCATGAGCAATGTTCAATCTGTTACCCGGATCTTTGATTTCAATCATACCCAGCGTACCTTAAGCTTCCTTCCTATCAGCCATGTATTTGAGCGTACCGTCAATTATTACTTCCAGAGAATAGGGATCAGCATTTATTATGCTGAAAATCTCGGGACCATTTCTGACAACCTGAAAGAGATTAAACCACATATTTTTATCACGGTACCCAGACTGCTCGAGAAGGTCTATGACCGGATTATCGGAGTGGGAAAGGATTTAAAGGGAATAAAAAAACAGATTTTTTTCTGGGCGGTGAACCTTGGATTGAGATACAAATTCAATAACCAGAACAGCTGGTTTTATAAACAGAAACTCAAAATTGCCAGAAAACTGGTTTTCAGAAAATGGTGCGAAGCTCTCGGAGGAGAGGTTTTGCTCGCAGTTGCAGGCGGTGCTGCTTTGCAACCGCGTTTGGCGACCATTTTTAGTGCGGCAGGAATTCCCGTGATAGAAGGTTATGGATTAACAGAAACTTCTCCGGTTATTGCAGCCAACCGGCCGCCTGAAAAGAACGAAGTGCGTGTTGGCACAGTTGGTTCTGCCATTCCTGGAGTTGATATTAAAATTGCCGGGGACGGCGAGATCCTCTGCAAAGGTCCGAATGTAATGATGGGCTACTATAAGGAACCCGGATTAACAGACGAAATTATCGATAAGGATGGCTGGTTGCATACCGGTGATATTGGTGTCATGGTTGATGGAAAATTTCTGAAAATAACCGACCGTAAAAAAGAGATGTTCAAGCTGTCCAGCGGTAAATATGTCGCACCCCAGCCAATAGAAAACAAATTGAAGGAATCATTCTTTATTGAACAGGCCATGGTGGTGGGTGAAAACCAGAAGTTTGCCAGTGCACTGATATCTCCCAATTTCCCGTTTCTTCATAACTGGTGCTCTCTGCACGATGTCAAGTACCGCGATAACATGGAACTTATAAGGAATCCTCAGGTGGTTGCCAGATTTCAGCGCGAAGTGAATGACATCAATAAACAGTTGGGAGCTACAGAACAGATCAAACGCTTCAGGCTTGTTCAGGAGGAATGGACCCCGCAAACCAGGGAATTGTCGCCTACGCTGAAAGTTAAACGCAGATTCATCACAGAGAAATATAAACAGGTACTTGATGAGATTTTTTCTATGTCTAAAGCCGATTCAGCTGATTGACAAGCTGATTGACAGTTCTGAAAATGACGATGTATTATTCAACAAATAACAGGATATTTTGGTCATGAATAAATTCAAAGAAATAACCAGGGAATTGTCATCACTGATCCGCGAATGGGAACCAAAATTATTATCCCTTGCAGATGATGTTATCAGTGACAGGCGAAACAGTCAAAACCGGAACATCAGGCAGATAACAGGTCACATGGTTGATTCAGCCTCCAACAACACACACCGGATTATTCATTTGCAGTATCAGAAGAGTCCGCTTCAATACCCTAACTATGCCACATATGGCAATAACGACAGATGGATTGCCATTCAGAATTACCAGGATGAGAACTGGAATAACCTGGTACAGTTATGGAAGTATTCCAATCTTCATATCATCCATGTAATCAATAATGTTGATCCCGGTAAACTTGATAATATATGGGAATGTGACAAGAACAGTTACGTCTCATTGCAGGATATGATCATTGATTTTCTGAGGCACTGTAAACTGCATATGAATGAAATCGATGAGCTGATAAGGGGTTGATTTGCGGAATACAGCATTACCCCGGTCATTATTTTTTTTAAGTATTATTGTATTAAACTTAAGTAATAATTGAATGGTATGAAGCGAATAACTTATAGCGAATAACTTAACGAAGTGAATAAAATTAAAATTTAGACGTATGAATCATTTCATTTCAACATTTATTTTTAGTCTGCTGATCATTATAACCAGCTCATGCAACAGACTTCATGATAAGCAGCAGACTGACCGCTCTGCCGAAACGGAACTTATAGAAAAAGCCATCCACAACTCCATTGGCTGGGCTAAGAATAAAGACTTTCAATTGCTATACAATACAATAGCAAACGATTCAAGTTACATCGAAGTGGATCCGGGACCCGGTTTGATAAAAGGAATCAATGAGTTCAGAAAGAACGAAGCCTTTTGGAGCAGTCCTGATTTTAAAGCAATCAGGTATGAAATACATGACCTGATAATAAACCTTTCGAATTCAGGCGATGTGGCATGGTTTTATTGCAGGCTTGATGACATAAACGAATGGAAAGGACAACCGGCTAACTGGGAAAATACCCGGTGGACCGGTGTGCTGGAAAAAAGAGAAGGACGGTGGCAGATTGTCCAGATGCATTTTTCTTTTGCCGGGAGTTGAAAGTCATGGATTATTTTTAATCCTGCCAGGCGATCAGAGTCATTTCTGCCAGATAATCAATAAGAATAGTCTACCATCCTTTGATGAGCGGATATAATTTTTAACTGAACATTTGATTTGTTCCGTAAAAATTTGTAATTTTTATGGTAATTATCAGTAGCATGTAAGTCTGTAAATGAATTCATATGGCTTCAGATGCAGCAAAATATTCAGATGACCATTCGATTAAGAAAATACTTGTCCCTGTTGATTATTCGGAATGTTCAGACTTCGCATGTCGTTATGCTGCTAATATTGCCTGTAAATTAGGTGCCCGGATAAAGTTTTTCCATGCCTATTACACACCTTCTTTTGATCTGATAGAATTCTCAGGTACTGTTCAGATACAGAATCAGTTAAAAGAAGAAGTAACAGTCAATTTTGAGAAGACTGAGAAAGAAACTGCTGAAAAGTTTATCTCAGCATTTAAAAAGCAAATTACATCCTGTGATATAAATAGTCTGGACATATCTTATGAGGTTCTGCCTGGCCTTCCTGCGGATGAAATCATAAATTATTGCGGCCATTATGAACCTGACCTGGTAATCATGGGTACACATGGCCAGGATAAGGCGAATACCATAATGGGAAGTGTCACCGAAACCATCATCAGAAAACTCAGATATCCTGTTCTGGCCATTCCTGAGAAATATTCATTTGCAGGAGAGAAAAATATTAAGAACCTGATGTACGTGACCGAGTTTGATGAATCGGACTTTTTATCCATTAAAAAGCTGATGAATCTTACAAGCCAGCTTGAGATTACAATTCATTGCGTTCATATCGGAGAGGAAGAAGGAGAGTGGGACAGGATTAAAATGGACGGACTGAAAGACTATTTCAGGAATGTTTACGGAAAAACCGAAGTGGTATGCAACCTGGTTCATTCAAGGAATATACTGGCTGATATCAACGACTATGTACAGGAGAAAAAAATAAACATTGTTTCTCTGACTTCCAGGCAAAGAGGCATCCTGGATAAACTATTCAAAGCCGATCTTACCAAAAAACTTTTTTACCACACAAATATTCCCCTTCTTGTTTTTCATTCCTGAGTTTAAAGCATATTGGCCTCCCATATTATCCATGAATAAACTGCAAACCTGAGAAATCTCAATAATGAATAGTAAAAGTATTTCTTAAAGGGATAACGTACCGAACCGACAAGCATGGCAATGCCGGAAAAAGGAAGAGGGGTTAATGCAGCTACAATGATCAGGTATATACCATAAATATTCAGCAATTTCTCGGATCTGCCAAGGACTTTCCTTCTGAAAAACCTGAAAAACAATGTTGTATTCAGATAACGGCCGATGAAGTAACCGGTAAGCCCTGCCAGGTATGAAATCACAGCCAGAAAAGCGATGATTGAGATATATCCTGTTGTTTCATTATACCTGAGCGCCCATATCATAAATACTTCAGGAGGGATAATTCCCACCACGACCTCAGAGGTAAGAAAAATGGCATATATGATAAGAGGATTATCATATACCGGTGCCAGCCATAAAAGATAATTGATATTGACAAACTTCTTAAAAAGAAGAAAAATGCCAATGATAATTGCCAGCCACATCAGGCCACGCATTAAATTTCTGAGGAAGAATGTTGATTTTTTTTGTTCCCGTAACACTTAGATTAACTATTGGAACTTCAAAAATAGTGAATTTTATGGAGCAGACAGGTATTTGGGATTTTTAATTTTTCAGGAATGGGGCTGATCCCGGCCACAACATCGTTATAGTGATATGTAAAGTATGACATATGATATGCCGGTTGCCTGCAGCCTGGTGGTATCTTATCCGGCTGTCCGGTCTCTGCTTCAGTTGCCTGGATTATTCTTTTTCACGATCAGGGCAACGGCATATGCAGCAATACCTTTTTCATTGCCGATAAAACCAAGTTTTTCGGTGGTTGTTGCTTTGATGGATATATTGTTTTCACTGGTTCCCATAACATGTGAGAGCACCCGCTGCATCTCAGGGATATATTCCTTTACTTTGGGTTTTTGCAGGCATACAGTGCAGTCCAGGTTCCCCAGTGTATACCCGTTATCTGTCAGCAGGTTAATTGTTTTTTTTAAAAGGACTTTGCTGTCTATTCCCCTGTATTCTTCGGAAGTATCAGGAAAATGAAATCCTATGTCACGCAGATTGGCTGCTCCGAGAAGTGAATCACAGATGGCATGAATCAGAACATCTCCGTCGGAATGTCCGACAGGTCCTTTTTTATATGGAATAATAATACCTCCGAGAACAAATTTATTACCGGCTTTTAACTGATGAACATCATAACCGAAACCAATCCTGATATCCATCCTATCTGAACTCTCTGAATTTGTCGAAATCCAAACCAAGCGTGAACCTCATGGTATTGGCCAGAGGATTATTACGCCCTGAGGTGGGGATCAGGTATGAGAAATCGAGTGAGAATACATTTAATTTCAGGCCAACGCCCGCAGCAAAATACTTCCTGTTGCCTTTGGTCTCGTGTTCATGGAAATAACCCGCCCTGATGGCAAACTGATCCCTATACCAGTATTCTGCTCCGATGGAATACATGATCTCATGTATTTCTTCCTTGAAACCGCCGGGTGCATCGTAAAAAGACTGAATCCAGCTTAACGGAAGAGAATTAGGCGCGGTTTTACCATAATAATTTGTATCGCCATCCTCAATTTCCTGTCGCATGGGTGACGGAACCAGCAATTTGTTCAAATCAAGGGCAAGGCTGATGTCGTTGTAATCATCCAGATTCATTGTCATTCTGCCTCCGATTCTCATATTAGCCGGGATGAACTGCTTCTCCGTGTCATCGGTATAAGATATCTTTGTACCAAGATTGGATAAGCAGATTCCCCATGCATACTGGCTTGGTTTACCGTCAATCTCGATATCTTTCTGATAATACATTGAGAGATCGGCTGCAAAGGAAACACCGGCATTGTATTCCTGATTGTTCACTGTGCCACCGCCGGTAATATCAGATCGCACAAATCTTAAAGTAAGGGCACTTGACAGGTTATCTGTAAACAACCTGGTGTAGCCCACATCCAAAGTAAATTCATTGGGCCGGTATTGTCCGACATAATCTCCGAAATCACTGCGAAAAACGATATCTCCCAATGAGAAATACAATAAAGAGGCACTTAAGACCTGTTTATCATCAAATCTTTTATAAAAATTCAGGTAAGCAAGATTGATGTCATTAACGAGTTTTCTTAACCATGGTGTGTATGATAAAGCAAAACCCATCTCACCGGGAAGAAAAGCATACTTGGCAGCATTCCAGTGCTGTGAGCTGGCATCAGGCTTTGTTGCGACACCTGCATCTCCCATGGCACCTGCCCTGGAATCCGGTGCGATTGTTAGAAATGGTACTGTTGAATGAATGGGATTAGGCTCGGCTCCCAGGAGCTCTTTTGTACTGCTCTGTGAGTATCCGTTCATCGTTATGAGCATCACTAATCCCGTATAAAACAACCTTTTTAAAATCATTACTTTATTCATTTTTGTGGAGCAAATATAAAACATTCTGTTACATTATGAAAATGAGAAAAAAACTAATTTAAGATCATGAGTTTTTGAAATTGTTCAGCATAATGTCCGTCATTGGTTTCTATGGCAATACGGTACGGATATATTCCTCTGTGCATTTTATTACCATTGCCGTCTTTGCCATCCCATTCAACAGGCTCAGCCCTGTAACCTCCGGTATATGATCTCTGCTCAATCGTACGGATCAGCCTTCCCGAAAGATCAAAAATATCAATTCTTATGATTAAATTAACATCCGGCATATTATGCTCAAACTGGAAAAAAGTATTTTCTGTCACAGGATTCGGATAATTATACACCTTTTTCAGGATCAGGTCATTTGAACTTATTACATTAAACGTAATCATTTGTTCTGAAGAATTGTTGAATACATCCCAGATCTTAACATTCAGGGAGTGATAACCCTGGTCCAGATCATTCAGCTGGTAAATCACTTCTCCTCCCTGGTAGTTATCCTGGCTGGTCTGATAGTAATCATTGAGCAAAATCGGATTATTTGTATTTCCATCCAGGATACCAATGATATCATGGCCGATCCCATTGCCGGTTGTATTAATTCCGTTTTCATCCCAAACCCTGGCAAAAATCCTGGGATCTTTATTTGTTATACCCCCGTCCCTGAAATTTTCATCATTCATGTATAATTCAATCTCAGGCCCGGTAATATCCATAATTGGCTGATCAGATGTACCCCCGATCAGGAAATTGCTGAAATGGCCATGTGCATCAATGCTTTCATTCTGAGCGTAATAATTGATTTTGCCATTACCGATGGTATATAAAATGTCTTTTGGTACAATAAAAGAGAACTCAAATCTGCCATTTGTCACACTTGCTTTTCCTTTGAAAAGCAAATTTTCCTGAACCGAAAATTCCAGCGGATACTGGTTGGGATCATTGGCAAGGGTTTTTACTTTCTGAACCTTATCAAATACAAGCGGGTAGACAAACCCGTTAAAACTCTCAAACAGGAGATCATCCTTATTGGTAATATGACCGGCAACAGTGATCTCCTTAAAGGCTTTCAGGGTGTCGGGCGGCTGAACTGTATTTATGCCGTTGATTGAGTCGGTTATAACCTGATATTCGGGATAGGCAAGTTGCAATGCCGGATCTCCTAACAGGGTAAAATTCAGTTTATTCCGATCCTGCCCTGCTGCATTTTTTGTTAACCTGGTGATATCACCCATCCTGTAACGCTTTCCCTTCCCATCCGTTAGAAATGCCTTATAATAGAAGTTCTGGTTTAGGTAATGATTCAAGTGTGAATAAACAACCCTTGTTGTTGAAAGCAGTGCAATTGCTCCTCCAACGGGATTCAGGAGGGCTGCCTCTCCGGCTGATGTCTGTTCTTTGTATTTGCCATCGTTTTTGTCAATTAACATATTATCCCACCTGCTGAATTCACAGGTAGCTGTGATGAAAAGAGGATATTTCCCTTTGTTTTTCAGTTTCTCTATATCCTGTTTTTGCAGAATTTGTTCTTCGGCAATCCCGTTTTCACTGCCGTGTCCGGTATAATTAAATATCAGTATCCCTTTATTGAAGTTATCCAGGATCGTTTTATTGACATCCGGGTATCGGCTCCCGCTTGATGAGGTTACTTGTTTGTAAGCATCCAGCAATACTTTTTTCACGACAAAGCCCGGATAACTGGTTCTGATATAATCAGCAAGATCATTGGCTTGTTCCATATGTGTGTTACCATCCTGATCGTCACCTACAAAGAGCAGTGTATTTCTCCAATCCTGCATTGTTGAAGCGGAATCGTATGAAAGTATTTTTTCCAGGACAGCGTTTGCCTCGGTTGTATCACCGACAGGCAATCGTCCGATGCCGATATCAAGAATATAATATTCCATGGAATCGCTGCCTCCTTCATCCGAATCAAGAAATCCGTAAAAATCGTCTGAAACATAAGATTGGGTATAGGTCATGGAGTTTGAAGACTGATAGGTTGGCACAAAATTAGGATTGCCTTCTTTCTTTGAAAAGTTATTATAGGATCCGTCACCAAATAAAAGAAGGTACTTCAGGGCATTTTCATCCTCCCCCGACCTGTTATACAGCATCCGGGCGAAATCTCTTATAGCACTGATATCAGGCATTCCTAATGAGAATTCATTGTAGATCTTATCGGTTGTTGTAACGATGACACTAAAGCCATCCTGTATACGGTGAAATTCAGCCAGCCTCTCTGCCTGACTTAAGAACATAGGATGTGTTACGATCAGCATTTTATGGGGTGCAGTGCCATGAAGATTCTGGTTCTCAACCTGTGCATTGTTTTTGTCGATGAAAGGGGTTGGAAATTCCATGTTTCTGCTGAATGCAACATACTCTTTGAGCTCATCAGCATAAGCTTTGAATGCCATTACTCCGCCATAAGCCGATGCCTCAATACGGCGGACATTGAATATATAGGTAATGTCCCAGATGATGGTTTGATCATCTGCGCTCTGAATCCTGAACTCAGCTATTCTGTCCGGTTTTACCGATTGTGCATCTCTGAAGAATAAAGGTCCGGTCGTCAGTGCCAGTTGCCTTCTTGCATTAACAGTTATATAGTCGAGCCATCCATCATCCGAATTTTCATCTTTGTCATAGGTTATTTTCAGAGCAATGTTGTCACCATTGCTTAAGAACGGGATCAGCTTTCTGCTTTGCTTAGCGTAAGTCCCTACATTATCGGTCAGATTGATACTTCCGACACTGATCAGCTCACTGTACTGATTGTTGATTGTGAAACTGAAATTCCTGGTTGATGAGGACCTGCTGGCAACATTTGCTTCCAGGATGACCGGAGATGTTAATACCAGGTTCGGGAATTGAAATGTGGTATCAAAGATGGTTGAGTAATCAAATTTTTCACCAAACCACTGGCGGCCCGACTGTATTAGATTATCTAAATTTTTTTCGTGATAATCATGATCGTCAAATGAGGTAACGACAGTATCTGCAGGTTCGGCCGGCACCGTTACGGATTCTATTCTTTTACCCGGTCCGAACGAGGAAGTCAGGAAATAATATGAATATCCGCTATAGTTGTTGACCAAATGTCTGAAAAACTCTTTCGACTGGTCATATTCCCATGTTACAGTACCCTGGCCGTAAAACAATATATAGTCGCCCGTATTGAAAATCCCGTCAGAGCCTTTTTCCATATATATAGCATTCTCTTTCAGATCATCCGGCCGGGGTTCACGGTTCATCAACGGCAGTGTTTTTCCTCCGTTGCCATAGATCCTGATGTTTTCCGGATCGGATATTCCAAGTCCGGTAAGATCAGAATATGTAAGCCTGTAAATACCCGAATGCTGAACAGATACCCTGAACCATTCTCCAGACGATAAGATTGAAGTTTCCTGAAATACCTGGTCAGCAGATTTATTCATACCGGTGATCGCGGCAGGCTTATCTCCCGGTATTATTTCCAGGCTGAAGGATGTCAGCTTTTCAATTGCATTTGTTTTGGGATTCCTTCGTAACGGAAGCAGGCTCAAAGATAACGAAGGAGTCTTCCGGTTCCATGTTTGAATGGTATTCAAAGCAAATTCGGAAGGCAGTTCATCCAGCATCCCTACACCCTCCAGTTCATCGGGAGCAACAGGCTGATAATGTATATCCCTGATTTTTATTTGAGGATTGTGATAATAATCCGGAACAGGAATGAGTTCATTGTAATAAGGGAACAATGTCTCAGCATTTTTATAAACAGCATTTTCAAAATGCAGGTATTTTCTTAATGTCACAGGATCATTATCTGATTCTCTCTTCTGATCGGCTTTAAGACCGGATTTCCAGTTGAGAGATCTGTTCAATATCAGTTCCTGGCTTAAGACTGAATTGGATAAGAATATAAATAAAATGAGCAAATACCTCATATATTTGCAGTAATTATTCACGAAAATAATAAAAATAACAAAGGACTCTTTCATAATTTGACCGGCAGCCATGAATTGTAAACGGAGAACCATTTTTATTATTGTATCTGTCTTAATAAACATCATTCCTTTGTAAAGGTTAAATGAGAATAAAAATAATGATCATATTGTCGTTATTGCTGGATGCAGGTTTAAGCGTTGCCCAGGATCCTCATTATTCAAACTTCCTGTTCGCTCTGCCTTATTTAAATCCTTCCTCCGTTGCATCCATTCAAGATCCCCGGTTAAGTGCCACTTACAGAAATCAGTGGCCTGCGATGAATTCGGCCTTTGTGACTTATTGTGCCAACTACATCCAGCCTGTTGAAACAATGAACAGTGCTTTCGGTGTTAACCTTATTCATGACAATCAGGCACAGGGAGCAATAATCCAGACTTCGCTGGAAGGAGTATATGCTTATTCAGTTCAGGTATCGGATATGTTAAGAATAGCCGGAGGTCTAGGGTTATCATATTTCTTCCAGGATGTAAATGAGAACAGGTTTGTTTTTGAATCTGATATAACGGGCAACCATTCAGGCAGCGAACCTGTTGATTATGATAATTATAAGTCGGGATACGGTGATTTTTCTCTTGGGATAAACATGAATTATGATAACCGCTATTATTCAGGCATAGCGGTTCATCATCTCACCCGGCCGGTAAGACACGATGGTGAACCGGAGTTTTTATCATTATCCAGGCGTTATACAGCACATATATACGGGAAGTTTGATCTTTTTCGTTGGAACAGATCCCGCGATGTTTCTCTGGTACCCGGTTTCCTGTTTCAGCAGCAGGGGCAATACCAGGAACTTGTTTACGGGGCGAACTGTGAGATGAATCCGTTTATATTCGGATTATGGGCACGGCAGGATCTCAGATTTAACTTTGATGCCGTCATCCTTATAGCGGGTTTTTCGTGGAAGGCATACAATTTTTATTATGCCTGTGACGTTAATATGAAAAATATTCGTTTTTTTTCACCGGGAATGGGAGCACATGAGGTAACATTTTTGTATCGTTTTATGTATAATGGTAAAAGAAAAAAAAGAGGTGCAGTAAAATGCCACGGGATTTAGTTATTTTTCCTGATTGTTATTAATTAGAATAAAATATTGTTGTAAATTAGAGTTAATTATTATTATATTTGAATAATAAAACTGCAAAACAATGAACATCAAGTATTCAGCATTAGCAAAAATTTTTGTTTTGTTAATAATCCTTTCAGCATGCGGAGGAGGTTCAAGAAAGGTATCAACCACAACCGGATGGAATTATAACGATCCTGAAATGGGAGGATTTGAGGTCAAGTTTGGATATGATCAGGAAACCGGGCCTGGACTTATTTTTATAGAAGGTGGTACTTTTACAATGGGCAGGGTTGAACAGGATGTCATGTATCAATGGAACAATGTTCCGCGCAGGGTTACGGTCAGTTCCTTTTATATGGATCAAACCGAAGTCAGAAATGTTGACTACAGAGAATATCTTTTCTGGATAAGCAGGGTATTCATTGATTACCCCGAGGTTTACAGGAAAGCTTTACCGGATACACTGGTATGGAGAAGGCCAATGGCTTATAATGAACCCTATGTCATGTATTATTTCAGGCATCCTGCATATAACGACTATCCTGTAGTCGGTGTTAACTGGCTGCAGGCAACCGACTATTGCTCATGGAGAACAGACCGGGTAAACGAAGGTATTCTTATTCGCGAGGGTATTCTGAATCCTGATCCGAATCAGCTTGGTGAAGAAAATTTTAATACCGATGCATATCTTGTCGGACAATATGAAGGAATGGTCAATAAAAACCTGCCATCACTGGATCCCAACCAGGAGTTCAGAAGGGTTCAGCTTGAAGATGGCATACTTTTACCGAAATACCGCCTGCCTACCGAAGCAGAATGGGAATTTGCCGCACTTGCACTCATTGGTAATTCTTATGAGGAACGTATCTATGAACGAAGAATTTATCCGTGGGATGGTCATAATGTAAGAAATGATGTTAAAAAGTACAGGGGCCAGATGAGGGCCAACTTCGTACGTGGCAGGGGTGACTATATGGGTGTTGCAGGTGATCTGAATGACAATGCACCAATTCCGTCGCCGGTTGAGTCATACTGGCCAAATGACTATGGCCTGTATTGTATGGCCGGAAATGTAAATGAATGGGTTGAAGATGTTTACAGGGCAATGACATTTCAGGATTTTGACGAGTTCAATCCTTTCCGTGGTAATGTATTTATGACACTGGAAACAGATGAAGAAGGCAATGTGGCTGAAAAAGACAGCCTTGGAAGATTAAGATACCGTCCTGTAACAGAAGAGGAAGCAATCAACAGGTGGAACTATAAAAAGTCATATTACAAGAACTATATGGACGGGGATTATGAATCAAGCGTCATCGAAGGAGTTAACTGGGCTGTGGATGCACCGTCACAAACACTTGATTCCAGAAGGATGTATATACGTGATATTGAAGGGCAGGAAGCCGCGACACTGGTAAGTGACAAATCAAGGGTTTACAAGGGCGGTTCATGGAGAGACAGGGCATTCTGGCTGAGTCCCGGTACGAGGAGATTCCTTGATGAAGACCAGTCACGCGACGATCTTGGTTTCCGCTGTGCCATGACAAGAGTCGGAACGCCGATCGGATTTTAAAAATATGAATGATAATGATAAAAGAACCTCATTAGCAATAATGAGGTTTTTTTGTATGAACAAAGGGATATGAATATCATAAAGCAACTATATCAAATTTTTTCAAACCATCCCCTTGTTTCTGTTGATACCCGGAATATACTGCCCGGATCAGTTTTCTTCGGCTTACGCGGGCCAAATTTCAATGGTTCTGAATTTGCCGGTGAAGCTCTTGAAAAAGGAGCTGTTTGCGCTGTCATTGATGATTCGGAAAAATCCAGGAACGATAGATTCATCAGGGTTAAAGATACACTGGCCACTCTTCAGAAACTCGCCAGGTACCACAGAAGTGTTATTCCTGCAAGATTATTTGCCATTACCGGTTCAAACGGAAAGACAACAACCAAGGAATTGTGCCATAACATACTGGGTCAGAAATTCAGGGTGGTTTCTACAGTTGGCAATTTAAATAACCATATCGGGGTTCCCCTGACCTTGCTTTCCATGACCAAAGATACTGAGATCGGCATCATTGAAATGGGGGCCAGTCATCCGGGAGAAATAGCCGCTCTCTGTGAAATTGCCAGACCCGATTACGGATTGATAACAAATATCGGGAAGGCACACCTTGAAGGCTTCGGAAGTATTGATGGAGTCAGGAAAACCAAAGGAGAATTATTTGTTTACCTGATGAAGAATCAGAAAACGATCTTTGTAAATGATAATGATCCGCAGGTGAAATTGCTTTTATCCGGTGAATACAGGAATTGTGTTTTCTACAACAATGCGTATTTAAATGGAACGCTGGTTTCCAGTGACCCGTTCTTAATCCTTAACATCCGGGTCGACAATGATGAATTCATATCAAAAACCAGACTGGTTGGTAAATATAACATTGAAAATATCCTTGCTGCAGTTGCTGCCGGCAACTATTTTAGTGTCTCAAACGAGAAAATCAGACAAGCCATAGAAGATTATCAGCCCGATAATTACAGGTCGCAACTCATTGACTCCGGTCGTAATAAAATTGTTATGGATGCATACAACGCAAATCCTTCAAGCATCATACCGGCAATTGAAAACTTTCTTGAAATGGAGGGCAGGAAGAAGATATTTATCATCGGACAAATGCTTGAGCTCGGTGATTTTTCTTTGGCAGAGCATCAAAAGATCATTGATTATCTTACTGCCCGGCAGTGCGAAAATGTTTTTCTGATCGGTGATTCCTTCCTTGAAGCGGTTAAAGGACAACATTTCAGATGTTACAGAACCGTGGAGGATTTCATGAAAGAGACGGATTCTTCCGCATTTCAATCGAACCTGATACTTATAAAAGGTTCAAGAGGAAACCGGCTTGAAAAACTTTTATCCGTTTTATAAGTGATTTAATGCATTGGTTGCTGTTCATTATTCCGGTTGTTATTCAGTAAATTGTCAGCAGCATTTACAAGATAGATATAACTGGCGCCGAGATTGACCACATATTCATTCTCGCCCCATAAGAAAGGCCAGTCTTCTTTATTCTCAGGATAATCGGGTTTGATGATCAGTACTCCCGGAACGATGCCACCGGCTATAAATGAAAAATCTGCGCGGTTCATTCCGTATGCCACCATTTTTGAATTTGTTCCGATGCCTGAAACAAATGATATATTGGAACCAGGATGACAACCGAAAATATAATTTAATCCTCTGTATACATATTCTGCGTCAATCAGATCCGGGAAGGCTTCATGCAGGATGTAGTTTGTGATGGCAAAATATATAACCCGTCCGCTTCCGGCCCATCCACCAGTTGAGATGGGTACTCCAAACGGATTCCTGTTATCAAATCCGGTAAGTGAGTCGCTGTATATACTCACCAGGTTTTTTATTCTTGCAACATATCCGGTATCCATATATGGTATGGCGCGAACTGATGTGGTTGCATTAAAAACAAACTGTTTTTCTATGTATGGCAGTAATTCATTGATTTTTTCGGCAAACCTTTTATCACCGGTGGTTATCAGCAGTTCAACAGCGGCTTTCAGTTCTTCGTCTTCCAGTCTTCCACCGGTTGTGTTTCCATGGTAAAAGATATCAGGATCATGACCGTGTTCATCGTACCAGATCTTCAATGAGGTCTTCAGGCATTCATCAGCGAGTTGATCGTTATATCCCCGTAATGCACGACTGGCAGCAGCGAGTGCAGAAACAGAACCATAATCGAGGGGTGTCGATTTACCCGTAAATGCCCACCTGTCATCGAAAATGCCGCTGTAATACCCGTCTGATTCAGAGCTGTCCAGTCCCGGATGATATATCAGGTTATCTGTCATCGTTAATGCATCTCCCAGGTGTGTATACTGTGACAGATCTGATGAAATGATACCGGGAATAGCATGTCCGACTGACTTATACTGAGCCATCAGGGCAAGAACACCATGTTCAATTTGCTGAAGTATATCAGGTTTTCCGTCCGGGAAATGGATATCTGCATAACGTTTTTTCTGGTCAATGGTCGTCTGGTCCCTTTGGATGCCAAAATGCTCATATGCCATCACCAGGTTGATAATCACCGAGTATTGTGTCTGTGTTCTGATATCATAATCACCGGCATCAAACCATCCCCCGGTGTTTAAACCGGGAATATGTTCTCCCGGCCTGTAAGGTGAATCGGTTGAAGGTCCCTGCGCATATAAATCAAAATGCACATGATTAACCGGTGCCTGAAGGGCATCATCCAGGTGTGCCGCACCATGCCAGACACGGTATGCCTCATTGACAAGCATATGATCCATCTGAACAGGGAAAAAAACATCGAGTGTCGGATACCATGCATCTTCGTAAACATTACAGGCTATTCTGAATGGTCCTGTCCGCTTATTATTGTATTCGATAACATAGATACCATCCTCTTTTACCGGGGTAAAATCAAACGTATAATATTGATATCTCAGGTAATCACCCCACCTGACAACATCATACTCGTGCTTCTTATCGACATTACCGTCAGACCTGATTTTCAGCAGGTGTGCTTTTTTTTGCGGTTTATCGTTTTTATCCAGTTCAATCACAACCCTTTTGAGCTGATCAGGATGATATCCGACCTGGGAATATGCGATCACCGGCGGTCTTACCCAGTCGCGAACCATACCGGCTTTGAGACTCCATTTGATAACGGTATCTGACCGGTCGGGAGGGATCAGGCTTCTGACCACATACCATCCGTTCTGTGCTTTGCTGCGGCCGTCAAACAGCATAAGTTCATTTTTTTCCGAATGGATGGCAATTCGTCTCACCGGATCTTCAGGTGCAAGGATCAGTGTGTTTCCTTTTGCAAACGGTTGGGTTTCATTGATACCGGAAACGGAGGTTTTCATGTTACCGGCGGGATAAAGCGGGAGAATCCCGCTTTTTTCATCCATCTGGTATGTCTTTTTGAAATAGGAAGAAGGCAAAAACTCAAGGTTAAATCCGGCAATACCTGTAAGTTCCCGGGGTAGCTTTTTGTCAAGTATAACACTCAGTATCATGCCTTCATTTGTTGCCTTTACGCTGATCCTGTACCTGAAATTGTATTCGGGGTACTTCAGGTATGCCTCAATGGTGTTGGTTTCATGATTGATTTTTCGTTCGACAAACGTCGGGATAGGATCCCATTGCTGTGGTGTGGCATTCAGCCTGACATCGCCATTGGTTGCAGTACGTATCCCGTGATGTATGATTTCGATGCCGCTGATCTTGGAATCACTGAAGTTGCCGTCATACCAGTTACTGAATACAAACATATTGAATCCGCGTGCTTCAAAATAGTCAAGTTCATTGATTTTTGGGGAGAATTCCTCCCGGCTGGTCAGATGACAACTGTATAAAGCTCCTGCACTGAACATCAACAGTAAAACATATAACAGGATATCACCTTTACATTCTGAGTTTAGTGGTTTCATTTTTATGGTTTTATTTTGGGGCATGGGCTGACAATAGTTTCAGGGTGGTCTCTGTCAACTGTTTCGGCTCCTCCGGCATCTGTGACAATTTTGTGCAATGAGGCTTTCGGATTATGCCCGGATAATCATCTGAACCCGCATTGAACGAAGCAGTTATTATGTAAACAACAACCGGAAAAGTCAATCCCGGCCTGTCACCTTTAGACGGATCATCTGAAGATCCTGGTCACGCGAAGAATTACCGACCATGATGTCAAATTCACCCGGCTCTACAACCTTATTCATATTGATATCATAAAATGACAGGTGCTCGGGCCTGATTTCCATCACCACTCTTTTTGTTTCCCCGGGATTCAGGCTGACACGTTTAAATCCTTTCAGCTCTTTTACCGGGCGGGTGACTGAGCTTATTATATCCCGGATATACATTTGTACCACTTCATCGCCCGCTATTTTTCCTTCATTGGTGACATCGACGATCACTTTTGCTGATTCGTTCATGCGGATGGTGTCTTTATCAAGCGCTGGCTTTCCGAAAGTGAATTTTGTATAACTCAGTCCAAAACCAAAGTGATAGAGCGGTTGAATGTCCAAAGAAAGGTAATCATGGAACTGGGCACTGGGTTTGTGGTTGTAATAAAGGGGGAGCTGACCGGATGATTTCGGAACTGTAATGGTAAGTTTCCCTGAGGGATTCACATCGCCAAAAATAACATCTGCGGCTGCAGCGCCTGTTTCCTGTCCCATGTACCATCCTTCAATAATGGCCGGTACATGTTTTGCCAGATAATTTACCGACAACGGGCGTCCTTTCATCAGGTAGACCACAACAGGCTTATTGACTTCCATAATGGCTCTCACAAGTTCTTCCTGTTCTCCGAACAGGTCAAGTGTCAGGTTGTCTCCGAGGTGATTTTTAGCCCATGCCTCACGGCAAAGATGTTCGTTTTCACCAATGGCAAGAATGATGACATCAGCTTTTTTGGCAATATTGACAGCTTCTTTAATTAATGGCAGGTTTTCCTCCCTGGTGGCAAATACGATGTCATCGTATTTCCAGTTAAAATAGCTGTTGCTCGTGTTTGTAGTAAGCATGCAGCCTTGTGCAAACATTATTTCTGTTTCATCACCGGCTTTGTTCTTTATCCCGTCCAGCAAACTTGTCTTTTTATATGGTTCCCCTGCATATCCGCCAAAATAAACTTCACCGGCACATGGTCCGATGACGGCTATCTTTTTGTATTTGTTCCTGGGAAGCGGGAGCAGGCCATCATTCTTGAGAAGTACAATTGACTGGTGTGCGGCTTTTAATGCTATCTCCCTGTGTCCGGGTTTTTTACTGACTGCAATGGCATTGGCCTCATCGACATAAGGATTTTCGAATAATCCGAGTTCAAATTTCAGCTTCAGAACCTGAGCAACAGCATCGTCAATATCTTCCTGCCTGATTTTGCCTTCTTTCAATAGTTCCGGCAAATGCCTGTAATGATTTGCCTGGGGCAGTTCATATTGTATACCTGTATTAAAGGCCATTCTGACAGCTTCTTTGCTGTCTTCTGCCACAAAATGTTTTAAAAACAGCTGGTCAACCGCATAATAATCTGATACGACAAGACCTTTGAATCCCCATTCCTTTCTTAACAAATCTTTTATCAGCCATCTATTGGCATGAGAAGGGACGCCATCAACCTCGTTGTATGAAGGCATTACGGCAACAGGTTTAACGTCATCAATACACATTTTAAAGGGAGGCATGTGGAATTCACGCAAAACGCGCATTGAGTAATTGGCCGGGCCCTGGTTCAACCCGCCTTCAGATTCACCATGACCAACAAGGTGTTTCAGAGTGGCTGCAACATGATTTTCGGCAACGGTTCCATTGGTTGTACCCTGCAATCCTTTTACCGCAGCACATGAGAGTTTTCCGTTCAGGTAGGGATCCTCGCCGTAGGTTTCTTCAACCCTTCCCCACCGGGGTTCACGACACACATCTATTACGGGTGTAAGGGCATGATGGGTTCCTCTTGAACGCATCTCATGGGCAATAACTCCATAGACTTCTTCGAAAAGATCCGGGTTCCATGAGCACGCCAGACCTATGGCCTGAGGAAAGACTGTTGATTCCGGCCTCATCATTCCATGCTGGCCTTCGTCCACAAAAAGGGCAGGGATACCCAGACGTGTTTCTTCAAGGAGGTACTTCTGGATTTTGTTCCTGATTTTAATTGTTTCTTTTATTCCAAATGGGGCAGGATGAATGGAATGGCATCCGTAACCGAATGTTTCCTTCATTTTTTCCTCGTCGTCCAGAAATTCTTCTGTAAAATCTTCAACACCTCCGTTCCATAATCCCATAAGCTGGGCAACCTTTTCTTCGATGGTCATATGTGATAAAAGGTCTTTCACCCTTTTTTCAACCGTCAAGCCAGGATTTTTATACGGGGCATTTTTCAATGGTTTGTCTCCGGCAGTTTGCATGATTTTCTTTTATATGATTTCAGTTATTTTACTTTTGCTGTTTCCATAACCGCATAATAAGCAGGTTTGGGCTGGTAATTCTTATCAAACAGAAGAGGATGGACACTCCTGCCCCTGATAGGCCAGTTATTCTTCCATGAATATCCGTCATGAAGTCCCCAGAAGGTTACTCTGCTGATGTTATCCTGGTATTTGACAAATGTTTTGAACACATCTGAATAACGGTCTGCCAGTTCTTGCTGTACCGAATCTGGAAGGATATCGGGATACGGATTCAGTTCTTTCTGATACCCCGCTTTCTGGGCAATGTCAGCACCAATCACCCCGAGTGGCTCGGGAACAACAATGATATCCAGTTCGGTGAACATGACATCAAGTCCCATTCCGGCCAACAGCTGGATGGTTGTGTCTATTTCATGCAGATCAGGTCTATCCAGATGCCAGTGTGCCTGAATACCCACACCATCTATCTGTACTCCCTGTTCCAGTAAGTTCTTAATAAGCCGTATGCCACCTTCTCTTTTACAATTCATTTCGATGTTATAATCGTTGAAATAAAGTTCAGCTTCAGGATCTGCTTCACGGGCATATTCAAAGGCCTTCTGAATGTAGTCTTCGCCGATGATTTCATACCATTTGGTTTTCCTGATTTGTCCGTCGTCACCAACAGGTTCATTGATCACATCCCATCCGTTTACCCTTCCCTTGTAGCGGCCAACAACGGTGGTAATATGATCTTTCATCCGCTGAAGCAGTGCATCACGGCTCAGAGGATTACCCAGGGAATCTTCGAATACCCACTTCGGAGTCTGGGAATGCCATATGAGTGTATGTCCGACAATAAACATTCCGTTGCGTTCACCAAAGGCAACGATGCTGTCTGCAACGGTGAAATCATAAACACCCGGCAGGGGATGGACTTTTTCCCATTTAAGATGATCTTCGCTGGTAATCGAGTTAAAGTGCTTCATAATAAATGGTTTTGCCAGGGAGTCTTTTTCAAAGATCTGTACCGGATTAACCGCCACGCCAATATAAAAACAGTCTTTGAAGGCATCTTTCAGTCCTGTTTCGGGTTTGCTGCAGGATATGCTGACCAGTACA
This sequence comes from Bacteroidales bacterium, assembly GCA_016933335.1. Lineage (GTDB taxonomy): Bacteria > Bacteroidota > Bacteroidia > Bacteroidales > UBA10428 > JAFGPL01. The sequence continues at coordinate 12,890 of JAFGBD010000067.1, read as the reverse complement.
ACCAGGATCATCATCCTGAATAAATTTTTTGATAATTGTCTTCCGTTGGTTTTTTTCATGACAGTTGTTTTTAATATATAATTCCTTTTTTTCGATGATCAGGTCTCATAAGCTTTTCGTCTTTCAGCCAGTTCATCCTGCATCTGGTATTCCATGTGTTTACTGATCTGGTAAATGAAAAGAATAATAACAGAGATAACAATGGCAATGGAAGGATAGATGCTCAGGGTAAGACGAATACCAAGCAATGCACCGGCAGATTGTTCCACATTCGGAACATATCCATAAGTTGATAACAAATAGCCGGCCAGTGCACCACCCAATGCAAGGCCTATTTTCAGTCCGATAACGATTCCTGCAAACACGATACCGGTTGCCCGCCGGTTGTTTTTCCATTCGGAAAAATCGGCCACATCAGCCATCATTGCCCATGGCAGGGGCATTGTAACTCCCCACGAGAAGTTGAAAAGCAGGGAAAGTATGAATGTAAGCGACACTGAGGTGGGCGATATTATTATAAACAGTGCCTGGAAGATTGCTGCTATCAGGAACCAGGTACGAAGTGCATTTCTTTTACCAAAACGTGCTGCAAGCGGTTTTGACAGGGTTAATCCCAGTATGGCAGCCAACTGGCTGAATATATTAATAATGCTGAATGTGTTACCTGCAATATCTGCAGAATCTGCTGTAAATCCTATCGATTCAAGAAGTCCGAACAGGACTTTATCCATATTCATCAGAAAAGCCTTCTGACTGCCGATTGTCAGGTAATATTTGAAATAATAGAGCAGTATGCTGTTCCTCATGGACAGGAATACGAACATAAGGACGAATACGATAAACATGAATACCCACGGACGGTTTCTGAAAAGATCCGATAAGTCTTGTTTCAGCGATGTCTTCTGCTGTGGAGGCGGTTTAATTCTCTCTTTGGTTGTGATAAATGTTACCAGGAAGAATACAATGGCAATGGCACTGAATATTCCCATGGTGATCTGATATCCTTTGGCACTGTCACCCTGCCCGAAATGATTTACCATGGGCAGTGCCAGTCCCTGAATTGCCAGTGTGGCCAGAATGACCATAAAAAAACGGTAAGAAGAGAGGCTTGTCCGTTCAACCATATCGCCGGTTATTACACCGCTGAGCGCAGAATAGGGAATATTATTTGCTGAATAAACAGTCAGCAAAAGGATATAAGTCACGTATGCATAAATGATCTTACCTATATAACTGAGATCAGGCGTGGTGAATGCCAGGTATCCTATGATGCCAAATGGCACTGCAGTCCATAAGATCCATGGCCTGAATTTACCCCAGCGGGTGTTTGTGCGGTCGGAAACAATACCCATAACCGGGTCAAAAACAGCACCCCAGAGCCTTGCTATCAGGAACAGAACAGCTGCGGCTGCAGCTGTTAGTCCAAAGGTATCTGTATAAAAATTCAACTGCAGCAACATAATGGTCTGAAATATAAAATTGGCAGCACCATCACCAAGGCTGAAGCCAATTTTTTCCCTGATGGAAATTTTTTGTGATTGCATAAACTGAATAGGTTTTTTTACATTGAAGATTGAACTATATAATAATGCTAAATTAAAAAAAAGAAATATAAAAGTATCTTTTTAATATACTAAACGTAATTTTTACGTTTAGTATGTAAATAAACAATTAATTCATAATTTTACCCGTAATTGCCGAAAAAATGAATACAGGATTTAATCCCCATATCTCTGTTGATATCGTTGTATTCGGATTCGATGACAACGAAGGATTAAAGGTCTTATTGATAAACAGGGATAAAGATGAGCAAAAGCACCCGGCCAGGCTGAAACTTCCGGGAAGCCTGATCATCATCCGGGAAAGATTGTCGGATTCGGCTCAGAGGGTATTGCAGGAACTGACAGGAATAAAAGATATTTACCTGAAGCAGTTTGCGGTCTTCGATAATCCAGAAAGACTGAAAGACGGGGAAGATTTAAAGTGGCTTTGTGACAGTTCGGGGATTATGATTGAAAGAGTTGTGACAATAGCTTATTATTCGCTTGTCAAATTACATCATTATTCCGAGACAGAACTTTCAAAAGCATTCAATGCCCGGTGGTATAACCTGGATGATATCCCGGATCTGATTTTTGATCATAACGAGATCATTGCTGAGGGCCTTTCGGTACTGCGCAAGGAGTTCCTGACCGAACCCCTGTGCTTCAAGCTTTTGCCAAAAAAATTTACCATGAATCAACTGCTGCATATCAGTGAGTCAATTCTGGGCATTGAGCTTGATAACAGGAATTTCAGGAAAAGAATCAACAGGCTCGAATACATTATTCCTCTGAATGAGCATCAGAAAGGGGTCGCTCACAAACCGGCCAGGTATTATATTTTTGACAGCAGGAAGTTTGAATTCATTAAAAGAGGGCATACAGGTTTTATCATATAGGTCGGTGCCCTTCTCTGAGATAAAGCGAAGGTACCGGTCACAAAAAACAGAGCATGAGAATTACAGAAAATACTGGATTATCAGGTTTCGGAATTTAAAGACCTGTTTATCTGGTAAGCTTTCTTACATTGATGTCTTTTATTACAGTTAATATAATCACCCGATGAAATATTAATATAATTCATTTTATTTTAATATTTTAGCAACAACAAATCTTATTGATTTCTTCTATTATAATGGTAAAATATATCGTTTTTGCTTTGCTTTCGATTCCTCTTATCATCATTTCATGGCGCACCCTTTTTAATCTCAGAGGCCATGGTTTTTACCGTTTTTTAAGCTGGGAATGCATATTATGGCTGTCAGTCCACAATTGTCAGTACTGGTTTAAAGATCCTTTCAGGCCAGCACAAATAATTTCATGGATTTTCCTTACCTATTCACTGTTTTTGATTGTGTACGGAGTTGTTCTGATGAGGAAAACAGGTGAAGCCGATTCGAAAAGACAGGAAAAAGAATTATATGATTTCGAAAAAACAACAGTATTAATTGATTCGGGACTGTTCAGATATATAAGGCATCCGCTTTATGGCTCTTTGCTTTTTCTGACATGGGGAATATTTTTCAAAAGGCCGGAAACTCATTTATTGATTATTTCTTTCCTGTCTGCCGTATTCCTTATCATAACATCAAAAATCGAAGAAATGGAGAACATAAGCTTCTTTGGCGAAAAATACCTTGACTATCAAAAGAAAACAAAAATGTTCGTTCCTTTTTTATTTTAATAAACAAAGATTCAATTGCTTAAGGATATATTCACTTCGTTATTAATCAATTGATTATAAATAGTCTTATTATCAGATATGGAATTGATCATCATTGTGATCCTATTCGTTTACATAGCTTTTCTGCACTATCAGTTGATGAAGAAGAATCTCTTTCTGGAATCGATTGTTGAAAAGCTCTCCAGGCTTGATAAAAGCTGGAACAAAGATACTGTTCTGAATCTTTTGAAAAAGCTCCAGAACATCACTGCTGAAAGCCTGATCATGGAAGATAAGATAATGAACAAGAACATCATTGAATATCTTACTGAAAACAAAGGCTGTATGACTTTTGTTCATTATACAAAGGGAGCCGGTACCGCGCAAAAAATTATCGAGGAGGGTTTTAAATTTGCCATTTCCTTTCATAAAACTGCAGAACCTATCTCAACCGACCAGATTGATTTGATATACAAGCATAACCTGCATAAGTATTATGGAAATTACATCATTGTTATATGTATTTCCAGGGATATATACCGTTTCTATGAAAGCGAACTGAATAAGATTGAACAGGCAAATGTAAATGTTGAACAGATTCTGACAGAATCGGTGCCTGAACTGGATGAAAACAGGGATGAGGTTTATACAATTCCGAAGCAGTATTTGAAGGGATATTTAAACTATCAGAGCGGAGAGATAGTAAATAATCCTGATTACAATCCTGGTTATGATTCAGCGGCATACAGGAAAAACCTGCAGAGAGTCAGCAATAAGACGGGTAAATAAGCCGGTATGGATTGTAACAGGAGGGATGATTCACTGTCATCTGAAAAGCTGTATTCTATCAGTATGGTTCAGGCAATTCAAAACGCCTGTCCTCATGAGCAAAACGGTCTGAAATAAAACCGATTATCTCATTGGCACTTGTTTCAATGGGTTTATTTGTCACGCTTATCCTGGTAAATTTTCCACGGTCGAAAATCAGGTTGGCATACTGAATTTCATTACGGACATGTGAATAGTCGATATAGTCCTTGTTTTGTATATCGCCCATTCTGGCAAGTCGTTTACTTCTCTGGGCTATTAAATAATTGATATTGATGGTTAATCCGAAAACACGGTTCGGATCAACCTCAAAAAGCTGTTTGGGAGGTTCAATACCGGGAATGATGGGTACGTTGGCAACTTTCCACCCAAAAACCGACAGATAAACGCTTAATGGCGTTTTCCCTGTTCTTGAAACGCCGGTAAGAATGATCTCAGCATCCAGCAAGCGATCGGTATTCAGACCATCATCGTGATGGGTTGCAAATTCAATGGCTTCAATACGCTTGAAATATTCCGAATTAATTCTGCGGTAGAGACCGGGAAAATTCGATGAGACCATGCCCAGTTCCTTCTCAAGATAATCAGCAAGAGGGCCCATAAAATCTATCTCTTTGACACCATGGATCCTGCAGGTTTCAATGAGTTGTTTCCTTAATTGAGAATTGATCATGGTGTGGGTCAGAATTCCATTGGCCTTTTTAACCCTTAAGACCACCTCTTCGATCTTTTCATGTGATAATACGTCTGAAACGGTTATGACAGGAAGCCTGTTATCAGGGTATTGAATTAATAATGAATTTACCAGAACATAACCTGTCATGCCTTTTCCACCGGATACGATAAATATGGGAGTATTCTGCTGGTTTGTTTTCTGATTCATGGCTGAATGCAATCAACTGGTATTTCAGAAGGCTAAATCTCATATTCGTCTCCGCGGGACGGTATTTCCGGACTGCTGAATCCGTTTTCCATCATTTTTTTTCTGTAGATCTTCTGTGATTCCTCCTCACCATGTACAATAAATGATCGTATGATCCTGGAGGTATCCTGGCATCCAAGAAACTGAAGCATCTCCCTGTAGTCTCCGTGACCGCTGTATGAATCTATACGCCTGATATCGGCATTTACTTCATACAATCTGCCATGAATGGAAACCCGTTTATCACCCCTTAATATTCTTGCCCCCAGCGTTTGTGGCGAGCAGTAGCCAACTGCCAGTACCGTATTCCTTGGATTGGAAATGCTGTGGGCAAGGTGATGTTTTACTCTTCCGGCCTCCATCATGCCTGAAGCCGAGATAATGATACAGGGTTTTGTGATATCATTTAGTTTTTTGGAGTCTTCTGCACTGAGGATATAAGAAAGTGTATTGAAACCAAAAGGATCAGGATCGGTTTCCATCACCTCCAGGATCCTTTTATTGAAACATTCCGGATGCAGCCGGAAAATATTGGTGGCATTTATGGCAAGGGGACTGTCAACAAATATATCAACTTTTGGCAGCCGGCGCTCGTTATAAAAATTGTTCAGCGAGTAAATAATTTCCTGTGTCCTTCCGACACTAAAAGAAGGAATGATCAGTTTACCACCTTTGTCTACACAGGTTTCGTTCACAACTTTCAACAGTTTTTCCTCAGATCTGGTTTTATCTTCGTGTAACCTGTCGCCATAAGTCGATTCTGTGATGAGGATATCAGCCTGCGGGAAATCTTCAGGGGATTTTAATATTCTGTTTACAGGCCTGCCGATATCACCGGTATAAGAGATCCTGGTTATCCGACCGTTTTCTTTGATCTCAATATTGGCAGCACCGCTTCCCAGCATATGACCGGTGTTGGTGAATTTCACCTTTATATTTTCATCGACGTGCAATTTACGGTTATAAGGAACACTGAGAAACAGCACCATTGACTCAAGGGCCTCAATCCTTGTATATATGGGCTCAACAGGTTCAAGTCCCTGCCTTGCACGTTTCTTATTGAATGTATAGGTATCATGTTCCTGAATATAACCTGCATCAGCAAGCATGATTGCGCACAAATCCCGCGTGGCATGTGTACAGATAACAGACCCCCTGAAACCCAGTTTATATACATATGGTATCAGTCCGGAGTGATCAATATGAGCATGAGTCAGTATTATATGATCGATCCCGGAAGGTTCAAAACCCAGATCGCGGTTCATGGCATCGGTTTCCAGACCTTTTCCCTGGAACATGCCGCAATCAAGCAGTACTCTTTTACCGGACCGGGTTATTATTAAATGTTTGCTGCCGGTGACTTCCCTTGCAGCTCCCAGAAATTTGATTATCATGAAAATTGAGATTTATTAATAAATCATCCGGATGGTTAGTTCCGGACATGCGGATAAATATACTTATTTCCGAACATTATTAAAATATTTATTCGTGAAACTGACTTTTTCGGGAAGGAATAATGATGATCAGATGCCGGCTTTACTTAATAAATAAACCATATAGCCAATATACAACAGTAGCAATACACCTGCCTCCCACCGGTCAAGTTTCCCCTTCCTGCCAGTGAACATTGCAATAAAAACAAACAATGTGGCAGCAAGATAAACAGATACATCCAGGTTAAATGACATATTATAGTGCACGGGGGAAATCAGAGAGGTAATGCCAAGAATCAGAAGTATGTTAAAAATATTCGAACCAATTACATTTCCTATTGCCAGGTCACTGCGCTTTTTATAGGCAGCAACAGCAGATGTAGCCAGCTCGGGCAGGGATGTTCCTGTTGCAACAACTGTCAGCCCGATCACCTTATCACTGATATTCAGTATTTTTGCCAGTTCTGCAGCTTTCAGAACAACCATTCTGCCTCCTGTGATTAATAGTGCAAATCCGGCGATTATGAATAAAATCGTTTTGAGAAGTCCGAATACCTTTATTTGACCGGAAGCATTATTCATTTCATCCTTCATGTTTGAATAGGAATAGAATAAAAAAAAACAAAAAAAGAGAAGCAGGATGATACCGTCAAGTCTTTTTATCATATTTTCGGAAGAACGAAAGACAATAGTGTCGCTGGCGAGCAGGATTAAAAGAATCCCGGCCAGCAAAGAAAAGGGAATTTCTTTCCAGACAGTTTTCGATTGCACCATAATGGGATAAATCAGTCCGGAGATTCCCAGTATTAATAAAAGATTGAAAATATTGCTTCCTATGATATTACCCAGGGAAACATTGTCATATCCTTTTGTTGCAGCCACTACATTAACAACCAGTTCCGGTGCCGAAGTTCCAAAGGCAACAATTGTCAGTCCTATGGTAAGCTCGGAGACTTTATTCCGTTTTGCCAGAGATGAAGCTCCGTCCACAAGAAAGTCGGCTCCTTTAATAACAAGGGCAAAACCGGTAATCAGCAATAGTATACTCAGAACCATTTTTTCTTTACAGTTGCTTCAAATACAAGCAGGTATTCATGAATGTTTTTAATATCAATAACCCCGATCAGGATATCATTGTCCAATACAGGCGCGATTCTGGTTCCTGACAGCTGTAATCTTTCATAAACATCTTTTACCGCATCATCCTTCGTGAAAACAGGGAAATCTGTTTCCATGATTTTTTCTGTTTCCACATCCTGTCCGTATTCTGAAAGTCCCTTTATGATCAGGCTTTTAGTCAGAATACCGACAACCTTGTTCCCGTTATGAACCACGAATTCTTCTTCCTGTCCGTTCAATAATATATCAACTGCCTGTTTAAGGGGCATTTGGGGATTAAGCAAGGTAAAGTTCCTCATCAGGAGATCATTGATCTTTTTACCCTCAAGCATTGATTTTGACTGCACATCCTGCAGTTCTGCCTGCGCACCGATGAATACAAATACAGCGATCAGGATCAGAAAGGGATCGTGAAACAGACCCCAAACTGCAAAGAATACAGCAAACAGTTGCCCGATTCTCGCTGCCATCCGGGTTGCCTGCAAACGGTTAAACCTGAGACCAAGTCCTGCACGCAAAAGCCTTCCGCCATCCATGGGGAAAGCCGGCACCAGGTTGAACAGAAAAAGCATCACATTAACAAGCATTAGTGCAGGAAGAAATCCAATACTGTTAAGATAATGCAATGAGAACAGAGATGAGAAATCAAAGCCGGTGAACAATAATATAAAAAAAAGAATCAGCGCAATGGCCAGGTTAATCAGGGGACCTGCAATGGCAACAAAGAGCTCCTTTTGAGGCTCTTCCGGGATTCTGGTCAGGCTTGCCACCCCGCCAATGGGCAGCAGGGTAATTCCGTTGGTGACGATGCCGAATTTTCTGGCAGCCAGTGAATGTCCGAGTTCATGCAATATGACACATCCGAATATGGCAAATATAAAAATCACGGATTCGATGACTTCAACCATGGGGCTGCCATGTCTGATATTGATATAGACGACATAGGCAATAAGTATAAAGAATGTCCAGTGAACTGTGACTCTGATACCAAATGGCCTGCCGATGTATAAAGATGCTTTCATTTAGCTGTTATGCTGCACCGGATTATTTTCGACTAAGATATAACAATAACAGCAATAAGAACTTTTTGACTTAAAATAAGGCAAAATATTTTAATGGTGTGTTGTTCCGGCATGCCGGTACAGGTTCCTGATTTATCTGGAAACGAAGTGTATGATGAATAAGGATATTATCAAATGAAACAGGGGAATCCTGTTACTAATAGGTATTCAGCCACTTGTATCTTCTCGCGGTTTCACCGAATTTGACTGCCGCCATGATTTCATGAGATCCATAGGTATGTTTCATCATGGAGTTGAAGTTATAATCAAATGCATACCCGATGTAGTAACGGTCAACCTTAGCTCCTCCAAAAATACAGAAAGCGCTGCCGGTGCGGAATGTCAGTCCGGCCCAGTAATCACTTTTAATGTGAAGTTTCATCTGGATGTCAAGCTGTGCTCTCATGGTTTGCGGAATCTTGAGCAAGAGGGATGGTTCAAAAAGGAAATTCTCATTCAGCTCATATTTATATCCTCCCATGATATTATATTGCCTGTTAAGATGGTACTTACCCGTGTTGTTTTTACCAAACTGAACAGCAGACTGAAGTACATTAATGGTTGATACTCCGGCATAATAAGTCTGAGATACTGCATAAATGCCGATGCTTGCGTCAGGAATAAACAATGTATATTTGCCGCCATCAATTAAATCATCAGGCTGGTCATCGGATAAAGTAAGCTTGTCGGTATTCAGTCTCATCTGAAAAAGATTGACAGATAATCCAAATGATATCAGTGTTTTTTCAACATCCAGATGATAGGCATAGGTGCCTTCAATACCTGTTCTGTCAATTGGGCCGTTATGATCGTTGTAAATATGGCCTCCTAAACCCACTTTGCCTGCACGGCTGCTTTTTCTTTTCTTTTTTCTGATAGAGACAGCTTTTGCAATGTAACTATCCGGCAGAAGCTTTGAATCAATTGTTACAGAATGGGTTTTTGGAGTTCCTTTGAAACCAATCCATTGTTCACGGGCTGTCAGATTAATGGTGGTAAATCCTTCAGTACCTGCAACAGCAGGATTGATAAGAAACCTGTTCATGGTATACTGGCTGTACAAGGGCAGTTGCTGTGCTTTTAAACCCTCTGTCATCCAAAAAAGGGCAATAATGATTGTCAGGTGTTTATACATAAGCTTAAATCATTGCTGATTTTTAATTCTCAAGATATTACGCGCCTCCGGACAATTTGTTTGAATTCGTCAGCAACTTTTCCACAAATCTCTGAAAAATTAATTTAAACTGCCTAATTAGCTTGACCAGAGATGTTAACATTTATCAACAATGATTCTTCGTTATCAGCCTGTTTTATCTGATAATTGTTAATGTGCCTGTTATTGGCTCACTTCCGGGAACCTTCAGGTCAATCACATAGTAATAATTATCAACGGGAAGGTCCTTGCCATTGAAGGTGCCTTTCCAGTCGTTTTTGTAACCTCCGTCTACACTGAACACCCGTCTTCCCCAACGGTCAAACACTTCAATTTTTGCATCCGGAAAGAGTTCAATGTTATTGATCACCCATTCGTCATGATTTCCGTCTTCATTCGGTGTGAAAGCATTGGTTACTTTACCCAGCAGGTTAACAGGGCTGCATTCGATAATCTGGATGGCATCCGTACCGGTGCATCCATATCTGTCAGTTACCGTCAATGATATGGTCTGCTGGCCGGCATATATGAATATGTAGCTTCCTGTTTCTCCGGTTGACCATTGGTATTCATAAAATCCGGGCACTTCGAGCCGGTATGCCCCTGTTCCGCACAGGACAGTATCTTTGCCCAGATCAGGCACCGGTAACGGATGAACAATCAGCATCGCGGAATCGGAAGCACTACAGCCATACTCATCTGAAACAGTGACCTTTACCATGCCTTCTTCACCTGATGTGAAGGTCGGAAGGTTACTGCCGTCATGCCATTCATAGTATTCGAAGGTTTCATTTGTTGTAAATGTGTATGATTCTCCTTCACAAATCTCCTCATCTTCTCCGATGCTGACTTCAGGGACAGAAATATGAACAAAGGTTTCGGATACGGGTCCCTGACAGTTATATATGTTTGTTTCAAAAGCTGTTACAGAATAATCTCCCGGTTCAAGGGCCCAGTAAACCTGAAGTATTTCGGTTGTCTCATCCTCTATATTCAGTGACGGTATATTCCATGTGATTATTGATCCGGGATTTACTTCGGCTGTATAGGTTCCGCTGTCATTGATACACAGGATATCGACATAATCCTGAAATTCTGCATCAGGTTTCCGGTAATTAAGAATGATCGTTGAATCAGGTATTGGATATGACTTACCCCAGTTGCTTGAAATCCAGTTGCCTGCGCAACCTGTTGCTGAATTGTAAACTTTCACCCATATCATTACCGAATCATCTTCTGACAGGTACTCACTATGCGTATAGGGGATTGTATTATCTTTATCCACCTCGGCCCTGGTCGTATCTTTTGAAAACTCAACCCGGTCAAATTGCGGATCATCCTCTACCGTAAATATTACTATTCCTTCACCACACCTTGACTCTTCCAGGATGCTGGCTGAAGGTATGATATTGACATTAATATAATCTGCCAGAGTAAGGGTATCGGTTAATCCTTCTGTTATAATCAGCCTCACTGTTTTGGGTCCGGTCTGTGTGTAAATTACCTGATGGGGCCCTTCTCCTGTGGCTGTCAGTGGTTCAGCTCCGCTTCCGAAACTCCATTCATACAGGGTGGTTAACCTTGTTCCCTGTGACTGGTTGGTAAAGGTAACAGTATCTCCCTGACAAACGGCGGTTTTGTCTGCAACAAAATCTGCCACAAGGTTACAACCCTGCAGTTCAATGTCAAGTATTTGTATGTCACCTGCACAACCGTACTGGTTTGTCTCAGCAACAGTGATGGGGCCGCTGACAGAACCGAATGATACCACAATGCTGTTTCTTTCAAGGCCTGTGGTATCTGAGGTTATCACTGCCGCAGCCGGAACATTCCAAAGATATTTTGAACCGGGGGATAGAGTTACCGAATAAGTGACATCTTCTTCATAACAAAGCGGTGCCGGATTACCTGTAATCTCAGATGTTACCGGTGTGGGATTGATGGTAACAATGACAGAAAGACGGGCATCAGACTCACATCCGTCCACTGTCTGTGTTGCATAATAAGCAGAATCATTTCTCAACAGTACCGACCCGTCAAGCGGAGTGCCTCCGCCTGGCAGTGAATACCATTTTATGCCGGTCCCTGTGGCAGAGAGATCGCTGATGGTCTGGTTGTTATCACAGAAAACCTGATTTGCATCACCCGTTGGAGGTGTATTGAATTCAGATATGATCGCGCTGTCATTCATTTCGGCACTTCCGCATCCATTGGTGGCAATAACCGTGTAGGTTCCTTCCGTATTGTTATTCCATGTTACCGGGTTGCCATCTCCCATAACAGGAAGACCTTCATCCAGACCGTTTTTCCTGAGCTGATAATAGACACCTGTTTCACTTCCGTTCAGCGTTACAGGTAATCCTGGTTCTCCAAAACAGTATATTCCTGTACCTGTAACATTAAAGACAGCCGGAACATCTCCCGTCATGATAATAACAGCTGTTCCGTTCATGTCTGAACTTCCGCAGTCATTGGTGGCTGCAACAGAATAGATGCCTTCTGTTTTATTGTTCCATGTTATAGGATTGCCGTCTCCGGTAACCGGCAAACCATCATCAGTCCCGTCCTTTACAAGCTGATAACTTACTCCTGTCTCACTGCCATTCAGTGTGACTGGCAGACCGGTTCCTCCTGAACAATAGGTACCTGTACCGGAAACGTCAAATACACCGGGACTGGCTGAAAATACAAGCATGATGATGGCATTACTGGTATCCGGATTGTTGGTTGCACAAGCTTCGTCAGATGTTAATATCACTGTTACCGTGTCAGAATCGGATGGTGTATAAACATAGGTATCGGAATTTGACCCGGCCGGTATCCCGTTGACTTCCCACTGATATACCGGGGCACTGCCTTCATTGGTTGGAGATGCCTTAAAGGATACAACCTTGCCGGCGCAGATATTGTTTTGATCTTCAGCAATTATTACGCTAACCGGAAGAAGAGGATCGACAGTAATAGCAATAGTATTGGTACTAGATGTTGCAATACCGCAGTCGGGCATTCCTGCCGGATCTATCATTACCCTGTAATGCGTTGTGGCAGTGATGGGCCCCGGGTCATAAGAAACACCTGTTGCTCCGCCGATGTCAGTCCATGCAGAGCCGTCGGGACTGCTTTGCCACTGATAGGCATAAGTTCCACTACCACCGGAAGGATTGGCAGTC
>JAFGBD010000066.1 GCA_016933335.1 Bacteroidales bacterium | reverse complement strand
CTGTACCGAAGGTGGGACTCGAACCCACACAGTGTTGCCACCACTGGATTTTGAGTCCAGCGCGTCTACCAGTTCCGCCACTTCGGCAAATACGTTATCTTTAAGAACTTACAAGTTATCAACAAAAAGCAGTCATTGTTGTTGAAACATGGTTTGCGAAGATAACCAAATGTTATCAGATGAGCTAAATATAACAACTGTAAATCGTAAAAAAAAGCCCGAACATTTGTAAATTTGTATATATATTATTATCTGTTAATAAGATAATTTATAATAAATAAAAGCGGTTGTGCTTTAATTGCGGCCTTTAAAAAATATATATAATTATAAAATCAAGTAATTCACAGAACAATAAATGCGATTCGTTGTTTAACCGGATGAGCTGATACTTAATTAGCTTAATTTTAAGTTTTTAAAGATTTGAATAAAAAAAAGCGTATTAAAAAATTGTTAATATTTTCTTAAAATTTTAAGGCTGGTTTTTTGGGTTTTTCTTCCCGGATTGATATGCAGAATATTTATAATTTTTATTAATTGTCAGTTATTCAAATCTTTAAATTTCGAGTTAATAAGTCTTCCGAAATGTTGATAAATACAGGGAGTTTCACGTTGCACAAATTTTTCAGTGGTATTAAATTGCATAACCGTCTTTTAGAAAATCCGGGTAAAAATATCCCTCAATTATCCAACATTTTAACGAGGTTAAACAATGCAAACTGAAGAAACCAATATTAAGAAGACTTTTGTCGGAAAGTCCGAACCTAAAATGGAGGAATTGAAAGAGTCGAAAGGAAACATAAAGAAAAGCTACACCTTTGATGAGGCCCTGAAAAGTACGCTTGAATATTTTAAGGGAGATGAACTGGCTGCAACTGTATGGGTAAGCAAATACGCGCTTAAGGACTCATTCGGGAACCTTTATGAAAAAAATCCTGATGACATGCACAGAAGGCTTGCAAAGGAATTACACAGGATTGAAAAAAGATATCCGAACCCTGTCCCGGAAGACACTATTTTTGAACTGCTTAAAGATTTCAGGTATATCATTCCACAGGGCGGACCGATGACAGGAATTGGTAACAACTATCAGATTGCTTCTCTTTCAAATTGTTTTGTGATTGGTAACAAAGGGGCATCAGATTCATACGGAGGGATTCTTAAAATTGACCAGGAGCAGGTTCAGCTGATGAAAAGAAGGGGCGGTGTAGGGCACGATCTGTCGCATATCCGTCCTCAGGGCAGTCCTGTTCTCAATAGTGCCCTTACATCCACAGGTGTTGTCCCGTTCATGGAACGTTTTTCCAATTCAACCCGTGAAGTTGCACAGGATGGGAGACGAGGGGCCCTTATGTTAAGTATCTCAGTTAAGCATCCTGATGCAGAACAGTTTATTGATGCCAAACTGCAAAAAGGCAAAGTAACAGGAGCAAACATTTCTGTTCGCATAGACAATGAATTCATGGATGCTGTCATCAATAATAAACCGTATACACAACAGTTTCCGGTAGATTCAAAAAAGCCATTGGTTAAAAAGCAGATCAATGCACGTGATCTCTGGAATAAAATCATTCACAATGCCTGGTTGTCAGCAGAACCGGGTATCCTCTACTGGGATACCATTATCACTGAATCGGTGGCAGATTGTTACCAGGACTTTGGTTATAAAACGGTGTCTACCAATCCTTGTGGTGAAATTCCCCTCTGCCCTTATGATTCATGCAGGCTGCTTGCCATTAATTTATACAGTTATGTTGAAAATCCGTTCACAGATAAGGCCAGGTTCAACTTCGACCTGTTTAAGAAACATACACACTATGCACAGCGGATAATGGATGATATCATAGATCTTGAGCTTGAAAAGACCGATGCCATTCTCGAAAAAATCACCAAGGATCCTGAAGATGAGGAGATCAAGCGTGTAGAAAAAGGATTATGGGAGAATATACGGTTAAAAGCAGAAGAAGGCAGGAGAACAGGAATTGGTATTACCGGAGAAGGGGATATGCTTGCTGCATTAGGTCTCAGGTATGGAAGTGAAAATGCCATTGACTTCTCTATTGAGGTACATAAAACACTTGCACTTGAGGCATATAAGTCATCCGTCGAAACCGGTAAAGAACGTGGCCCGTTTGCCATCTATGATTCCCAGCTTGAAAAGGATAATGCTTTTATTCAAAGACTGAAAAATGAAGATGAGCAGTTTTATCATGATATGCTCAGGTACGGCCGTAGAAATATTGCGTTGCTGACAATTGCACCAACAGGTACAACAAGTCTGATGACACAGACAACTTCAGGAATAGAGCCTGTATTTTTACCTGTCTATAAACGCAGAAGAAAGGTTAATCCGAATGATGCCTCGGCAAAAATCACTTTCACCGATGAGGTCGGGGACAAATGGGAAGAATACAATGTCTTTCATCACAAATTTGTAACCTGGCTCGAAGTAAATGGTTATGATATTCAGGAAGTGCAAAAATATACCGATGATGAGATACAGGAGCTTGTAGCAAAATCTCCCTATTACAAGGCAACATCAAACGACGTTGACTGGCTGAGCAAGGTCAGGATGCAGGGAGAAGTGCAAAAATGGGTTGATCATTCCATCAGTGTTACAATCAATCTGCCGAAAGATGTTGATGAAGAACTTGTGGGCAAACTGTATGTAACTGCATGGCAAACCTGTTGTAAAGGAGTTACTGTATATCGTGAAGGTTCCAGGGCAGGGGTACTGATCGGCAATGGCAAATTAAACGAAGAGGAAGAGGCCAGAAAATACAAAAGACCAAAAATACTGGATGCTGAAATCATTCGCTTCAATAATAATGAAGAGAAATGGATCGCGTTCGTAGGACTCAAGAATGACAAACCTTATGAGATTTTTACTGGTATGGCAGACGAAGATATGTTTCCCATACCCAAATCGATTGTCAAAGGGAAAATAATAAAAACAAGGGATGAGAACGGCATATCAAGATATGATTTCCAGTACATTGATAAGTATGGTTACCGGAATACAATAGGAGGTTTATCCCATATGTTCAATAAGGAATTCTGGAACTATGCAAAACTTATTTCAAGTGTATTGCGGCATGGAATGCCGGTTCGTGAGGTAGTTAATCTTGTTGGTTCTTTAAGGCTTGACAATGAAACCATCAATACCTGGAGAAACGGTGTTGAAAGAGCCTTAAGAAAATATATCCCTAATGGCACAAGAGCCAGGAAGGGCCTGGTTTGTGGTGAATGTGGCTCTGAAAATCTTATCTATAAGGAAGGCTGCCTGATATGCATGGACTGCGGAAATTCAAAATGCGGATGAGGTTATGACCCTGAAGAGAATCAGTCAAGCATATTAAGCAATCCGGAGATCAGTTTGTTGAAATATGGTTCAGCTTTTTCTGCTATTGCAAGTACCTGTTTATGACCGGTACTTTTCTTTTCTTTCGCCGAGTTTGTTATGATTGATATGGCAACACACCTGATCCCCATCTGATTTGCCACGATTACCTCAGGTATTGTTGACATACCGACAGTATCTCCGCCAATCAGCCTGTAATAGTTATACTCTGCCCGGGTTTCATATGTTGGTCCGGTCACCCCTACATAACAACCCTTTTTAATTGTTATTCCTTCGTTATCGGCTAATTGTATCAGACTCCTGTTAAGAAAATCGTCATATGGCTGACTCATATCAGGAAATCTTTCTCCAAGTTCAGCATGATGAATCCCGATCAGAGGATTTGGCATCAGATTAATATGATCGGTATGGATCATCAGATCTCCGGGCACGAAATCAGGATTCAGGCCTCCGCTGGAATTGGTCAGGATCAGGTATCTGATGCCAAGCTGTTTCAGTATCCTCACCGGAAAAGTTACCTGTTCCATTGTTAATCCTTCATAATAATGGTAACGTCCCTGTAACAACACTATATTCTTTGAACTCATCTGTCCAAAAACCATCCGGCCTTCATGTCCTTCGACCGTTGATTCAGGAAAACCGGGGATATCCTTATAATCAAGGGCATAAAGAACATCCATTCCACCGACAAGGCTGCCAATTCCGGAACCTGTTATAATTCCTGCAACCGGATTGAAATTGAACTGGTTATTTATAAAGCCGGTTGACTTCTTTATTCTTTCCAACATAATCCAGGATGTCTCTGTTAAATTGTCTGGCATCATTATCATTAAACTTAACTTCCACAGGTATGTAATAAAAAAACTGCTTGAGTCTTTTATCAATTTCTTTCATCTCTTTCAATCTTACAGCATTCTTTTCGGTTGTAATAATGATCTTATGTTTTGAATTTAAACGATCAAAAGATTGTGAGATCTTCCTGATATCGTTCATTGAGAAATCATGATGATCAGGAAATCTGATATGTTCTGTTCTTTCCGTATATTTTTTCAGAAAATCCAGAAGGGGTAAGGGATTAGCAATACCAGTCACAAGAATAACCTCAGCATGATTCGTTTTAATATAATCATAACTGATTTTTTGCTTTGATGCCTTTTTGAAAACAGCAACGGGCTCCAGATAAGCAAATGACGTAAAATACAGGAACTGATACGGAAAAAGCTTCAAATCTTTTATAATGATCCTTTTTTCAATGGGTTTGATGCTTTGTGGTGTCTTGGTTACAATCACAATATGAGCACGTCTTATCCCGGATTCACATTCGCGCAGATTACCATAAGGCAGTAAATGATCAGACTTAAGGGGCCGGTTGTAGTCAATTAACAGGATAGACAATCCGGGTTTGACGAACCTGTGCTGGAAGCCATCATCCAGAATAACAGCCCTCAGATCAGGATAAAGAGATAAAAGTTTCTTAATACCCTCGACCCGCTTTCTGCACACAGCCAGTATGACATCCGGAAATTTCTGTTTGATCTGCTTAGGCTCGTCTCCAATATCAGATATTCCGGAAGATGCGTCCGCTTGCAGGAAATTCCTTGTTTTTCGTTTATAACCCCTGCTAAGAACTGCAATCCTGAATTGCCTGCAAAGCAGTTTCACCAGGTACTCAACATGGGGAGTTTTACCGGTTCCGCCTGCTGTAATATTACCAACGGAGATAACCGGTAAGTCAAACCGGCTTTGTTTCAGTATCTGCAGGTTAAACAAAAGGTTCCTGATACCAACGATCAGACCGTAGATCAGTGAAAACGGCAGCAGAATGATACCAAATTTTTTCCTGCTTAAAGGCATGTAGAAATTTTGGATTAATGATCAGGGGATACATAATTCCCGAAGATCATTATTAATAAATGGTTTTACTATTGTATATCCAGCGTAAATGGCAGTCTTGTCTGAATTCCCCTCAATTTTCTTGTATCATTCAGCAGTTCATAATATTTAAAGTCTTCTCCCAGTTCTTTTCTGACAGCTTTAACTTTCATCTCACCCATGATCTCTTTCATAAGAACCTCAAACGGATCTTCCTGCCTGGGAAGGTTAACAATCCTGTATGATTCCAGACCGGCCTTTTCTGCTGCAATCCTGATTGCTTCCTTTAATCCTCCGAAAACATCCACCAGTCCTATATCCAATCCGTTAATACCGCTCCAGACCCTGCCTTCGCCAATTTTGTCAACCTCATTATAAGACAGTTTTCTTCCTTTGGATACATGATCCACGAATGTATCATAGGTTTTGTCAATGCTCTGCTGGATAATGATTCTTTCATAAGGTGTAAAAGAACGGAAAGTCGTTCCGAAATCTGCATAGGTATTGGTCATTTCAACATCTGAAGTAATACCCAGCTTTTTATTGTATAATTCTTTTGCACTCCACCATATACCAAACACACCAATCGAACCGGTAAGTGTAACCGGACTTGCAACAATGGTATCTGCAGAAGCCAGAATATAGTATCCTCCGGATGCGGCCAGATCACCCATAGAAGCTATCACGGGCTTAATCCTGGCAGCAAGATCAATTTCGCGCCATATCATTTCCGCAGCAATTGAAAAACCACCAGGTGAATTGACCCTCAGAACAATGGCCCTGATATTTGAGTCCTGCCTTGCTTCACTGATAGCCTTCACAAACTTATCTGCGCCAACCTCATCCGGTTCTCCCTCTCCCGGCACAATATCTCCCTCGGCATAGATAACTGCGATTTTTTGCCTGATCAAACCCTTTTGTTCTCTTGCTTTTGGTACTTTATTATAATCTGAATAACTCACCAGGCTGGGTTTCTTTTTCCCGGTCAAACCGCTCTTTCTCATGAGTATTTCGTAAACCTGATCCCGGTATACCAGGCTGTCCACCATATTTTCCTCCAGGGCAGTCAGTGTATTCCAAAGCTCAAGCCTGTCAACCAGCTTGTTGATTTTTTCAGGTTCGACATTACGTTCTTTGGAAATATTGTCAACCATATACTGCCAGATTGATCCCATAAAAGCTTTAACCTGCAACCTGTTTTCATCGCTCATGCTCTTTTCGGTGAAAGGTTCAACCGCACTTTTAAATTCACCGTGCCTGACTACCTGTGGTTCAATACCCAGCTTCTTAAAAGTTTCTGTAAAAAACATGAGTTCCACCCTCAGACCTTTCAGGAACAATATACCTTCCGGATTGATATAAATCTCATCTGCAACTGAAGCAAGATAATAAGTCGGTTGCAGGTAAAAATCGCCATAGCTGATAATGAATTTACCTGATTCCCTGAAATCAATCAGCGCATTTCGTATCTCATCAATGGTACCTATGCCTGCCTGCAAAGAACTTAAATCAAGAAATATTCCTTTGATCTTCGGGTCTTTTTTTGCTTTTTCAATATTATCAAGTATATCATTCAGCCCGATAAATGTTTCCGGCCTTAAAGACGGAAAACCGATGTTCAAAAAAGGCATGGATGGTTTACGATCTTTGATTGGCTTATCAAGGGTTAGTGTAAAAACAGAATTGTTTTTTATTTCAACCACCTTATCCTGTTTTGCCAGTGAAACAAAAGCACTGATCATCAGCATTGATATAAAAAAGAAAATGATTAATACGACCAGTGTTCCCAGCATGGAGGCAAGTACATATTTAAAAAAGTTTCCCATGGTATTGACAAATTTAGTTCATTATAGTAGTGCTCTAAAAATAAGCAATATTATAAAAAATCCCTGTGCAAAATATTAATTATTATTTTTACCGATTAATCTTTGGTATGTGAATTCAGTCTATATCCTCCTGGGAGGAAATGTTGGTAATAAAAGAAAGAACCTGGCAATTGCACATCGTATGATCCGTGAGAAGGCATGTTTCATTAAAAGACTGTCAAATATTTATGAAACAGAGGCCTGGGGATTTGAAGATTCCGGAACCTTTTTGAACCAGGCAGCTGAAATGGAAACCAGCCTGAAGCCCTTGGAGGTGCTTGAAAAAGTCAGAAGTATTGAGGCAGATTTTGGCCGCAGAAGGGATCAGCGTATCAGGTATCAGCCACGCCGTATGGATATTGACATACTTTTTTACAACAGTGATGTAATAAACCTGCCCGGATTAATTATCCCCCACCCCCTCCTTCATTTACGTAATTTTGTTCTTGTACCATTGTGCGAACTGGCTGCCGATTTTGTTCATCCGGTCTTTAACAAAACAATACTGCAGTTAAAAAACGAATGTAAGGATGAAAAATGGACAAGACTGGCAGCTGATTAATACCGGATCATCTGATCATTTTCTGTTTATTGCGGATCATCCGGCCATTTTCTGTTTATTGTGGATCATCTGATCATTTTCTGTTTATTGAAGATTATTGATGCAAAGGGAATTCTATTTTTAATGATGTTCTGATAATCGCTTTCAATGGCCCCAAATTGTTTATAAACATCTGAATATTCATATAATTCAGAATAATCGAAATTAAGGGTTATAAACCTGTTGCTGTTTACCTTAATAAAGTGGTCAATCAGAAAATGAAACGCATTTTCCCTGGTGCCTTCCGGTGAAGTTGCAGAAAAAAGTAAAATGGCCCTGTTTTCTGACCAGACGAAAAAAGCAGCACAGCACAATGTGTTGAATGTATCATAAACACCGAACAGCTCCCCGAAATGATATCGCAGAGAGGTGCTGACAAGTGATTTTAACAATCTTGATCTGGCTTCTCTGATTTTATTAAAAGCCGATTTCTGAAGAATCCGGTTAAGTTTAAAAAGTTCACCGGGAGAAATACGCTTTAATACCGTTAGCTTATTTTTTTGGGCTTCAGCCAGTTTTGCTTTTAGCTGTCCGTCATAATCTTTCGACATTTTCTGGTAGGACTTGATTAGATCGAGTTCGAAATGGGATTTTTTTAAGGCAATCGTACCTTTCCAGTTAGTCTTATTAAACTTATTAATGCATAGATCAATAAACAATATTTTTGATGGTATTGCCCTGAAGAATTCCTTTACTTTATCGGGGCTGATAAGTTTGGAGGAAAAGATCCCCAACTGGTTAACAAAACACGGGGTCTGAACGCCTTTTAGTCCAAACCTGCTTATCAGTGGCAGCGGCATTACCGATTCATAATCCCCCTCTATCAGTGCGGACCAGTCCTGGCACACGGTATTAAGATACCATGAATATCCGTAAATCAGGCTGTTGAATGCATTTTTGATACAGCGGTCCCACCGATAATAATTGATCTCATTGTTATTTAGATATCTGATACTCAAAATGAATAAACAAATAACTATAATTTACCTTCATCCAGGAAGCTATAGTAAGAATGGTCGGTCACAATGACATGGTCCAGTAATTTAACATCAAGGCAATTTGCAGCTGTACTGATTTTACTGGTAATCTCGATATCTGAACCGCTGGGATTGAGATTACCCGAAGGATGATTATGGCACAGAATAATTGATGAGGCAAGGTTCTCAATGGCTGTCTTCATTATCAGTTTTGTATCGATGACAGTTCCGGCGACACCTCCCTGGCTTATTTTCGATTTTCCGATTATACGGTTGGATCTGTTCAGCAGCAATATCCAGAATTCCTCATGCGGTAAGTCAGCAATCAATGGTTCAAATATTTCATAAACATCTTTACTGCTTTTAATGCTCTGACCGGTATTGTTTTCTTCCAGCTTTCTTCGTTTACCGAGTTCAAGTGCCGCGACTATCGAAACAGCCTTTGCTGCACCAATTCCCTTATGTTTCATCAAATCCTTTACTGTAAGCTTTCCAAGATTATTCAGTTTGTTACCGGCTCTTTGCAGCAACTGCCTGCCAAGATCCACAGCTGACATTTCATGTGTGCCGCTGCGCAGTAAGATGGCAATAAGTTCAGCATCACTCAGGGCCCTTGCACCTTGTAGGAGTAATTTTTCTCTGGGCCGGTCTTCAAGAGCCCAGTTCTTGATACTGAAAGTGTTTGACCTGCTCACGGTTAGGATTCAAAAAAAGTGAAATGAAAGTTATATCAATATTTTCAAAGTCAAAAATATTTGTATCGTTAAAAGTACAAAGAATCCCTTGAGCATGGAAACAAAAAAAAGGATGTGTCAAAAATCAATTTATCCTCTTAGGAATTGAATATTTGAAAGTAATCTCAAAGGGGGGTACAGATAAAATCAATAAAAAAGAGGCTGCTTCTACCTTTTGAGACAGCCTCGAGTATTATTGTCAGGACATATTTCAGAGACTGCTAACGTGCTTTGAAAGACTTGATTTCAGATTTGCGGCTTTATTTGAATGGATGATATTCTTCTTTGCAAGTCTGTCAAGCATGCTTACGACTTTCGGATAAAGTTCAGCTGCCGCCTTTTTATCGGTCGTATTTCTTAATTCTTTAATAGCGTTACGTGTACTGCGTGAATAGTAACGGTTATGAACCCTGCTGTCTTCGTTTTGTCTTATTCTTTTTTCTGCTGATTTATGATTTGCCATCCTGTTTTTCTTTTTCCGAAATTGAGGCGACAAAATTATATATTTTTTTGATAGCAAAAAATTTTTTGGGCATTTTTAGTCTGATTTACCAGGAGAATTTATAATTCTGATATATCCGAACGAATAAGAACCCGGCATAGCATCCAAATTACCTGTCTCTGCGAAATGTCGGGAACTTTTCCCTGCTTTGGTACCTGAGACCAATCGCGGCTGAAGCAACGGGAACTTTTCCCGGCGTAAAAAATGCCTGTTTATTGGCAAAGCGAAGTGCCAAAATTAAATTTTAAACGTATGAAAATTTAATTATATTTGCGCCACCTTATAAAACAGGATATTAACAGTATAAATCATTAAATAGAATAATTATGCGTAATAAAGGAGCCATCTGGTCTTTGGCTATTGCCCTTACACTTGTCTGTATCTATCAGCTTTGGTTTACCTTTAAAACATACCAGGTCAGAAGGCATGCCACACAATATGCACAGGGTGATCATGCCCTCAGGCAGCATTATCTTGATTCCATTTCAAGTGAAGTGGTATACAACTTTATGTTCGGCCTGAGGAAATATACCTACAGGGAATGCCAGGAAAGAGAGATCAATCTGGGCCTTGACCTGCAGGGAGGTATGAATGTTATCCTGGAAGTCTCAGCTGAAGATATTATTCGTTCGTTATCAAATAACAGCAAAGACACAACCTTCAATAAGGCACTTGCGCTTGCGAAAAAGATGCAGCAGCAAACCAATGCCAATTTTGTTGATTTGTTCGGACGTGCGTGGAATACTATTGACCCGAATGCCCGCATGTCAGCCAGCGTATTTATGACACCTGAACTTCGTGAAAGAATAAATTATAACTCTACCAATGAAGAGGTACTGGAAGTCATTCGCGATGAAACAGAAAGTGCTGTCAGTAATTCTTTTAATATCATTCGTACACGTATCGACCATTTTGGTGTTGCCCAGCCCAATATTCAAAGACTTGAAGGGGGGGAACGTATTCTTGTTGAATTACCGGGTGTAAAAGACAAGGAAAGGGTGGAAAAACTTCTTCAGGGAACTGCAAAATTAGAATTCTGGGAAACCTATGATAATGTCGAATTATACGACAATCTTCTGGAAGCAAACCGTATTATTAAACAACATCTTGATGCTCAGAAAGAACTTGAGAAATCATTAATGACAGAGACCGGGGAAAACTTGATGGTCCTCCGGGAAGAAACAGAAGAAACCGAAATTAAGGAGATTTCTGAAGAACAAGCTGAGGACGAGCTCGCTCTTCTTTCACAACTTGAAAGCGATACATCCTCAATTGATTCCATTGCACAGGAATCGATGTTTGAGGACTATCCGCTTTTTTCCGTATTATACCCGTATGCCACGGCCGACAGGCTGATCCCGGGATCCACAATCGGACGTGCATTTTTCCGTGATACCGCTAAAGTGAACGATCTGATGAAGATCGCGATCGACAAGGCAGTTTTCCCACAGGACTTTAAATATTTCTGGTCTGCACTGCCTGTTGAAAATCCTGAAACAGGGAAACCAACGGATATGTACGATATGCATGCCATCAAGATAACAAGTCGTGATGGCAGTGCACCACTCGACGGAGATGTTATCACAAGTGCCAGGGAGGGCTTTGACCAATAGACCGGCGACGCAAATGTGTCCATGACTATGAACGGAGAAGGTACAAAGAAATGGGCACGTATGACAGGCGATAATGTCGGAAAATATATTATTGTCTCAATGGATGATCTGGTTTATTCGTCAGCAGTTGTAAGGGAAGAGATCACAGGAGGCAGTACCCAAATCTCCGGAAATTTTACGCCCAAAGAGGCACAGGACCTGGCCAATTTACTTAAGTCAGGCACACTTCCGGCACGATGCCGTATCCTCCAGGAAGAAGTAATTGGCCCGTCGCTGGGACGACAATCGGTTAACTCAGGATTCAATTCATTCCTGATAGCATTCCTGGTCGTTTTAATGTACATGCTTTTCTATTACAGCCGCCGTGCCGGACTGGTTGCCGATATTGCCCTACTGGCCAATATGTTTTTCCTTATCGGAGTGCTTGCATCCCTTGGGCCTGCCCTGACCCTGCCCGGTATTGCCGGTATTGTTCTCACGGTCGGTATGTCTGTCGACGCTAATGTTCTTATTTTTGAAAGAATACGTGAGGAAGTTGCCGGCGGAAAAGGTATCCGCATGGCCATTTCAGACGGTTATAAAAATGCATACTCCGCCATTATTGATGCCAATATCACCACACTGGTTACCGGTGTAATTTTATATGTTTTAGGAACAGGGCCTATCAAGGGATTTGCCACTACACTTGTGATAGGTATCATTACATCATTGTTTTCTGCTATCTTCATAACCAGGCTGATTTTTGAAGCATTTCTCGACCGCAGCAAAACACTCACCTTTGCTACAAAGCTTACCGATGGTGCATTTAAGAATACCAATATCAACTTCATTGGCTTAAGAAAATCATTTTATGTGGTTTCAGCAATTGCGATCCTGATCGCTATAGGATCATTGTTTACCAGAGGGCTGGACCAGGGTGTGGATTTCGTCGGTGGCAGAAACTACATCATTCATTTTGATAACTCTGTAAGACCGGCTGATATTGCTGATTTACTGGAAGATGAGCTTGGGGAACGACCCAAGGTTATAACTTTCGGCGGAGACAACCAGGTACGGATAACCACCCGTTATAAAATCGATGATGACAGTGAGACCATAGAGAGTGAAATCCAGCAGAGTATCTTTGAAGGTCTGAGACCCGTTATGGGAGACAGTGTAACATTTGATCAGTTTAACGATGATTACTGGCGGAGCTCCCAGAAAGTAGGACCTGCCATTGCCGATGACATTAAGCGACAGGCAGTGGGGGCCATAATTGTTGCGCTTTTGTTTATGTTCCTCTATATTTTTATCAGGTTCAGAAACTGGCAGTATGGTCTGGGTGCTGTAGCAGCCCTGATCCATGACTCGTTGATTGTGCTTGGAGTTTATTCTTTACTGTACGGATTGATGCCTTTCTCCCTTGAAATAGATCAGGCATTTATAGCGGCAATTCTGACGGTTGTCGGATATTCCATCAATGACACTGTGGTGGTGTTCGACCGCATCAGGGAGTATCGAAAACTATATCCAAAACGCCCAAGCAGGGAGATGATGAATATGGCACTCAACAGTACAATAAGCCGGACAATAAATACATCTATGACAACCTTTGTTGTGTTGCTTACCATCTTTGTTTTTGGAGGCGAAAGCATACGCGGGTTCACATTTGCCCTGTTGATCGGTATCATTATCGGAACCTATTCCTCATTATTCATAGCAACCCCGATGGTATACGATACCATCAGAAGAATTGCCAAAAAGAGTTGATCTTTGTTCGTAATATTATATATTTTTTAATTATAAAGCCTCATCTGACAGTTGAGGCTTTTTTTATATATTTACATATTAATTATAGGTTGTATGAACCTGTTGTTATTCATCAGCGGCCAGGAAATTATATTCGTCCTTATTGCTGTATTGATCCTGTTCGGATCGAAGAAAATCCCTGAATTTGCAAAGGGACTGGGCAAGGGGATGCGGGAATTCCGTAAGGCTACCGATGATATCAAGAGAGAGATAAACGAAAGCTCCGGTGAGATTAACAAGGATATGAATGAAATTAAAAACAACCTTAAAGGATGAGCCCGTTTTCTCATTCTCCACTACACAATTCTTATATTAATCCCGGGATATAAATGGAATATTTACTGTTGGTTGCTGGTTTTATTATTCTGATATACAGCGGTAAATATCTTGTTAAGGGAAGTGTCTCGCTTGCCCACCGGTTTAAGGTTTCAAAGCTTTTAATCGGCCTGACAGTCGTAGCATTCGGTACTTCATCTCCCGAACTCTTTGTCAGCGTAATGGCAGCCATTGATAATCATCCGGATATCTCAGTCGGTAACGTGATCGGATCAAATATCATCAATATTGCTCTTGTCCTGGCAATTACCGCTATGATATATCCCATACCCGTCAGGAGGAGCTCCATAAAATACGACTGGCCGGTAATGATGCTGGCAAGCATGCTCTTTTATTTTTTCATCCAGAACGGATATCTTCAATTCGTTGAAGGTCTGATTTTCCTGATACTTTTATGTATTTATATCATATTTTCCTATAATTATTCACGTAAAAATTATAATCCGCTTGAGGATGTTGAGGAGGTACATTTTTCTGCTGCCGTCTCATTATTGATGATTGCATTATCATCTGCCGGTCTTGCCCTGGGTTCCAATCTTCTTGTAAAGGATGCTGTAATAATAGCCAGGAACCTGAATATTAATGAACGCATCATTTCCATAACACTTATTGCTTTCGGGACAAGTGTACCTGAACTGGTTGCTTCGGTAATAGCAGCTTTTAAAAAGGAGATGGACATCTCAATCGGAAATATCATCGGATCGAACATATTTAACCTGCTTTGTGTTCTGGGTATTACCAGCATTATTAAAAAGATCGAAATTCCTTCAATGACCAAAGATTTTGATGTTTTCTGGATGCTCGGGATAGCATTGCTGTTGTTTTTGTTTATTCTCCCCCTGAAAGGTGGAAGACTTAACCGGCTAAAAGGATTTCTTCTTTTTGCAGCTTATTGCATATATGTATATTTGTTATTTATTATGATATAGTCAACCATGATTGAGGCCAGAAATATCTGCAAGTCATTTGGAAACCTGGAAGTCCTTAAAGGAATTGATGTTACCATTGAAAAGGGTGAAATTGTTGCCATCATTGGTCCGAGCGGCGCAGGAAAAACAACCCTGCTGCAGATCATAGGTACATTACTTAAGCCCTCTTCAGGTACAGTTACCATCAATGGAATAAAAGCTGACGGACTTAAAGACAGACAATTAGCCAAATTCAGAAATAAACATATCGGGTTTGTTTTCCAGTTCCATCACCTGTTACCCGAATTTACTGCTCTTGAGAATATCTGCATACCGGCATTTATTGCAGGCATAACAAAATCTGAAGCTGCAAGGAGGGCCGGTGAAATCCTGAACTTCCTGAAACTTGAGAATCGTTCGGAGCACAAGCCAAATGAACTCTCAGGAGGTGAACAGCAGCGTGTTGCAGTTGCAAGGGCACTCATCAATAATCCTTCTGTTGTGCTTGCCGATGAGCCATCCGGTAACCTTGATACCATGCATAAAACCGAACTACATGAGTTATTTTTCAAACTTCGTGAACGTTATAACCAGACTTTTGTAATCGTAACGCATGATAAGGAACTGGCCGGTATGTCAGACAGGATGTTAAGCATGCAGGACGGCAGAATTTTCTGACAGCTTGCCTGATAACTGCAAAAAAATCTTTCTGTGCTTTTTTTCCGGTTAACTGCATAAAAAAATCCTTTCATGCTTTTTACACGGAAGGATTCTTTTATATTATCTGTATGCTGTTATGCGCCGAGGATACCGAAAGTTACGGTCAGTCCGGCCATCACAACAGAAACCATCGTCATCAGCTTAATCAGAATGTTCAATGAAGGTCCTGAAGTATCCTTGAACGGATCACCAACCGTATCGCCAACCACTCCTGCTTTATGAGCACTGCTTCCTTTACCGCCATAGTTGCCTTTCTCAATATACTTCTTTGCATTATCCCATGCACCACCGGCATTATTGAGCATGCATGCCAGGGTGAACCCTGCAGTAAGAGCTCCGGCTATCAGTCCCACAACTCCCGCAACTCCCAATATTATACCAATTGCAATGGGAACAATGATTGCCATTAATGAGGGAACCAGCATTTCTTTTTGTGCTCCTTTGGTTGAAATGGCAACACATTTTGCATATTCAGGTGTAGCAGTCCCTTCCATGATACCGGGAATCTCCTTAAACTGCCGTCTCACTTCATCAACCATTGAACCTGCAGCACGACCGACAGCTTTCATCGTCATTGCACAGAATACAAAAGCCATCATGGCCCCGATAAAAATACCGCCAAGCAGCATGGGGTTAAAAAGAGACAGATCATATGCTTCTACAAAATCAGTGATATGGGCAGTGGCAATCTTCACTGCCTTCTGACCTTCTGCAACAACAGGTTCATTACCGGTATAGAACAATGTATTGCCTATCATCTTGAATCCTTCACCTGCCATTCTGCCAAGCCATAACCTGACCTCTTCCATGTAGGCAGCAAGCAGTGCCATGGCAGTCAATGCGGCAGAGCCAATGGCAAATCCTTTTCCTGTGGCAGCAGTAGTGTTACCAAGCATGTCAAGTGCATCGGTCCTTTGACGCACCTCAGCAGGCAGGTGTGACATCTCTGCATTACCGCCTGCATTATCAGCTATCGGACCAAAAGCATCAGTTGCCAGTGTAATACCCAGGGTAGAAAGCATCCCGACAGCTGCAAAACCGATACCATATACACCCAGGGCAAAATTCTGAAAACCGCCGGCAAAACCAAAAGCTGCAATAATACCAATCACGATGGTAACCACCGGTAACCACGTTGAATACATACCTACTGCAATGCCATCTATAATGGTTGTGGCAGGACCCTGCTGTGTCTGCCGGGCAATACCTCTTGTTGGTTTGTATTCATCAGATGTAAAGTATTCCGTGCTCTGTCCGATAATCACTCCGGCAGCCAGACCGGCAACCACCGATCCGAATATACCCCAGGTGATCCAACCGGCATAAGCCATTACGGCCAAAGCAATTAAAATCAATACGGAACTGCCACCTGTTCCCAGTAACAAAGCATGAAGGAGATTCTTTTGTGTGGCAGATTCCCTGGCTCTCACCATATAAATACCTGCAATTGAAAAAACTATCCCCATGGCTGCAATAATCATCGGCGATATAACTGCCTTGGTCTGGTCAATTCCTGCCAGACCGGGAAGTGCCGCACCCAGTGCAGCTGTTGCAAGGATTGAACCACAGTAAGATTCGTACAGGTCTGCACCCATCCCTGCAACATCACCAACATTATCACCCACATTATCTGCGATTGTTGCAGGATTCCTGGGATCATCCTCAGGGATACCGGCTTCAACCTTTCCTACAAGATCTGCACCCACATCAGCAGCTTTGGTATAAATACCCCCGCCCACACGGGCAAATAAAGCCTGGGTTGATGCACCCATGCCGAATGTCAGCATGGTTGCCGTAATTTCAATCAGTTTTTCATGCTCGGTTGTACCGGTATGCACAAACTGAAGACCCAGCCAGTTCAGTCCGTTTGCCATATGTTCTGCTGTATAAACAAGCTTGGTAAGAATCAGATACCAGATGCTGATATCCAGTAATCCAAATCCAACGACCACCAAACCCATCACAGCGCCACTGCGAAAAGCAATCTTAAGACCCTGATTCAGTGATTGGGTAGCTCCCTGGGCAGTTCTTGCCGAAGCATTTGTCGCTGTTCTCATCCCAAGATAACCGCAAAGTCCTGAGAAGATACCGCCGGTCAGAAAGGCAACCGGGACAAAAGGATTCTGAACCCTCAGGTAAGCCAGAATACCCAGAAGCAGTACAAGGATAACAAATACGATACTTACAACCTTATACTGCCTTTTCAGATAAGCCATTGCACCTTCCTTTACATACTTTGCAATTTCTTTCATGCGATCACTGCCCTCAGAATTCCTCATCATTGTCTTAAAAAAGATGTAGGCAAAAATCAGTGCCAGAACAGCACTTATCGGAATAATCCAGAATATTGAACCAGTCATATTAAAATGTTTTATGATTTAGTATTAAAGATATGTTTTGCATGAAATTAATTTCGATGATAATAGTATAAATAACAATCTGATATTAAATGCTTTGTGTTCTCACCAAACTTGTCATATCTGAAATGAGCTGCAAATATACTTATTTTTTAATATCACATTAATTGATACCTTGCGATTTAAATCACTGAGGCCCGTTCTTTCACGGCTTACAAGTCGATACCCGGTCTTATTTTACATAAATTCAAGTAAATAGCTAAATTTTAATTGCTATTTTTTCTCATTCTAAATTATAGGCAATATATTTGGCAGACAGAATATATCATGAAAATATTTATTTATTTTCGAATCAATTCTAAAAATATTATTTTACCTTTGCAAACTCAAAAAAAATGAGTCGTAATAAAGTAGGTTAAATTTAATTAAAGAATTATGCCCCTAAAAATCAGATTGACAAGACAAGGCCGCAAAAGGAGGCCTTTCTATCACATCGTAGTCGCAGATAGCAGGGCGCCACGTGATGGTAAGTACATCGAGAGGATTGGATTATACAATCCTGTCACTAATCCTGCTACTATTGAATTAAATTTTGATAGAGCATTGTATTGGGTACAACAGGGCGCTCAACCTACTGACACTTGTCGGACACTCTTATCTGCAAATGGTGTATTGTATAAAAAACACCTCCTGGCAGGTGTAAAAAAAGGTGCTTTCTCTGAAGAAGAAGCTGAAAAAAGGTTTGATGTATGGAAAAAAGAAAAAGAAGCAAAACTGATTGAAATCAAATCTAAATTAAAAAAGGCCAAAGATGCTGAGGAAAAAAAGAGGCTTCAGACCGAAGCAAAAATAAGTGAGGCAAAGGCTGAGGAAATTGCCAGGAAAAAGTCCGAACAAGCAGAAGCCGAAGCTAAAGCTTCCAAAGAAGCCCGGGAGGAAACAGCAGAGGAAGTCACGGAAGAACCTGTTGAAGAAAAAGCAGAAGAAGCAAAAACACCTGACACTGTTAAAGAGCCGGTTGCCGAAGCACCGGATAAAGCTGCTGATGAAGCTGTTGCCGAAAAGCCGGATGAGGTTGCTGCTGAACCGGTTTCCGAAACACCGGAGGATGTTGCTGCTGAACCGGTTTCCGAAACACCGGAGGATGCTGCTGATGATGAAGCAAAAACAATGGATGCGGATGAAGCTGTAAAGGAATCGTCAGAAGCAACAGGCGAATCTGAACCACAGGAAGCTCAAAAATCCGAATCTGAAAAACCTGAGAAAGGCACTGAAGAAAAGTAATTTTGCTTAACTTAGTCCTTATCAAGAGGTTTTTCTGATGCCTGGCAAAGAAGATTATTGTTTGATCGGGGTCCTGACCAAAACTCACGGTATATCAGGTGAGCTGGTATTAAAATCAGGTGATCTCCGTTTAGAAGACATTCAAAAAATGGAATCGGTTTTCATCGAATTTGATGGTATACTGGTTCCTTTTTTTATTGCCGGCATTTCACAAAGAGGAGATACGTCGGCAATAATCAGGTTTGATGATATCGAATCCGAAGACCAGGCCGCTGAATTTGTGAACTGTAAAGTATATAGTATTGAGGTGATCACCGGTGAAAAAGATGACATTAAATATACAGCAGGCTCTTTAACAGGTTACCAGGTAATTGATGTCAGGCTGGGATCATTGGGCGTCATAAGTGAGTATCTTGATTTTGCTAACAATCCCCTCTTCAAGATCAAAAAATCAAAAAGGGAAATCTTATTGCCGGTAAATGAAGAGTTTATTCTTGAGATTGACAATGACAATAAAATTATTAAAGTACAGACACCTGAAGGACTTGTTGATATTTACCAGGGGAAATAAATTCAGCAAACCGGGCGTCAGAATAACAGATCAGCAGAATGATCAGGAAAAATCTGTTCTGTTTTATGGCCGGTTCTGAGAAATTATCAGTCTGAAAAAATGGTTTTTAACAAAAGATGCAGCCATTTTAAAATTACCACGTCTTTAATAAAACTTTAAATCTAACAATATCATGAAACAGAACATCAGAATAAGATCAGTCTTTTATTCCCCGCTTATGCTTATCCTCTTCGTTTTTGGTGCTTTCTCCTATCCAGTTATATCAGGTTCACAGGAAGTCCGGAATATTGACGATTTCAACTGTATCAGCCTGTCCATCGCTGCAAAGGTCTATATTCTCCAGGGCAATGAATGCAGGCTTGAGATTGAAGCCAGTGATGACGACCTGGGAATAATCGAAACCAAAGTAAAAGACGGCAAACTGGAGATAAAAACAAGAAGCTGGTCTGCAAATCTGAGCAACAATGTTACCATTCATATTACCATACCGGAATTAAAAGGATTGTCTGTTGCAGGTTCCGGGAATATCATTGCCGACTCGGATTTCAAATGCCAGGATCTTGATCTTTCTGTAACAGGAAGCGGTGCAATAAAAATGGCTGATCTTACTGTTCAGGCAATTAAAGCTTTGATTACCGGTTCAGGCAAAATTATGCTGAACGGGAAAAAAGCAGCTGATGAGTTATCCTTAACCATTACCGGGTCAGGAAGTTATTCAGCAGAAGAGATGCAGGTGAATGATGCAAAGGTCACGATCACCGGATCAGGCTCTGCCAGGATCAATGTCGCTGAGGAATTGAAAACCAACATCACAGGCAGTGGCAATGTGCACTACAAGGGCGATCCCATGGTTGATGCGAATGCGACAGGATCCGGAAAAACCAAAAAAATGTAAAATCAGTCCGGGCGGATTACTGCCTTTTGTTAAATTCTTACATAATATCGTTATTGTCAGCCAGGATTACATAATAGATATCAGATTTCTTCCATAGGCTAAAGAATGGTCCGGACAATAAACCGGGCCATTCTTGTTCTTTTACCCTTATAACCGGGGAAGCCTCCATTAAAAAAAAAATTGCCGATTCCAAACCTTTGTTTGCACAGGATAAAAATCTTTAATAACATTGTCATTCATGAAATCCATATAAATTCAGGGGTGAATATAACGCAGATATTTAAAGATAATCCGGACTATATTGTTATAGTTGTTTTTGGATTATCATTGCTTGTTCAGCTTGTATTTTATCTCGGGATTTATGCCCGGTTTGTTTTTTATAGGCAAAAAACAATCAAAAAGAAACAGGAGCCAGTATCTGTCATTATATGTGCAAGGAATGAAGCCGATAACCTCGACAGGTATCTGCCTTCAGTATTATCTCAAGATTATCCGGTATACGAAGTCATAGTTGTTAATGATTGTTCCAATGACCATACGGATGAAGTTCTGGGAAAATATCTAAAAAAATACAACCACCTCCGTACTACCAATATCAGTGAAGACAAGAAGTTTTCGCACGGGAAAAAGCTGGCCGTAACAGTCGGCATCAAGGCTGCGAAACATGAAATACTTGTATTTATTGATGCAGATTGTCAGCCTGAAAGTGATCTTTGGCTGGCGAGGATCCAGCAGCACTTCACGAAAGAAAAATCAATCGTACTGGGTTATGGAGGATATTTCAGGAAGAATAACCTGTTGAATAACTATACCAGGTATGAAACCATGACAATCGCATGGCAATATTTCAGCTATGCTATGGCAGGTAATCCTTATATGGGTGTCGGCAGAAACCTGGCATACAGGAAATCGCTTTTTTTTGCCAATAAAGGTTTTGCCAGTCATTATCATATTTTGTCGGGAGACGATGACCTGTTTGTCAATGAAACAGCCAACAGCCATAATACAGCAGTTGAATTTTCCCGCGAAAGCCACACACGGTCAGAGGCAAAAAGAATCCTGAAAGAATGGCTCAAACAAAAACGCAGGCATCTTACAACCTGCAAATACTATAAAGCCAGGCACAAGTTTTTGCTTTGTATTGAGCCTGTAAGCCGTTTTTTCTATTATGGTTCTTTCATCTGTCTTTTATCGGCCGGTGTCTTTCCAAGATTTATAATCCCCGCTTTTGGCCTCCGGTTTATCATACAGCTTATTTTCACAAAAAGAGCAATGATGCTTTTGAATGAGAAGAATTTGTTAATATCTTCACTATTTTTTGATGTTTTATCACTCTTTATTAACTTTATGTTACACTTTTCAAACCGACTAAGATTCAAGAGACGCAGACAATGGAAGTAAACACCAACTTATCTGAAAAAGCGCAGAGGGACTATTTGTTGGTACAGCAGGCAAATAACGGTGACCAGAAAGCTTATGCAGAACTGATGGCAAGGTATCGCGATGCCATCTATTATATGTTGTTAAAAATGGTGAATAATGCCAGCGATGCGGAAGATCTTACCATCGAAGCATTTGGAAAGGCATTTAAAAACATACATCAATATGCTCCCAATTATGCTTTCAGCACTTGGCTATTTAAAATTGCAACCAACAATTGTATTGATTTCATAAGGAAGAAAAAGGCAAGCCATGTATCACTTGACCATAATGATGAAGAACATGAAAAGGCTTCAATGGACATCCAGTCACCGATAATGGATCCGGAAGAAACAATGATCAATGAACAGAAAATCAAATTGATGCGATCTGTTGTTGATAAGCTTAAACCACGGTACAGGAAACTGATTGAATTGCGTTATTTCAAAGAATTGTCATATGAAGAGATAGCTGAAGAACTTGAACTGCCGATAGGCACAGTTAAAGCCCAGCTTTTCAGGGCCAGGGAATTATTGTACAATATTCTTAAATCTGTTACAAGCAAAATGTAGCAAAGGCGTTTCATTACTTTTGTTCATACCAGAAATGAATTGCCTGCCATGCAACTGATCACAAAATACTTTCCCAGACTTTCAAAAAAGCAGCAGGAACAGTTTGCCGGTCTTGGTGAGCTTTATAATTACTGGAATTCAAAGATCAATGTTATCTCACGAAAGGATATTGACCAGCTTTATATGCATCATATCCTGCATTCCCTATCCATAGCCAAAGTTTTAGACTTTAAACCGGGCACTCATATCATGGATGCCGGCACGGGCGGAGGATTTCCCGGTATTCCCCTGGCCATTTTATTCCCGGAAACACACTTTTTACTTGCAGATTCCATAGCAAAAAAGATCAAAGTTGCAGACAATATCATCAGAGAAACCGGCCTGGCAAATTGCATGACCCGGTGTACCCGTGTTGAAGCGATCGGCCTTGAGTTTGATTTTATTGTAAGCAGGGCTGTGACCGGCATACCGCAATTGATATGCTGGATCAGGGATATGATTCTGAAAGAAAGTTTCAATTCCATGCATAATGGTATACTTTGTTTAAAAGGGGGCAGTATTGAAGAAGAATTAAAAGACATTGAATACAACCACGAGATCTTCAATATCAGTTCGTTCTTTTCTGAAGATTATTTTGAAACAAAAAAAGTGGTATATATAGATCTTTCCCCCGATAACAGGTAATGACCCGCGTTGTGCCTTATATTTTAACCCCTATAACAGTTACATCATCCACCTGGTCGTTATTTCCCATCCATTCATAAAAGGTTTTATCAAGCCATTCTTTCTGCTTTTCCAGCGGAAACTGGTAGATATCAAGCAGCAGGTGGCTGAAGCGTTTTGCCATAAACTTTTTCCTGCCTTCTCCTCCAAGCTGGTCGCAATATCCGTCAGAGAGCAGGTAAATAATATCGCCTTCACTGAGCTTAAAATGATGTCTTGAAAAATAGACATCCTCCTTTGTTGAATAACCGATAGGGATCCTGTCTCCCCGCAAAACCTCCAGGTTATTCCGTGAGATGATATAAACAGGATTGAAAGCACCTGAAAACTGCAATTCCATTTTTTCGGTATCAATCATGCAGAGGCCGATATCCATCCCGTCCTGTGCTTCAAATGTCAGGTCATTTTCTGACAGGCTTTGCCTTATTTTGGTGCTAAGCTGGCTTAATATATCATCGGTATATTGCAGTTGCATTTTATTGATGATCTCATTCAGGTATGTCATTCCGAGAAAACCTATAAATGCACCCTGTACACCATGACCGGTACAATCGGCAACAGCCAGGTATATTGTTTTATCCTTTTTTGTTGTCCAGTAAAAATCACCACTTACAATATGTTTTGGTTTAAAGAATATGAAATATTCTGAAAAGTTCTCTTCAAACGCACTATAATGCGTTAAGATAGCTGATTGAATAATGCTCGCATACGTCAGGTGGCTGGCAATCTCCCCGGATTGATTCTCAATGGTTTCATTTTGATTCTTAAACTGTGCATTTTGCTGTTGCATCAGGCTCATGGTTTTCCGGCTAATTCTCAAATGCCGGTAAAACAATAACAGTAAAATGGCCAAGACCGCAAATGCAACGATCCATAATATGATTGTCCGGTTGTGTTTTCTTCTGTCGCTTACAGATCTTTCTGTTTCAGCCTGTTGTAATTTCATCTCATTAATAATGGCTTCTTTTTCGTATTTCTCCCTGAGATTACTTATTTGATCTGTATGAAGCGCAATGATGACTGAATCTTTAAGCCCTGCATATTGCTTATATAGCTGAAGGGCTTGTTTGTAGTTTCCTTGTGAACCGAGCTCCTCTGACTTAATTCGAAGTTCATTAATCCTTTCCAGAAGGCTATCGGTATCTGACCGGGAATAAATAAAAACAGTATTAAAACTGACGATGATAAGCAGCAGGGTAATTCTTTTAATCATATAATGCACTTCTATAATAACGGTAAGAAGAAGATAAAATTAAAGATTTCAAATAATAATATAACAATTCAGTTACAAATATATTCCAAATGACAGGAAAAATTGTTTTTAACATCTTTAGAATTATTGTTCCGGGTGCCAGGAAACCACTTTGATATAAATATTGTGAAATCAATTATTTGTTATAAACTTTATTTCCTTTAAATTTGAAATAAAGGAATATATGTTGAAAATTTAAAGGAAACATACAATAATGAATAATAAAACAATTCTGGTGGTTGAGGATGACATTGTAAGCTGTGAATTATTCAGGGAATTATTCGGTAAAGAAAACATCGAATCCTTTTTAATAGTCAATACCGGCGAAGAGGCAATTGAGTCGTTTAAGGCAACGGATAATATTCAGTTAGTGCTGATGGATTACAAATTACCGGGTATGGATGGTTGTGAAACCATCAAAAAAATCAGGAAAATCAAGCATGATATTTATGTTGTGATGCAAACGGCTTATGCTTATGATATAAAGAAAGGATCTTTTAACGACTGCCATGTCGATGATTTTCTAACCAAACCAATTATTTACGAAGAGTTTTTCAGGATCATCAACAAATATTACTATAACACGAATTAACTTTTCAATTCTTTTGTGGTTTACCCGATCAGGGCTGGAGTACAATGTTT
The DNA here is from genome assembly GCA_016933335.1 of Bacteroidales bacterium. GTDB lineage: Bacteria > Bacteroidota > Bacteroidia > Bacteroidales > UBA10428 > JAFGPL01. The sequence continues at coordinate 6,150 of JAFGBD010000066.1, read as the reverse complement.
TGAACCGCTATTTCAACCGGAATATTTTGTGATTGTAAATTGATTTTATACTTTTGTGCTGCTCTGAACTGAAGCTGTTTAACCACCAGGAGAGATGGGTGAGTGGCTGAAACCAGCGGTTTGCTAAACCGCCGTACTCTGCAAGGGGTACCGGGGGTTCGAATCCCCCTCTCTCCGCAAAACAAAAACAATTGCCCCGAAAGGGGCATTTTTATTTTCGGATAGTTGCCAAACCTGTTTGAGCAACTGGAAGAAAATAAAGATGATAAGGGCGCAGCCCTGCAATTGTTTTTGTTTCAGTTAATCCCCTTTATTATCATTTATTCCTCCTGATTTCTCTTTTCAGCATTAACTTCCTCCACCATAATTTACGCTCAATCTTTTTATGTGCTTTGGAACTGTAGGTTTTATCCCAGGGGCAATCAAATCCATATATTTGCCTGATCTTTGTCCGGCTCTTTTTTTTCTTTTTATTTGAATCGAGGTATCTGTTGTTATCACGCTGGAACGGATATACACGGTTAACCTGCCTGGTAGGTTCCATCGGGTTTCCTGTATTTGAACTTCCATAAGGATTTTGTGGCTGGATGACTGAGCAGGATGTAAAAAAAAGAACAATAAAAAAAAGTGTGGCCGGTATGGATAACAGATTTCTGTATCGGTTCATTTTTACAGTTTTGTTTACATCAATAAAATTATAAAAAAATAACTTATTATAAACATCTCTCATAATCAGCACTATAAGGCATTCCTGTAAAATGTGTTTGAGTATTTATCAATTTTTAATACCTTTGTGCCGCTTTGATTTAAGGGTTTATAAATATTTTCGGGTTGTGGCGCAGTTGGCTAGCGCATCCCGACTTTGAGTCGGGAGGGTCGTGGGTTCAAAACCAACAACAAATTTGGAAATGATTTAAACAACATAAAATTCGGGGTGTGGCGCAGTTGGCTAGCGCACTTGCTTTGGGAGCAAGGGGTCGTGTGTTCGAGTCACACCACCCCGACATGAAAGACGGGTTGGATTTTTCCCATCTCGTCTTTTTTTTCTCATTTGGCTAACGCATCCCGACTTTGAGTCGGGAGAGTCGTCCCGCTCAAGGCGGGACCACCCCGAAAGGGATAGAGGAAGTTCGAGATAACAGCGGTTCAAATATTGTTCAGTATTCTGAATATAAGTACTCTAATACCTCAATGTAAAATAACTCAACATCTGTTATGATCTCTATCTTATAGCCGGATTTTTCATCCACTCGTCGATTTCTTTTTTAAATGCCCTGATATTTCTTGTTTTTCTTTCTTCAACAGATTTTAAAGAACTATTAGCCCTGGTTATCATCTCTTCAGTAGTGGTGGAGTAAAAATCGGTTTCAGTTTTACCTTCTTCGCTTCTTACCATGCTGTAAACCAATCGCAGAGAACGTTCGTCTGCATGGTCTATATATTCATGTATTTTTTTCCTAATGGCAACTGTGTTCATGATTTCATTTCTATTTAACAAAGTTAACTTCTTTTATCAACATGTTTTTACTCAACTATCAATGACAAAATCACAAAATATTCTTTTTTTTTAAACAATTACCAAATCTAAAGGTCGGCAGGCAGGGAATATTTTTTAATTTTGAGATGGAATGTGCAGTGTTCATGAAAACATAAGACATTACTGACAGTAAAGGAAAAAAGCAAGCATGATACAGTCTATACATTTATGAAAAAATGTTGGAAGAACTTGATGAACTGGATGATATTAAAACCTGTAACCGGTTAAAATCACCTATAAGTGATCTTTTGCCATTTGATCAGGACCTTAAAGAGTTAGAACCATTGCACAATGACAATGTATAATAAGCTGTTTATGGAACATTACCGGTTACCAAGAAAAATAAAGAAATCACTTAAACAAACCATGTGGCTTTACCCACCTGATGAAGAAGGCAACTGCCTGATGGCGTTTCCAGCAAGGTCTCAGGAAGATTATATCGCGATAAAAAAAGGAATTGCAAAAAAGTTTCCTGAAGGAACAAAAGCTGAAAGAAAAAAGCTACAAAAAAAGCTCGATAAAGAAATTTTTATTCCCGATCAAGTATTAAAGACTTATGTGGAGGATATTATCCGGGAAGACTTGAGGTTATCTTCATACACCACACTCATTGAAGCAAAAAACAGTCCTAAGGCAATAAAGGCATATTTCAATTTTGTTAATGCCTATCAATTATATGAAGAAGGAGAAGAATCTTATGGCAATATTTGCTGCATAGCAATTGACAGTGCCCGGAAACTCTTAAAACGAAAACCAAAAAAACAAAAGAAAAGAAAAATCTGAGGCTCCATATTTGCGCGGCCTGACAAAAGATTATTCCCATTAGTTACGCCACTTTTTTTGCAATTCTAATGGATCTTCTTTAAGGTTAAGCATCTGGCATTTTTATATGTCAATACCTTTTTTGGTCTGCTTATCATGTGATTCTAGTAAAGAACGGATTTATTCTTTTGAAGTGCCTCTTTTTATTACCGTTACTATATTGTTATTTTTCTATACATCAAAGGATTAATACTCATTTTGTCTTTATTTCAACGAATGATACTTTTCTATCTGATCTTTCAACCCTTCCTGTTCATTAACCGGTATCTTTCGGTTGTGTTTACAAACCGGTGACCTGCCTTCTATTGCATATTGCAAACATCTTCATTTTTAAGCCTCAAAGCAATGACAATCAGAATTAATCGAAAATCAAAAGTTCATAGTTACTTTAATTCTTTTGAAAGAAGTTCAAAAACCGAAATACCGCATTTGTTTATAGCATTCACTGTATATTCTATTAACTGAATGCTAATCTGGTCTGCTCTTTTGCTTTTAACCAAGGCTGCCAGCATCATCAGGCCGGAATAAGTGAAAGCATATCCGTCATTCGGAATTTTTATAACAAAATCAGGAGGAAATCGTGCCGGATTTTTCATTACAAGCTTATGTAATTTATGAAGGCTGATATCATACATTTCAGCGGCATGAAAGTCTCTAAGGTATGTTACGCCATTAATGACCAGGCTGTTTTCCAGTAAAAAGCTTTCGACGGCCAGAATGGCTGCAAAATTATTTTTCATTAAAATAAAATACTTTTATTTTTCCTGTTTATTCAAATCTGAGACATAAAAATAGAAACCATAAGAGAGTAAAATATATGCAAGATACTTACTTTATCTTTTGTCACCATTAAATAATCTGACTATATTTCTTAAATTGTCAAATCAATAATTACTAAAGAACATAGTTTTGTTTTTTCAACCAAAATTTATGAAGCGTTCATACCATACTGATATTATTCTTCAATACAAGCTAGGAATACTACCCAGAGAAATAATGAATCATATTCCTTCAAGCACACTTTGTAACTGGAAAAATCGGGATACAGGCCTTCTGTTTGGTCTGGATTTGTTAAGCTCTTATGAAGATAATCTTCAAATGATAAAAGACTTTCATTCAAAAGCGACCCTTCTCAAGGCTGCAAAAGCACTCTATTTCATATATTCTACATATATGAATATATTTGAAACTATAAAAAACAAAAAGAAATTGTTGCACCGGTCAGGAAAGTTAGTAATACAAACCATTGATATGGTTAAAGATACTATTGGACAAAATAAAGCTCTCAGGGCATTTGGAATCACATACCAGCAATACTATGCATGGAAGAAGAAAATTACATGTAAGATCTCTCCTGGTAATTTATGCAGAAAGGTATATCATAATCAATTAACTTTTAAAGAGGTAGATGTGATAAAGAGGTATTTGGCAAAGCCACAATATCGTCATTGGAATATTACCCCGGTATTTTATCAGATTCTGCGGGATAAAGCAGCATTTTTCAGCAGAACAACATTTTATAAGTATGTAAATAAACTCAATCTGCAGCGATCAAGACCGGATAAGAAAAAATATTCAGCCGGTATCAGATCAGAAGCTCCCAAACGTATCCTGCATATGGATGTAACCATTTTCAGACCCTTAGATCATACCAGGATTTATTTATATTTTCTTGTCGATAACTTTTCACGTTTTATTCTTAATTGGAAAGCGTCTTTGGAATACTCGGCAAAAATTACATTTCAGAATATATCAGAAGCTTTTAATAAATATAACCTTGACAAAATCTATCCCTATGTCGACCTGATCTGTGATGACGGTACAGAAAACAAAGGGATGGTTGATGTGTTTACCAACAGCCATGACAGCAATATTAGAAAGCTGGTTGCACAATGTGACATTCTTTTTTCCAACAGTATGGTTGAAGCAGTGAATAAGCGAATTAAATATGATTTCCTCTTCACAACAAAGTTGCTGAATATTGAACAGACCATCCAATATCTTGCATGGGCAATTGAACAGTATAACAATAAACCACATTCAGCTTTGTATGGTTTAACACCTTCGGAGGTTTTTAATGGTTCCTGCCCTGACAAGGACATGTTCAAAACAGCTATTCGTCACGCAGCTCAAAAGAGAAAAGAAGTTAACATGGGCCAGGTTTGTCTGAATTGTTATGAGAAAATGCCTGTATAAAACCAGGCAAAAGCAATAACCGGTATTTTTTTCTAATTCATCTGCCAGTTGATCAATTTCAATACCCCATTCCATAATGGATATTTATATTCCACGATTTAGCTTTATTATTTTTCCTTCATTTTACCGCAAATTTCTGAATCATTTATTTTCAAAAATTTTCCCAATATTGGGAATGATGTTTTAATTTTACGGTGGATTTTGCAGCGCAAAAACCACAACAAAAACCTGCCTCTACGGGCAAACCAGGTTCGTCTAATCCAAAAAAATAAAACCTAGCTAATCTTTAATACCTGTTGGTTAAAAACAAAAAGGCACCAGTGGATGCTGGCGCTAATTTCTGTTTTTTAAAAGTTTTAACTATAAGAGGGGCATTCTTTTTAAAACATAAAACATCAGTAATATTGAACCTATAATATAAATTAAAGTTAATATTCCAGTAAAAAAGTTATTCACTCCTTTCTTGATGGAATAATTATCAATAATTTTTTCATATTTCCTTTTAAATATGAATATAAAATAATTGATGCCTAAAATCAAAAGCATTCCCATAACAAAAATCCCTTTCTTAACTATGGCTTTTGGTATATATGAATAAATGAACGCGAATAAAGTGACAACATTGAAAAAGACAAGAACACTTAAAGCGACCATACTGGTCCATTCGACAACATCTTTATTAGATTTATACGTTGCTTTGTATATTCTATAATAAAATAGATAGTAAAGATTCATAATTAATTATACTTTAGTCCCCTTGTTCAAAATAAATTGGTCCTTGTGGTAAACTCCATATTCCTTGTTTTTCTCTTTTTCTTTCCAATTCTTGTTGAACACCTCTTTGTACTTCTTCAGAATTCATTAGAATTTGACCAGCGGTTATTAATAAACCAGCTTCTGCATTAATAGCATAAACACCTACAATAAGTATATCGGTTATTAATCTTTGCTCAGCCGCAGCTTGTTCGGCACCTACTTTTCCATTAAAATACGCATCATATAAATCTGCGCTAACAAGTACAGCAGAAACTAATATACCGCCTATTTTTACTGCCTTAGTAAGCTTAACAATCTTAGTGGATTGATTTCCAAAGAAGGTTGACCCATAAACTCGATACCTTCCTCCGCTAAGTTCTCCAAGCTTTAATCCAGTTAACTCCTGAAATTCAACGCCTGAACTCCTAAGAAATCCTATTACCGATGTTGCATCAGCAACTGCTACTGGCCATTTGGGCGGTAATGAATTACTAGATCCTGAATCATAGTTACTTTGAGAAGTGGAAGAATTTTCCCAAATCATTTCTTGAATTCGAGGTGTTACTTTTATTCTCCTTTGACCTACACATACGACAGGTTCAAGCACAATAGTTGTGTCCAAACCAAATAAATCGATATATATTAAAGGATTATTAAGAACATAATTATAAGGTGTCATATTAAAATGATTTTCTGCCATCGGGTCCATTCTGTGCCACCTCCCCAATTGAGGATCGTACATCCTCGCCCCATAATCGTATCAGACTACTTCTAAAAATCATACCTTTTTTTAACTGCCTTACTCCCCGGAACAACAGGTTTTTTTCAAAGAACATGCT
>JAFGBD010000065.1 GCA_016933335.1 Bacteroidales bacterium | reverse complement strand
TGCTTTTTAGCGAATCCAGGCTGTGTCTCATCTCGGTCCAGCCTTTGTCTTCAATATTTGACCACCCGATTGACTGCCCGCCGGGTTCTCCTTCAATGGCGTACGCGTTGTACCAGTTTATACCATCATTAATGGCTCCAACGTTATACCAATGTTCTCCATTGTCATCAGTGTACTGCATCACTGCCCCGTCACTTAACTTATCGAAACTTCTCCATGCATTAATTCTTATCATGGGTTTTTTGCTGGTGGAAAAGTTAAAGCAGGGACTGATAATCCATGAATGTTCCGCTTTTTCTGCAATGATATCTGTATACCAGCAATATGCGCCCGAAATCATGCCGGGAAAATCTTCTTCAGAAAAGCCAAATTTCCAGCTATTCGATGCCGCGTGTGAATCTTCAGTTTTTATCCAGCCATTTTTACCTGTCTCAAAATCTTCATAATAAGGATCATCTGCAATACTGATAACTGGCCTTAAAGAAAAATCATGCATAATGGAATCAGTACAGCCAAAATTAGTTTCAACTTTAAAACCAACACGATAATCACCTGACCCGGGAAAAGCGTATGACAGACTATCTGATTTGAATATTTCCAGGGTATCGGCCAGTTGTACCTGCCATTCAAATTTATCCAGTATCCCGATACCTGTCCTGGATTGATTTGAGAATAGTACTGGCTGATCAGGCCGGTAACATTCGGTATTCCAGTTAAAATCAGCCTGCGGCTTGTCTCCCAGGTTAATCCTTGATTCTCTGAAAGCAATGCAGCTTTTATCTGTTGTGGCACTTAGCATAACAATCTTGGTCCCGGCTTTGGTGTAAAGATGCTTTGGATTTTCCAGGTTGCTGTAATTAGCCTGACCGGAACCAATATCGTCAAAATCCCAGTACCAGCCAATAATAATATCTGTTGACTGAGTGCTGTTGATGAATATGACAGAATCTTCTTTGCTACGTGAAATACATGAATCAAGCACATGAAAACTGATGACAGGTGCAGGATTCACATTTACTACCTCATATGTCTTTCTTTCACATCCATTTATTGTTGTATATTTAAAATATATGGTATCGGTTCCGCTTGGTACGAGATCCGGATTGAACCGAAATCCGGTATTTGAATTACCGGTTACACTGTTACCATAAAATATGCCATCTTCCTTATTCCCTGTTAGTATCAAAGGGCTATCATTATTACAGAATGTATTTTTATCAAAACCTGCAAACCAAATCGGGTCGACGTATTCAATCCTGAATTTTTCGCTGTATTCCAGCCAGGTTTTATCAAAATAGCTGTATGTAACCTTGTATTCTCCGCCTGACAATTCCAATGGATTTATGACAGCAGTATTATCTCCGTTATCAATAATACCCGTGTTACCTGAAATTCTGAAATTACCTGTTACATTTTTCAAATTGAGTCCTCTGATCTCAAACGGTGGATCATTGTAACAGAAGATGGTCTTGTTATCCGGGAAAGATATATCAGCATGTACTTCAAGAATATCTATCATAATCGTGTCTTTACCCATACATCCGTTGACAGGACTTTGATAATAATAAGAAATCTTATGTGGTGAATTTTCAACACCGGCCCAGGAAGGAAGGAAAAACACAGTATCATCTTTTAGTATGATTCCATCTCCGTCAAAGGTTCCACCGGAAGGTACTCCATAAACCGGAATTGGATCGCTGTTTACACTGTAAACCGTATTAAGTCCGTGTATATCAACGTCCGGTGCAGGCAATACGGTTACCGGAGCTGAACCGCTTACCGTTCCTTTACAATATTTATCAGAGACTTCTGTCAGGGTGTATTTACCAGCCGTTTTCACTTTGAAAAATCCCGGAGACGATGGGATATTGTTTATTGTACCGGAGACTGAATTGTCATTTTTATATTTGACCATATATGGAGGATTTCCTGCCAGGTCAATCCTGAGGGATGCGGTCGTTCCTTCACATATGGTCCCTCCTCCTGATAAATGTGCAGATGGTGATGTATAAAATATCACAAAAGCCTCACCAGAAACAGTTCCTTTTCTGCTGTTATCTTTGACAGAATCAAGTTTATAGCGGCCTTCCTGTAATACTTTAAGTATATATCTAGTTTCATATATTCCGGAGACAGTTTCTGGATTTTGATTATTGATAGTATAGGTAAAACTCCACGGAGGATTTCCGGTTGTTAAATGGACTGATAATTTAGCCTCATCTCCCTGGCAAACCGTATCTGATCCGCTTATTACAGCATTCGGCAATCTCACGATCGGTCCGTACCAGCTACTTTGAACAGGTATCCCATGCAGTGAACCAATGCTGGCTGCAGGGATGATCTCAAAACTGATATACTTTTGATCATCCTGGCTTACTATTTGATAACTCTTCGTTCCGGCAATTAATGTCTTACCGGTACCATTTTTGTCATTCGCCCTGTACCACTTATAATTGTGTTCTGATGAATTCTCCGGATCATTTTCCAGGTCAGTATAATCGAAGGTTGCGGTAATAGTCTGATCAAGCCCTATCAATCCTTCAACATTAAGATTCCCTGCAACCGGAGCAGCATTGATATAATACCACGGACTGCTGAAACCCGATGCTGCTGTGTCACCATTAATGTCCCTCGGATTCACCGTGAAACCAATCCACTTGCCCCCGTCATTATATTGTACCTGGTATTGTTTGGACGATGCGCCGGAAATTATAGATTTTTTCTGACCTGAAGAGCTCTCTGACAGGAACCATCTATATAAAGAAGCTCCTTCATTGTCACCCTCAGGATCAATAAAGGTGTAACTCCCGGTTAAAACAGAATTAATGATTCTGTTACCGGTTATGATGACGCTTTGTGCAACCGGAGGATCATTTACCGGAATCACATTGATAATCCTTATTACGGTTTTGCTGCTTAAGTCACCGTCATTAACAGAAATTGTGATTTTCCGTGTCAGGGCACCCGGATTAATCTGATTGTTATTGATGTATGCAACACTTCTTAAAGCTGCCTGATAATCTGTTATGGTTGCATTACCCAAAAGTATCATGGTACCCGATACAGCATTCCATATACCTGTAATACCATGCTGGTCTGTAAAAACAAGCAAATCCTCCGTCTTTATATAGTTTTCAGATATTGTAACAACAGCAGAACTCAAAAATTCATTATCCGGATCAGTGATTTTTAAAGTATTGGTAATCTTTGTTTGTTTATCTCCCTCATGATATACAATCGCACCGGTTTCAATATTACTTAATACCGGTTGATCATTCACACCGGTTATTTTGATTTTCCTGGTAACTGTATTGCTTATTGCAAGGCTGTCTTTGATATAGAATGAAACAGTCCGGAGAGACTCATTAGGATTACCTGTATTTGTGTTTGTATATTGGATATTTCTCAAAGCTGACTGATAATTGGCGACTGATGAAATGCCCGTAAGATTGAGGATACCGGCTGAAGGCTCCCAGCTTCCTGAAATACCGTGGATATCTGTAAAACTCATACTATCTTCATCTGCAATAAAGCCGGCGGAAATCCAGACGGCAGCCCCTGTAAGATTTAAGTTGTCCGGGTCACTTGCAAGAACCGTTGCGGTGACGGCAGTTGGTCCCGAACCTTCAGGATAGTCAAGATTGAATTTTTCAATACCGCTCAGTTGTGGTTCATCGTTCAGGCCTTTAACGGTTATTGTCCTGCTCACCGGGTTGCTTACAGTAACACTGTCATACACATAAAATGTAACTATTCTTTGATTTTCTGAGGGATTGTTATTGTTTAAATTTATGTATCTGACATTCCTTAAAGCATCACGAAAATTCTGAACGGAAGCCGGGCCATTCAAACTGAGAACTCCGGTAGTGGAATTCCAGGTATTTGTAATGTAGCTGCCACCATTATATATCAGCTGATCTTCAGCAGGTTTGTAACCGCTGCTGATTACAACAGAAGCAGAATTAAGGTTCAGATTATCGGTATCGGATACTGTGATATGCTCTGTAATAATCAGCTGACCTGAACCTTCAAGATAGGTAATGGAGGAAGATTCCATCCCGCCAAGTACAGGAGGATCATTAACCGGTATTACGGTAAATGTTGCTGCGCTGGAATCAGATGCAAGCCCCGGGTCTGTTGCCGTGAAAGTAATGGTCTCTGAACCATTCCATTCAGGGTTCTTTGGTGATATGGTTGCTACTCTTGTTGTTGAGTTGATGATTACAGAAAATTTACTGCTTCCTGAAAATGTCCAGGTTATCTGATTGTCTGTATTGTCTGTATCATGAACAAAATTGTCCAGTGGAATAGCAGCAAAACCATCGCCTTCCGGAATACTCTGATCAGGTATATCACTTACAACAGGAGGATCGTTTACAGGATTAACGATAATGTTTGCATTATACACACAGCTCGTGGAAAGGCTGTCATTTACCGTTAATGGAACAGTAAGAGTGCCATGGTAATTCAAAAACGGAATGATTGTATGATCTCCTGAAACAGTATAATGATTACCGGGACCGGCTAAAACAGTCATTTCTGCAGGCGTATTATCCGAGTCCTCTATTATAAGATGTGCTGTGGTAATTGTCAGGGAGCTGTCCTCTTTCACTGATATTTCATTCTGACCCGTGATCTCCGGTAAATCATTGATGACCGCAGCGGCCGATGGCTCTGAGGTGCATCCTTCCGCATTGGTTACCGTGAATGTGTATGTGCCCGCTGCAAGTCCCG
>JAFGBD010000011.1 GCA_016933335.1 Bacteroidales bacterium | reverse complement strand
GTTCTGTATTCAAATTCGTCGGAGCATCCCACGCCTCCCGTGCCTGCATTGAAGGTGGCGGATACGCCGGTACCTTCACAGACAGTTGCCAGATCGGGTGTTTTGGCACTGAGGGTTGGTCCAACAGGCTGAGGAACGGAATCGACGAGGATATTTGAGCCGCTTTTTGCGCAACCTCTGCTGTCTAATACATAAGGTATATAATAACCACTTCTTAAACCGGTAAAAATGTTATTGCCAGCCTGAAATACCGAATCAGCAAAGCCAATATGCTTTATTGCAAAGTTATTCGGTAATATGCCTCCTGATCCGTTAACAGTAACCGAACCTCCGTTGGCACCTTCACATGTGGGTGTAGAGGTGGCAACTCCTACATTTATTTTTGGAGGTATGCTGTCACGGACTGCCGGATTGGAATTAAATTCATTAAAAAGAATGGTTGCCTGGACTTGGCAATTGTCCTGGTCGGTGATCTGGACTATATAGAATCCGCGGTCAACACCTGTCAGAACCTGGCTTAAGCCGATCTCACTGCCTGGTGACAGAACATTTTTATACCATTTGTAATCATATGCAGGATTACCTCCTTTCGGATGTGCCTCAAGCTCAGCATCACTTCCGTCATAACAGGTCAGTCCCTTTTTTACGGTGATCGGATCATATTTTAAAAAGGTATAGGTGTATTCAATGAAGCTTACCGTAACTCCGTTATTATGTTGTGCCAAAAATGTATATTTCCCCTCACCCAGTCCGCTGACCTCCGCAAAAGTATCAGTTGTGTTTCGTTTGATATCGATCCATGGATTGCCTGAAAGGATTCCTCCTGATTTGTAAACAAAATCGTATAAAGGTGATCCTCCTGATATTGTTATGGTCATTTTTCCGGCAGGACTTCCCGGGCATCCCGTTATTTCAGGTGTGAAATTCGCAGATTGACTGTATGAACTTAAGGAGATTATGAGAAATATCCCAAAGGGAATATATCTCATGATATTATTTTTAGCTGTCTGTGTCATTTTAAACACGGTTAATTAATCTATCAATTAAATTTCATTATTCGTTATTATCTGAAAAACCGGCCGGTTTTCCCCTCGAATTACCATTTGAATCTGTTACTATTACGATATAGTTGTCTTTTGGCAGATTTTCAAATGTATAAACCTGGATTTCAATGTCTTTAACCGACTTAATTTCTTTTCCGTTGTTCCATGGTTCTTTGTCCCACAGGCTGATATCTGATGCATAATTGTTGCCGGACATCGTAATCGTGATGTTTATCAGGTCATCACCTGCATCTGTTGTTTCAATTTCAAAGTCAATTACCTGTGCCGGTATTTTACCTGCGAGAAAGAACATCAAAAGAGCTGTGGTCATTATATATTTCATGTGTTTGATTTTTATTTAAGTTATTGGTCTCATGTACGTTTCATCAGTGAATGATTTATTTTTTTGACGGACATTTCATTTTCAGGTTGTTATTGTTGTGTACCCATGTAATCCTTAAACAAAAATTCATTGAATGTAATGGTAGCCTCCACAGGACCACAGTTATTAGCATCGTTTATCAGGCATGAATAGTATCCTTTTCCGATATTCCTGGCATAAAAACCTGTCTGATTACCGGCATTGTAATCCCAGACTACTGTATAAGGAGGTGTACCTCCGAACGGATTGACTTTCAGAACAGCATCGGAAGATCCGGGATCTGACAATCCTTTTTCCACTGATATTTTATGAAAGCCAAGTTTCTCAGGCTGACCTATTTTGATTTGTTTTTCCATCATATTGTCTGCAGCATCTCTGACAGTTATGAAATACAGTTTTGAAGCTAATTTATCAATAACGATCAGGGTATCTTCACTTATAATCTTCAGTAATACTTTTTGCTTAATGGCCGGTTTCTTGTCATACAGCCTGATTTCAAATTCAGGATAACCTTTGGTAATTTTAATGGTAATCCTTCCTGATGAATCGTTAAAACAGATTGCTGAATCAGAATATAATTCAAATTCAATTAGTTGAGAATTAACTATAAAGATACTGCTGCACAAAAGCACCGGAATCAATAAAAAACGCATTCACACCTCCGATAGTTTATATTACAGGTTTTACGAAAATATACATTAATATGTTGCATGACCTCAGCCCTTAAAAGACCCGTATTTGAGCACTTTTCCATACTAAAAGTAATTAATTTCGTACTTGGTTAAAACCAACATTTTAACAAAACCACACTGAAAGCCATGGGCAGAATCTTCAAAAGGCAGAAATACAGCTGGTTATAACAACTTTAAAAACAGGTGAAATGTTAATATTTAGTTGATAATCAGTGTAAATTATGCAGGATTGTGACTTCGGTCGATGAAAAACCATGATTCCGGACTGTAAATCAGAACAACTTTTGAGGGGTTATAAAAAAGCTGTGTCCTGCATTTGGTCAAACAATCCGTTTTACTTATCAAATTATTGCTTAATATTGATGAATGATATTTATTTTTGATGCTTCTGATCATTCAGCAATTTAACATCCATGAAACGAATCCCGGTTTACCGGGAATGGTTGCATGCAGCATCATAAATTAAATAAATATATTCTGATGAAACTTTTAACCAGGTGCTTATTTTTACTGTTGATAATAATCCCTCATTCTGTTTTGGGGCAGAAGGAGACAAAGCATTTGTTCGGCAAGGACAGGCCGGCAGAATGGTCGCTTTTCATTGCCCCTGAAGTCAGGTATTCGTCTTTGTTCAATACCGGTGTCGTATACGGTGGAGTAAAGGGAGCTCTTCTGTTTGACCATCATTATGCTTTTGGTTTTTCTGTAGGCGGCTTTTTAACTGAGGCATTAACCGAAGCTCCTGGTACCACCGGTGAGATAGTAGGGCTCAACGAGGTAATGATTTACGGAGGCTTTTATTTTGATTATGTGACCACTTTTAACTCCCCTGTTCAGATTTCCTTCCCGACATTGATAGGCGGAGGCGGTATCCTGCTGCTGGAAAAGACTGAACCAAATCCTGTCTCCGGTATCGTTGATGAAAAACTGGTTGAAGGAGGTATATATTTTGTAGTGGAGCCGGCGATAAATATGGAGATAAATCTGACCAGGGTAATCAGGATAGGTTTGGGAGGAGGATACCGGTTTATTGTTAATTCCGATCTGGAGAGATTTACTGATAAAGACCTTGCAGCTCCCTTTGTTAATATGAACATCAAATTCGGGATCTATTAAAAAAGGATGTCAGTATTTTTATCAGATCCGAAATATATTAAATATGTATCACTTCTCCCCAGGCGGCAGCAGCTGCTTCCATAATTGCCTCTGACATGGTGGGATGCGGATGGACGGATTTTATGATCTCATGCCCTGTTGTTTCAAGATTTCTTGCCACCACCATTTCTGCAATCATTTCGGTGACATTGTCACCAATCATATGGGCGCCAAGAAGCTCGCCATACCTGTCATCAAAGACAAGCTTGACAAATCCTTCCTTGTGTCCTGACGCACTTGCTTTTCCCGAAGCAGTATAAGGGAACCTGCCAACCCTGACTTCATAGCCGGCTTCCTTTGCCTGTTTTTCCGTATAACCGGCAGATGCAATTTCAGGGCTGGTATAGGTACAGGCAGGGACGTTATTATAATCAAGAGGCAGGGGATTCTTCCCGGCAATTTTTTCAACGCATACAATTCCTTCAGCTGATGCGACATGGGCAAGGGCAGGACCATGAACGATATCACCGATGGCATAAATGCCTTTGACATTTGTACGGTAAAATTCATCGACCTTTATTTTACCATTTTCCAGTTCAACCCCTGCTTCTTCCAGTCCGATGCCTTCAATATTCGGAGTAATGCCGGCTGCAGACAATACAATGTCGGCTTCAACAAGTTCTTCTCCTTTTTTTGTCTTTACTTTTACCTTGCATTTTTTCCCGCTGATATCGGCTGATTCAACAGCGGAATTTGTCATAACAGTCATCCCGGCTTTTTTAAATGAACGTTCAAGCTGTTTTGAGACCTCTTCATCTTCAAGCGGTACAATATTTGGCAGGAACTCAACCAGTGTTACTTTGGTACCAAGGGTGTTATAGAAATGAGCGAATTCACTTCCTATTGCCCCTGAGCCGACAACGACCATTGATCCGGGTAATTTCTCCAGCACAAGTGCCTCCCTGTAACCAATGATTTTTTTCCCATCCTGTTTCAGGCCTGGCAATTCTCTGGATCTGGCACCTGTTGCAAGGATAATATGCCTGGCTTTCAGCTTTGTTTTTTTGTCATCGGCTTCGGTTACTTCAACAGTTGTGGTATCTGCAATTCTTCCGGAACCGGCAACATGATCTATTTTGTTTTTTTTCAGCAGAAACTGGACACCTTTGCTCATAGCGCCGGCAACTTCCCGGCTTCGCCTGATCATGGCCGGAAAGTCAGGAACCGGATTACCGCTGACAGAAATGCCGTATTCTCCGGCATGCTTTATATAATCGAATACCTGCGCACTTTTTAGCAGGGATTTTGTCGGGATGCATCCCCAGTTGAGGCATATCCCCCCCAATTCACTTCTTTCCACGATACCTGCCTTCATTCCGAGCCGGGCAGCCCTGATAGCTGCCACATAACCTCCCGGACCACTGCCAATGATTAAGACATCATAATTCATAGTAAAGATGATTTATAAATGAAAAGTGTAAATTATTTGGAATTATTATAAATAACAAAAATATCAGATTTTCAGGATTTATTTTAAAAAATTTAACATGACGTGCTTCTTAAAGATACAACAATATTCTTAACTTGCCTTATAAAATCGCAATCAGGTTGTTTTTAAGGATATGTTAAATCATTTTGTCTGTTTTCTGATCTTAATACACATTTCTGTTTTTTTTCAGGTTTACGGGCAGGCCGCTGATGCCGGAAGGCCGAAAATAGGTCTGGTTCTTAGCGGTGGCGCAGCAAAGGGTATTGCACATATTGGTGTCTTAAAAGTACTTGAAGAAGCAGGACTGACCGTTGATTATATTGGCGGGACAAGTATGGGAAGCATTGTCGGAGCTTTGTATGCCCTGGGGTATGATGCAAAAACACTGGAAAATCTTGTTTTAAGACAGGATTGGCCATACCTTCTTAGTGACGGGGTAGCGATTAACAACCTGTCTATTGAAGAAAAAGAAGAGTCGCGGAGGTACTTTATATCATTTCAGGCTGAAAAATTTCGTCCGAAGCTTCCCAGCGGACTCAGGTCAGGGCAAAATGTTTCTCTGCTGCTTTCAGGCCTGATCTGGCCATACCAGGATGTATCCGATTTCAGTGAACTTCCGGTACCTTTTCTTTGTATCGCAACCGATATTGTCGAAGGGAAGCAGGTCATACTTGACAGGGGTTATCTGCCGGATGCCATCAGGGCAAGCATGGCCATCCCGACCATTTTCACTCCTGTTGAGATTGATAACAGGCTGCTGGTGGATGGCGGAATGGTGAATAACTTTCCTGTTGAGGAAGTGAAAGATATGGGGGCTGATATAATCATTGGCTCAGATTGCGGTTTCAGGGCGTTTCAGAAAGATGAGATAAAGAGCCTGACAGCGGTGCTGGAACAATCTTTGTACATTATGGCTTCCGAAAGGAGCCAATCCGGAAAAAAGCTGTGTGATATCCTGATTGAACCCGAATTCAGGGACAATGCTGCCATTGATTTTGCAAATGCGGATGAACTGATTAATATCGGGGAAGAAGCGGCCAGACAACAGTTTGATAAGCTGAAGAACCTTGCCGATTCAATAAACGGCATTTATGGAATGAGAGAAAGGACCGGGATCAAACGCGTCACGGGAATCCGTATTGATCAGCTTGAAATTGAAGGATTGCAACGGACTTCCAAAAATTTGCTGCTGGGTAAGCTCAAGCTTGAAATCCCTTCTTTTGTCAGCCTGGAAGAACTTAATGAAGCCATTGCCAGGGTTTTTGGCAGTCAGTTTTATGAAACAGTCACTTATAAGATCGGGAAGGCAGGAATATTGAACATACTTAAAATCAGGGTGAAAGAGAAATCAAACATGTTGCTCAGAATCGGAGGGCACTATGATACCAATTTTGACGCGAGCATACTGCTGAACGGAACAATCAGAAATTCTGTTATCAAAGGATCAAAGCTTTCACTGGATTTTAAACTGGGCAAGAATCCGGCCGTCGAATTTCGCTACCTGTTCCCGACCTATTTCAGGGGGGAAAAAAGCGGCAGCTTCATCGTGCCTTCATGGAACATAGGATGGATACCGGATGTCGAATTGCTTTTCAGCTCGCGCAATTATGACATTTATGAGTACAGTGAAGGTCACCGGATTGCAAGATATGATTATTTAAACACCTCTGCAGGTATCAATTTCAAAAGCAGTGTGAGCAATTCGCTCGAGATGGGAACAGGACTGCTGACAGAGTTTACACGTATCAAACCTGACATCTACAACCAGATTGACGCTGATATGATTTACAACAGTGCATTGAATCTGAACACATACATTAAATATGATTCATATGATGAATTTGTATTTCCGCACAGGGGGACAAGATTTTTGTCTAAACTGGAGTTTGTGAAAGATATTGATGAAAGGCAGTATTCGGATATTTACAGAATATCTGCAAGGTTTAACAGAGCAAGTGCGTTCTCTGACAGGCTGACATTGATAATCAACCTGTATGGCGGGCTTGTCCTTGGAGATTCAATACCCCCGGATTATGTCTTTTACTCAGGAGGCCTGGTGCTGAATGACTATAAGACAGGCATATTTCCTTTTATCGGGATGGAATTATTTGAAAGAGCCGGTAA
This sequence comes from Bacteroidales bacterium, assembly GCA_016933335.1. Taxonomy (GTDB): domain Bacteria; phylum Bacteroidota; class Bacteroidia; order Bacteroidales; family UBA10428; genus JAFGPL01. The sequence goes on along the minus strand of JAFGBD010000011.1, from coordinate 114,894 downwards.
AAATGTATTGTCGTTCGGACTGGATCTGCAATATGAAGTATTCAAAAGCCATTATATTCAGTTAAGGGGTAATGTGGGGAAAACAGCTGCTTTTTTTGAAGACATTCCCTTTCCGGAAGATTTCTATTTTGGTTACGGACTCACTTATGGGTTCAGGAGCCTGATCGGTCCGCTGGAATTTTCGGTTATGAAAAACAACCTGAGGAAAGATATCCTGACTTACGTTAATATTGGCTATTGGTTTTAGACTGTCTTCCCGGAATAATATTTTTCCAGCAATAATCTGGCTGCCATGAAAGAACTGATCTTATCGTCAAGCACTTCTTTTTCATACCGGGCAGCCAGGGATTTAATATCCGTGGTATGATAAAAATTTTCTTTCAGGTTCTGGTCAATGGTCTCATACATCCAGTAAAGTGATTGCTTTTTACGTTTTTTTGAAAAATAACCATTCTTAACGGTAAATGCCTTATACTCAGTAATCAGTTCCCATATCATTTTGATCCCGGTTTTTTGATAAGCCGAGCAGGTCAATACACGTGGCATCCAGCCTGATTCGGCAGCCGGAAAAAGGTGCAGGGCGCTGTTATATGCAGCCATTGCCTGCTCTGCCTTCCTGGTGTTGGTGCCATCGGCTTTTGTAATTGCGACCATATCTGCCATCTCGATGATGCCCCTTTTGATTCCCTGTAATTCATCACCTGCACCTGCGAGCATCAATAAGAGAAAAAAGTCAACCATTGAATGAACTGCTGTTTCTGACTGGCCAACACCAACTGTTTCAATGAAGATGGTATCAAATCCTGCGGCTTCACATAAAAAAATCGTTTCCCTGGTTTTTCTGGCCACCCCGCCCAAAGTCCCTGCTGAGGGAGACGGCCTGATAAATGCATGCTGATAAGCTGCAAGATTTTCCATCCTTGTTTTATCGCCCAGGATGCTTCCTTTGGATCTTTCACTTGTCGGATCAATTGCAAGTACTGCAATTCTGCGGCCTTCTGAAGCAAGCATGGTACCCAGTGCTTCAATAAATGAACTTTTGCCTGCACCGGGAACACCCGTAATACCTATTCGCAAAGATTTACCTGAATAAGGCAGGCATTTTTCAATGATCTCCTGCGCCATATTCCGGTGCCCGGGAAGAGCGCTTTCAATCAATGTGATTGCCTGACTCAGTATGATACGGTTACCGTTCAGGATACCTTCCAGGTACTCTTTTACCGAATATTGTCTTTTCTTTTTAAGCTGATGCAGTGCTTTTTTACCGGCTGATGATGAAAGACCGGCTCCTTTGGTGATACTGATTGCGTTTTTGTGTTTATGGCTGCTGTTCATCTGATGAACGTTTTATTCTTTTGTAACCGTACCTTCCAGCCATAATATTTTCTTATAGTTTTTGGGATCATTGGTGATAACAGTTATGGCATATTTCTGTTTTCCGGATTTGCCGGCTGAATTAAAGACTGTCTTTATTTTGGTTGATTTGCCAGGCCGGATGATTTTAACATCCGGTTCAACTGCCGTGCATCCGCAGGAAGCTCTTATTTTCCTGATTATTAAATCAGTTTTGCCGACATTTTTTAAAATAAATTCATTTTCAATTTTCTGACCGGGCCGGATCGTACCAAAATCAATCTTCTCATTCTCAAATACGATTTTCGGAGACATGTTCAGTTCTTCAGCCGTAAGTTTTGAGAAATCTTCCCTGACGACCGCTGTAACGGTAAACATGTTATCCGGAATAATCTGATTATTGATCGTTAATACGAGCCTGGTAATGACATAATCCCACTCATCAAGTTTATCTGAATAAAATACAACCTCGATGATTCCTCTCCCGCCGGGTTTTAATTGTTCGGGAGATATCTTTATATCAAGATATTCGGGTATTTTTTTAAATTCGATTTTTACGGGATCACCGGCAGAGGTATTTGCTATTTCGATGATCTTATTTTTTATTTCGCCCTTGTAAACGGTCCCCATTGATGCATGTATACTTTTAAGTTTCAGAGGGCCCAGGGTATATTTGTATTCGCTGAAGGGATCATTTAACAGCCTTACATAACCTTTAATTATGAGAACCACACTATTGTTTGCCGCATTACTGAATACTGTTATTGATTTTGAAAAGGGACCCGGACGTCCTTTCGGATTGAAACTGACATTAATGCTTCCGAGTTTACCCGGCATGACGGGTTCCTTTGTCCATTCGGGAGTGGTACATCCGCATGTTGGCCTGACACTGCTCAGTATAAGAGGCAAACCGCCATTGTTTGAAAAAATGAACTCATGGCTGACGATACCCTTGCTTTCCTCGATAATACCAAAGTCATACGCTGTATCAGTAAATTCAATGTATGCCTTATCTGACTGGCCGGGTAAGAAACGGACAGATGCTGCTGACAGAAAAATGAGAATTAAAATTTGTCTTTTCATAATAAGCAGGTTAAAACAGAATGAGGTATCTGATTGTTGAAAATTATGTAACGGGGACAAATTTATGAAAATTATATGACCTCCGAATGTTTATCCCGGAAGCTTATTATCATTATGTCTTTTATGGATTATTGCGTGGAATGATATAATTTTATCCATTCATAAAGCTGATTGCGGACATGCATATTCATTCAAAGGTATGGATTTTATTCGGGGCAGGCATCATTTCCTTTATGCTTGCCAATGCTCAGTTTTATAACGGGCATGAGATGATTTTCGGGAAAAACCGGGTTCAGTACAACGATTTTTTCTGGTCGTTTGAACGCTATGAACAATTTGATGTTTATTTCAACCAGGACGGAAGACAACTTGCCGAATATGCAGCTGATTTCGCCAAAACAGAGATTCCGAAAATTGAAGGTTTTTTTGATTATACGCTTGACAGAAGAATTATTTTCATTGTTTATAATAAGTTGTCTGATTTCAGGCAAAGCAATATTGACCTCATTACGGGAAAAGAGGAGTACAATATCGGGGGTGTTACGACAGTAAGTAAAAACAAGGTGTTTTTATTCTATGAAGGCGACCTTGGTAAATTCAGGAACCAGATAAAAGGCGCAATAGCAAGAGTTTTGAGTTACCAGATGTTATTCGGGCAGGATTTGAAGGATAATATGACAAATTCAACACTGATTAACCTTCCGTCGTGGTATTTTGAAGGCCTGATCTCTTATCTCTCAAATAACTGGGATTATCACCTGGAGAACAGGACAAAAGACGGGATTGTAAACGGGCGGTATGAAAAATTCAACAGACTGACAGGTGAGGATGCGGTTATTGCAGGACATTCATTCTGGAGGTTTATCGCAGAGACCTATGGTGAATCGGTTATACCCAACATCATATACCTCACACGCATCAACAAAAATGCAAAATCAGGATTTCTGTATGTCCTGGGATTATCACTGAAAGAGCTTTCATATGAATGGACGGGATTCTATTTAAACCAGTATGCTAATGATGAAGCCATGGAGCAGGTTCCCGGTACGGGCAAAATGATAAAAAAACCAGGGAAAAAGAGGGTTTATCAGCAGATAAAAGTAAATCCGAACGGAAATCGGATTGCTTATGTTACCAATGAATCAGGCCAGTATAAGATCTGGCTGTATGATGTGCACAGCAGGAAAAAAAAGAAAATACTGAAAAGAGAACATAAGCTTGAACAGATCACTGATTATTCATATCCTGTGCTGACATGGCATCCTTCGGGAAAGATACTGGCATTTATTACAGAAGAAAAAGGAGGGCTGAAACTCTATTATTATTTTACAGATACCAGAGAGTTGACAGTCAGAAATCTTTTATATTTTGACAAAATCATTGATTTTTCATTTTCAGATGACGGAAGTCTTTTTGTTTTTTCAGGCGTAAAGCAGGGTAAGACTGATATTTATGTCCATACCATCGCTGCGGGCACCGATTATCAGGTCACCGATGATATTGCCGATGATTTTCATCCCAGGTTTATCAATCATTCGGATGATATCATATTCAGCTCTAACAGGACTTCAGACACCATAAGTATTGAAGCCTCCGGGCGTCAGACCTCTCTGTCATTTGATCTTTTTATCTATGATTACAAAAACAAATCAGATGTCCTTGTAAGATTATCGGATAATGATACATATTCCAATAAGAGACAACCACTGGAAAACTCAAAAAACACCTATTTTTCGCTCAATGATAAATCGGGGATCATCAACCGTTACATATCCATGTTTGACAGCACCGTCAGTTTTATAGATACAACAGTACATTACAGGTATATTGCCAGAAATTATCCCCTGACCAACTATTCAAGGAATATCATTGAACAGGATTACGATTCCGGATCAGGTATTATGGGGGAGATATTATATAATAAGGGCAGGTATCACATGTTCCAGAATCCTGCTGATAGCGGTCAGTTACCCGGGAATGAAATCGAAGAAACCTCTTTCAGTAAGAAATTAAAGCAGGAATTAACGGTCAGGGACAGCACCAGGAACATTAAGATGAACATCGTCAACATACAGGAATTAAAGGAAAACAGTATCATTACTGAAAACAATGATACGCTTAAGCTTGGTGATTACAAGATTGATATCAATAATTATATTTTTGAACGTGAGAAAATCAATCTTTACAATATTAAGCTGAAAGACAAGAACATCAGGCTTGCACTGGATACCACCATTGAAAAAAGACCAAAGGTCAGGATTTATCAGACAGCTTTTTATCAGAATTTTATTGTCAATCAGGTGGATTTCAGTTTTTTAAATGAATCCTACCAGGCATTTACCGGCGGGGCGGTTTATTTTAACCCGGGCATGAATGTCCTTTTCAAGTTAGGGACCAATGATCTTTTTGAGGATTACAAAATAATTGGCGGGTTCAGGTTATCACCTGATTTTGACAGCAATGAATATCTTATCAGCCTTGAAAATCTGAAAAAGAGGGTGGACAGGCAGTTGATATTTCACAGGCAGGCATTTAAGAATTATGGAACAGACGATAACGATTATGAGTTCATTGTGAAAACCCATACACACGAGCTGTCATATATCATGCGATATCCGTTCAACCAGGTCAGATCATCCGGACTGACTTTTACGTACAGAAACGACAGGACCGTATTTTTATCCACTGATGCGCTTTACCTTGAGGAAGATAATATCAACAGAAACTGGTTAGGGATCAAGGTAGATCATATTTTTGATAATACCAGGTTCCTGGGTACCAATTTATACAGCGGGACAAGATACAAGATTTTTGCAGAGGTTTATCAGAAAATCTCAGACGGATTTGATGAACTGGTTGTCTTTGGTGCCGATTTCAGACATTATCTAAAGATACACCGGTCTCTTATCTGGGCTAACCGCCTTGCTGCCAGCACCTCACAGGGTTCAAGCAAACTGATCTACTATCTTGGGGGCGTAGATAACTGGACCAATATCACCCCGTTAAAAACACCGACATTCATTCCGCTCAGTGAGATTCCTATTGACAGAACCGAGAATTACGCTTATCAGACCGTCGCAACCAATATGAGGGGATTTTCACAAAACATCAGAAACGGGAATAATTTTGCGCTGATAAATTCGGAAATACGCTGGCCGGTCATCAAGTATCTAGCCAACTACCCGCTAAGCAACAGCTTTTTGGAAAATTTCCAGATTGTAGGTTTTTTTGATATCGGTACGGCATGGTCCGGCAAAACACCCTGGTCTGGTGAAAATGCTTATGATTACACTGAAATACAGCGAGGTACCATTAAAGTTACTTTAGACTCCGACCGGGAACCCATCGTGGCAGGATACGGTTTCGGACTAAGAAGCCAGTTGCTCGGATATTTTCTAAGGCTCGACTGGGCATGGGGAATCGAAAATAACCAGATTCGTCCGAGGGTTTTTTACTTTTCCCTCAGTCTTGATTTTTAATCAAGGATGAAATCTCCCGGCATCTTACCGGTGCTGATACCGGGTTTGGCAAACCGGAGATTCATAACCTGAAGGTCTGTGTTCTGAAATCCTGCAGCATGAAGTCCGACATTATTCGGGCATATGCTCCAGGATCATCACTCTGAATATAACCATCCTGATAATATCCGGGATCAATACCCTTACATGAGAAAAATTAAAAATTGGTTTTGGTTTTTAAATTTTGAGTATAAATTTGCATTTTTAATTAAAACAACAATATCATGGCTTATGTAATAAGTGACGAATGTACTGCATGTGGTACATGTATCTCCGAATGTCCGGAGGAAGCAATCTCTGAAGGAGACATCTATGTAATTGATCCCGAAAAATGTACTGATTGCGGTACTTGTGCTGATGTCTGCCCGGTTGAATGCATCAGTCCGGCATAATAGATATTACAGCTTTAAATTACAGTCCGCTTATAACATGGGCGGACTTTTTTTTTCTGCCGGCTTTTTGATTCACAATACAACCATTGAGCCTGGAAAATTTTATGAACAATTCGGGCCAGGACTCTCTTCTTTTAAATATATTTGTAAATAACCTGTACTGTTTGATCTGATATGGATATCATAACACTGATAATGGGCGTTGTAACACTGGTACTGGGTATCATGACAGGAGCCGCTGCTGTTTATCTGATACTGAGAACCAGGTATATAAGCTCTGCCAGGTTAAATACTGAGAAAGAGAACATTTTGCTCGGCAGTATAGACGAGTTAAAAAGAACATTGGGTGAGAAAGAAAAGATGTTGTTTGACCTGAATGGGGAGTATAATGCTAAACAAGCTGAATACAAAGCCCTTGAAAAAAAACTGATGGAGCATCAGAAAGAGATTGAAAATCTGCAGGATCGTTTCACCATTGAATTCAGGAATCTGGCCAATGAAATTCTTGAGGAAAAGAGTAAGAAGTTTACGGAACAGAATAAAATAAACCTCAATGATATTTTAAAACCCCTGGGAGAAAAGATCAAGGATTTTGAAAAAAAAGTTGAGGAGGTCTATGATAAAGAATCCCAGCAAAGATACTCCCTGAAAGAAGAGGTCAGGCGGCTGGCCGAGCTGAACCAGCAGGTCAGCAAAGAGGCAAGTAACCTTACAAAAGCTCTGAAAGGAGATTCAAAATCACAGGGCATCTGGGGGGAAATCATTCTTGAAAGCATCCTTGAAAAATCAGGCCTGGTAAAAGACAGGGAATATTTCATACAGGAATCTTTCAGGAGTGAAGATGAAAAAAGACAGCAGCCGGATGTCATTCTGATCTATCCCGGTAACAGAAGCATTGTGATTGATTCAAAAGTCTCACTTACAGCATATGAAAGGTATGTATCCGCTGATGATGAAAAATCAAGAGAATCAGCCCTGAAAGAGCATTTGCTGTCTGTCAGGAAACACATTCAGGAGTTGAGTTTGAAGAATTACCAGGATTTGTACCAGTTGAATTCTCTCGATTTCGTAATGATGTTTCTGCCTGTTGAGCCTGCATATATGCTGGCTATTCAGACTGATTCGGAAATATGGCAGTATGCTTATGACAAAAGGATTTTACTCATCAGCCCGACAAACCTGATTGCTGCCCTGAAACTGGTCGTGAGTTTATGGCGGCAGGAATATCAGAATAAAAATGCCCTTGAAATAGCGCGAAGGAGCGGGGATCTGTATGATAAATTTGCAGGATTTGTGGAAGATCTGACCGATGTTGGTCATAAGCTGAAACAAACCCAAAAAAGTTATGATGCATCAATGAATAAGCTTAGCTGGGGAAAGGGAAGCCTCGTTAAACGGGCTCAGGATCTAAAGGAACTTGGTATTAAAACCAGGAAAGACATACCTCAGAACGTACTTGATAAATCTGATATGGAAGGGAATATGGAGTAACCGGTCAGGTTAATTTATGCCTTTGAACTTCGTTAAGTCATACATCCAGTTCTCAACAGGATAGCTGTCTTCCTTTTCATACTGCGTATCATTTTGCGCTGTAATGCCGGATACCTCGAGCATCCAGTCTTCAACAGGATAGTCATATTCAAACTCCTGAACACACAGTAACTCGTTGAGTTCTTCTGATGCTTCGCAATTCCAGCAGCTTAAATCAATCATCCAGATTTCAATGTTCTGGTTATCCTCTATGTCAGCAGCTGAATAAGCTATATTATGATAGAGCAAATAATTTGAGTAAGTATCCCATTTAATGTCGCTGATCAGTTTGTCAAGAATCTGTAATTCTTTAGCCATATGGCTGGCAGAAAGCTGGCCTTTCATGGTGAATGTAAAAACAGATGCAACCAGTAAAATCAGCATTGCTGTTTTACTTTTTCTGAATATGTTGATTTTTGAGTTCATGATTTGATGATTTGGTTGTTGTTTAAATATTTAGCATTTATTGTGCCAAAGCCATTAATAGATTAATTATCAATTATATAATAAAGTGCGTGAAAGATTTGAACTGTTAAAAGTGCGCGATAAGGAACAATTTTTGTTCGATTACGGACATTCTGATATGAATGATTTTCATTCAGGAATTTGGTAATATTAAAAGATGCAGATCTGATTTTCCAATTATTCATTTTTATTATTCATATATCATGATTCAGATATTCATGATTTAAAGGAAATGTAAAATTAAGATATTAGCATCCGAATATCCAATTATTATAAGAAATTCTAATTGCAAATAAGAAAGTGCGGAGATGACCGTAATTATTGAAGATCCGCAGGTAGAATATAAATTAGTTATAAACAGTGATTAATCCCCTGTATTTGATTTGGGTCCGATAACAATGACGATTTCTCCTTTAACAGGTTTAGATTCATAGTATTCAATCAGTTCAGAAACAGAACCTCTTCTTGTTTCTTCATGAATTTTGGTTAATTCGCGTGAGACCGACATTTTTTGATCGGGTCCCATGAATACGGCCAGTTCTCTGAGGGTTTTAAGAAGGCGGTGGGGTGATTCATACAGGATGACCGTGCGTTTTTCTTCTGACAGTTTTTTGAGAAGGGTCTGTCTTCTTTTTTTATGCGGGAGAAAACCTTCGAAACAGAAACTGTCAGTCGGGAAGCCTGAAATAACAAGAGCAGGGATAAGAGCAACAGGGCCGGGAAGGCATTCCACCTGAATGTGATTGTTAATGCATTCCCTTACGACTAAAAATCCGGGATCGGATACTGAAGGAGTACCCGCATCGGTAACCAGGGCGATATTCATGCCTGATTTCAAATCACGAATAACCTGATTTAAAGTCCTGTGCTCATTGAATTGATGATGGGATTTTACTTTATTGGTTATCTGATAATGTTTCAGCAAAACGGACGTCTTCCTGGTGTCTTCGCACAAGATCAGATCAACTTCCCTAAGAATCCTGACCGCCCTGAAAGTAATGTCTTCAAGATTTCCAACGGGTGTTGGTACAAGGTACAGTTTACTCATCTTTTCTGACTATAAGCTTTCGGCGGATGAGATCGAGAATTTTTTGAACCGGTTCGCTATCCATGTCCCACTGGAATTTTTCCACCAGATAATTATATGCTTCATTGAAATGTGTTGCATTGTTGAGGATTTCAATGGTCTGATTGTATTTATCGGTCTCACCATCAAACAGCTCATTGATAAACAGAAATTTGTCATTTAATCCGATTGCATTCTGTATGTTTGAGATTGGCTTTGTTTGTAACCTGGTTGAAAGATCATAAATTCCTTTTGACTGGATCATATTTTCATTAAGCGAAGTTGTTTGTTTTTTAAACCGGTCTGAAAGTATTCTGGGAGTGTCTTCATCCGGCTCTTTAATCTTATCAGGAGTATCGGGCGTTTCTTTTGAATCAATGGAACGGGGTGTTTCCGGTTCCATGATATCCTGACCGCCGTCAGACTCCTTCCTGGTTTTTTCACCCTTTGATAAATGGGGCTCTTCCGGATTTGATGAGTGCATCTCTTCAGGCAACGACTCTGCCTTTACTTTTTTTGGCGGTTCAGTTGGTCCGGGGCTGCTTCCGGCAACAGCTTTTTTCAGCAATAACAGAACCTCGTATATATTACGGGTTTTGTCAAGAACCAGATCAAGGTCAACTGCAGGAATTTTTTCCAATCCTGCAAATCCGCTGACAATTTCATCCAGTTCCTTTATATTCTCAGAGAGTATGTCAATAGTGTGTTTATAATCCATTATATTATGGTAAGATAATTTTTTCAAATGGTTAATTTTGTATCTTAACGTTAAAATTAGGAAATTCTTGCAAGAATGTACGACGAAAATGATATAAATACCAAAACGAAAAAGGGCTGGATTGAGGTCATCACGGGTTCGATGTTTTCAGGAAAAACCGAAGAGCTGATCAGAAGGTTGAGAAGGGTAAAGCTTGCCAACCAGAAAGTGAAAATTTTCAAACATGCGCTGGATAAACGTTTTGCTTCGGATGAGCTGGTTACCCATGATGATAATTCTATTCCTTCAATTTCGGTATCCTCAGCCAGGGAAATTATTGCACATACCAAAGGCATTGATGTAGTGGGTATTGATGAAGGCCAGTTTTTTTCCGGCGATTTGATTGAGATATGTAATTTCATGGCAAATTCAGGCATAAGGATCATTGTCGCCGGTCTTGATATGGATTATCAGGGCAAGCCGTTTGGCTCCATTCCTGCCCTCATGGCTGTTGCAGATTTTGTAACAAAGCTTCATGCAGTGTGCGTGAGATGCGGGAATATTGCACAATATTCCCATCGTAAGATTGATACGGATGAGCTCGTTCTCCTGGGAGCTGAAAATACTTATGAACCCTTGTGCAGAGAATGTTATCTTAAAACTTCCGAACGAAAAAGCCAGGATCTGTAAGTCTTTCCTGTTTTTGCAGGAAATCCGGATATGGCATAAAAAAGTATATACGGGTAATACCCGGTATTCAGGACACAATGATTGACAAAAAGACAAAGAAATGGTATGCGGTGTATGTACGATCCAGGGCTGAAAAGAAAGTTGCCGCTGAAATGGAGGAAAACAATATTGAAGCATACCTTCCGCTGTTCAAGACCATCAGGCAATGGAGTGACAGGAAAAAGAGGGTACATTTACCATTGATCCGCGGCTACCTGTTTGTCCATATTAAAGGCAGGGAATATTTTGAGGTACTGAAAATACAGGGAGTGGTATCATTTGTTAAATTCCTTGGCAAACCTACTTCTATTCCTGCCTGGCAGATACAGAACCTTAAAATACTGCTGGGCTCAGGGGAGGAGTTTGAGTTTGCTTCACCGGACCTGGGTGAGGGTGATTTTGTTCATATCACTGCCGGTGTGCTGAAAGGTCTGAAAGGGAGAATTGTAAAAGTCAGACAAAAGAAAAAATTACTTATCAGCCTGGATGCACTGGACTATAGCTTTACAGTAGACATTCATCCTGCCCTGGTTGAACGCATCAGGGTGCCCAGGACATCCTGAACTCTGAAATTATTTAGAATCAATATAAAGTTGGTCTGCCCTATTGATTTATATAATAATTCTTTATATTTGAGTATAATTTTAAAACGCATGCGTATGAAAAAAGCTCTACTAACCTCAGTATTTGCAATAGCCATTGCTGTCAATGGTTTGTTTGCCGGCAATGCGGATCTGTTTTGCTATGATCAGGATCAGCTGAACAAAGAATTTTCAGACCTGGACATGCTGGAAAACTATGTCAAAATCAATGAAGGGATCACTTTAACAAGCCTGATGAATGAAAATCACCCCCTGATTGCAGGCATTTCATTCAACAATCCTTTCAATCTGTCAATACCATTCTCAGAACCGCCGCTTGGCATACCCTCATTCTGGTGGGGCTGTATCATAGGGGTCTGGGGTGTTGCAGTTGTTTATTTCGTAACAGAGGATAAGGAAGAAACCAAACAGGCACTTAAAGGCTGTGTTGTTGGTACATTGGTCGGAGTTATTCTATATTTCGGTATATATGTCTGGGCCCTGGGATATGCCGGTTTCTTCTGATAGATGGTTTTAAGAATACTCGTTTTAATAACACTGTTGTTGCCCAAAATTGCTTTTGGGCAACATTTTTTTAGGATAGAAGGGGATATCACCGTTAAGGAAAAGAGCGAGCTTCAATCCCAGCTTACTATCGGGAAATTCTACTATGATAAGAACATCGGCAAGCTGGTTTACAATATTACTTTCCCCGAGAAACAGGTTCTGGTATCAAAAGATACGGTTTTATATCATTTTATAGCCGACACCCTGAACAGCCGGACCCGGAGTTTCGACATGACGAAATTTTCGATTTTCAATCTCTGTCTTGAGAATCAACTGAACAATTATGGCATGGAAAATACTTTCTACAAAATTGACAATGTTGAAAAAGACGGAGACCTGGTTATCTCCGCCTGGGTACCCGGAAAGAGCCATGAAAAGTACTTTGGGAAAGTTCTGATTTCCACAAAAAATAATCGTTTGTTCGGAATCATCTTTATGAATCCTGAAGGAAAAATTGTTGGAAAGCAGTTTTTTGAGGATTACACGGTTGTTGACGGACTTGCATTTCCGAAACGTATGATTAAATTTACTTACACCGGCGACAAGCAGACATCACAGATAACCACTTTTGATCATCTAAAACTGAACAACCTGAATGAAAAGAATTATTACGATTATCCTGTTCCTGCTCATTAGCCTAAGTTTTTTTGGTCAGATTGAAGAGGATATCACAAAGTTCAGACAGTTAAATAAAATTGAAAAAGCAGAGGAAAAGTATCAATATGCCAGAACCTATCAGAATGAAATAGAATTTATTTTTACCCGTCTGTTTCTCTTTTACAAAAATTTCATCTCATCGCAGGATGCCAGTTCATGCACATTTACACCATCCTGCTCGGAATATGCCATCATGGCAATTAAAAACCAGGGTGTCATCATCGGTACAATTAATTTTTTCGACCGGTTTTCACGCTGCAACGGTTTAAGTCCGGAGCATTATCATATTGATCCGGAAAAAAGAGTTTTTATTGATCCTCCAAGAGATTTTAAGTATGAAATGCTGGAATAGCCTTCTTATCATCATTTTTTTATCCGCATTTCAGGCATGTCAGCTGAAAAGCCAGGATTTGTTTGATGTTTCGAATTCATTGTCTTATGCCGACTACCTGTTTACAGCGGGAGAATACAGGCTTGCTGCCATGGAATACGAACGGATGGTCTTTATGGACAGTACCAATATAAAGGCCAGGATGATGCTGATCAGGTCTTACAGGTTACAGGGTGAATATCAGAGAGGGCTTGAACGGATCAATTCTTTTTACCGGAATTATTCTGTTATCCCAAAAGGTATTGCAACCGAAACAGGAAGACTATTGCTTCATGAACGGCAATTTGAAGAGGCTGGAAGGTTGCTCGGTTTGAATACCGGTTTTTCGGAAACCGACCGTTTATTTTTACTGACGTCAGGTGAAATGCTGAAAGAGGACTACGATGCTGCAAACCTTCTCCTCGGGCAAAACAGGTCTGTGCAGGCGGAGTTTATTACAGATTACGGGAATATTCTGAACCTGGAAAGGGAATTCAAATATAAAAGTGCCGGATTAAGTGTTATGATGTCCGCCATCATACCCGGAACGGGAAAAATATATACGGGATTCTGGAAGGACGGCATCTTCTCATTTATCCTGGTTGCGGCAAGTGCATACCAGTCATACCGGGGATTTGAAAAAAACGGTATAAGCAGTGTTTATGGATGGGTTTTCGGCAGCTTTGCCGCAGGATTTTACATTGGTAACCTTTATGGCTCAGGGAAATCGGCAAACCAGTATAACAGTGAATTCAGGCATAAAATACAACACCAGGTTGAAGAAACTTTCAGTAACTATAAGTAACCTTATTATCATTGCACTGTGCACCTGCAATGCCCAGAATATCGAGAAGACACTGGATTTTGCATCGAGGCAGTTCAACACGGGCAATATAAAGGAGGCGATCAGCCTGTACCGGAGGGTATTGTATTTTGATTCATTGAACATATACTCCTATGAGGTTGCAGGTAACCTTGCAGCATGTTATATTTCTGAAAATGATTATAACAAGGCAAGGGCATTCTCTAAAATGGCAGGTAACCTGGCTCCGGCAGACAGCCTGAGAACAGAACTTATCTTCCAGGTGGCATACCTCTACCTGCTTGAAAACAATTACAATTATGCGCTTATTGAGCTTTTCGGGATCAATGTACCCAGTTCTGATTATTTCCTGCTGAAAAGGAATTTTTATCTGGGAGTAGCCTATTTTCAGAAAACAGACTATCAAAAGTCAATCGATCACTTTCTGAAATGCACCGACAGTACAAATGATGCTCAAAGGGAAGCTCTGAATTATATCCTGGAAGAGATCAATCATATCAACAAGCGGTATAACCCGAAAACCGCAAGAGTGCTGAGCATGATTCTTCCAGGTCTTGGACAGCTATACTGTGGCGAATACAAGGGAGCTGTGAATTCGCTGTTACTGATAAGCGGGCTTGCTTTTTTATACATCAATACCATTTACCACTATTCATTTATAGATGCTTCAATCGCCATTCTGCCATGGTTTCAGCGATATCACCAGGGAGGATATCAGAATGCCGGGAAAGCCGCCATCATTAAAAGAGAAAAAAAGATCAAAGAACAATATCACAACATATTATCGGTAATTGAGCCATAAAAACCTTATTAGCAATATGACATATAGTGATTCGCTGAGGTATCAGATCGGGGTCAGCCTCATTCCCAAAATCGGACCTGTACTTGCAAGGCGTTTGATTGAATTTTATGGAAACCCTGAAGGGGTTTTCAGGGAAAAACAACCCGGACTTATGAAAGTGCCCGGCTTTGGTGCAAAGCTCTGCGGGCAGCTGAGAAAAAAAGAGGTGCTGGAGCAGGCAGACAGAGAGGTTGAATATATCATAAAAAATAACATCAGGCCTGTTTTCTTACTTGATGAAAACTACCCTGGACGATTGAAACAGTGTGAAGATGCTCCGGTCATCTTTTATCTGAAAGGGAATGCCAATCCTGAAAGACAGAAAGTATTAAGCATAGTTGGTACCCGTAAGGCCTCTGAATATGGTAAAGAGCTGTGCGATAAACTCATCGGGGGACTGGCTGAAAATCATACGGATATACTGATCATCAGTGGTCTTGCTTACGGGATTGATGTTTGCGCACATAAAGCAGCCTTAAAATATCAGCTAGATACGGTTGCCGTGCTGGGACATGGTTTGTCAGTTGTATATCCGGCCGCTCACAAAAGCATTGCGGAACAGATCTGTTCACAGGGGGCACTTTTAACCGAGTTTACCAGCACCGAGATACCTGATGCACCGAATTTTGTGAGAAGAAACAGGATTATTGCCGGACTGGCTGATGCGACAGTTGTTGTAGAGTCAGGGGAAAAAGGGGGTGCCCTGATAACAGCAGATATTGCCAATTCATATAACAGGGACGTGTTTGCTTTTCCGGGAAGGGTCAGTGATAAATATTCCGCCGGCTGCAACAGGCTGATTAAAGCAAATAAAGCAGCACTGATTGAAGATTCCGGTGACCTGGAGTATCTGATGGGCTGGCAGGAGAAACAAAAGCCGGCAGCCACACAGAAAAAGATGTTCGTTGATCTGGATGATGAGGAGAAAAAGATCATGGCCCTGCTTGAAGAAAGCGATGAACTGACCATTGATAAAATATCCGTTCAGTGCCATTTACCGGTCAGCAGGATATCCTGGCTGCTGATAAACCTGGAGTTTAACGGACTGGTGAAATGCCTCCCGGGCAAGGTTTATAAGAAAACGGTCTGACATGGCTGTTGAATGTCATTTTTTTAGAGGTTGTAATTCCCTAAATTCGTATGATAACTCAACGGGCTTATGGAAAACATTCTCATCATCGGTGCAGCCGGGCAGATCGGCTCCGAGTTAACCCTTGAACTAAGAAAGATTTATGGCAACGGGCATGTATATGCAACAGACATCAAAGAGGCTGACCGTGATGTGCGTGAAAGCGGGCCTTTTCAGCTTCTTGATGTGATGGATGACAAGCACCTGATACATTTTGTCATCAGGCATAAAATCACACAGATCTATCACCTGGCCGCTGTTCTGTCAGGAAATGCCGAAAAACTGCCAAATGCAGCATGGCATATCAATATGGACAGCCTGATGAACATCCTTGAAGTGGCAAAACTGGTGGAAGATGTAAAGAAAGTCTTCTGGCCAAGCTCCATAGCTGTCTTTGGTCCGACCACGCCAAAGAAACTTGCTCCGCAGGTAACTACCATGGAACCCGTAACGGTTTACGGCATAAGCAAGCTTGCCGGGGAGCGGTGGTGTGAATATTTCTTCAGGAGGTACAATGTTGACATAAGAAGCCTGAGGTATCCGGGACTGGTCAGTTTTAAGACCGAACCCGGAGGAGGCACAACCGACTGGGCAGTTGAGATATACTTTGATGCGGTTCGCAAAGGTTCATATTTATGCTTTCTGAATGAAGATACTAAGCTTCCGATGATGTTTATGGCTGATGCCATAAGGGCAACCATCAACCTGATGGAACTGGAACGGTCTGAGATCAGCCTGCATTCGGCATATAATATTTCCGGACCAAGCCTTAGTCCGTCTGAGGTTGCTGAAGACATAAGAAGGCATATACCTGATTTCAGCATCAGTTATCATCCCGATTTCAGACAGGCCATTGCGGAAACATGGCCTGAGAGTGTCGATGACAGCCTGGCAAGAAGTCATGACCACTGGAAGCCCACATACGATCTGACAAAAATCACTGATACCATGATCGGTGAGATACGCAAAATGACAGAAAACAAATAAAATATATTTAAGGTAAGAAGCCATGTATGGTAAATTCAAAGACTATCTCACGAAGGAACTGGCTGACATTGAAAAGGCCGGATTGTATAAAAAAGAGAGGATCATCAATTCGCCGCAGGGAGCTGTCATCAGGCTTGATGACGGCAGCGAAGTGCTGAATTTCTGTGCTAACAATTATCTTGGCCTTTCATCACATCCTGATCTGATAGAGGCAGCAAAGGAGGGATTTGTTACCCATGGATACGGCATGTCATCGGTACGTTTTATTTGCGGCACCACTGATCTGCACCGGAAGCTTGAGCAGGAGATTGCACGTTTTTTCGGGACTGACGATTCCATCCTGTATGCTGCTTGCTTCGACGCCAACGGCGGTTTGTTTGAGCCTCTGCTTGGTGAGCAGGATGCCATCATATCGGATTCGCTGAACCATGCTTCCATCATCGACGGGGTAAGACTTTGTAAAGCAAAACGTTTCAGATATGCAAATGCCGATATGAATGATCTTGAGGCAAAATTAAAAGAAGCCGCAGGTCAGCGTTTCAAAATGATCGTTACCGACGGTGTTTTTTCAATGGACGGTAATGTGTCGCCTGTCGATCAGATCATCGGACTGGCAGACAAGTACGATGCACTGGTAGCCTTAGACGAGAGCCACTCGGCAGGTGTTGTTGGTGAAACGGGCAGGGGTGTTACCGAACTGTTCGGTGTAACAGGAAAGGCAGATATTATCACCGGCACACTGGGTAAAGCCTTTGGAGGGGCCATAGGGGGATTTACCACCGGGAGAAAAGAGATCATTGATTTGTTAAGGCAGCGGTCAAGGCCATACCTGTTCTCGAATTCACTGCCCCCGATGGTGGTCAGCGCAGGGATCAGGATGCTGGAAATGATGAGCCGGACAAATGTTTTACAGGATAAGCTGCACCGGAATACGAAATACTTTATTGAAAAGATCAAAACAGCCGGATTTGATATCAAACCCACCCAATCAGCCATCGTGGCCATCATGCTCTATGATGCAAAGCTATCCCAGGATTTTGCGGCAAGGCTGCTGGAAGAGGGTATTTATGTGATCGGGTTTAATTATCCCGTGGTACCACAGGGACAGGCAAGAATCAGGGTTCAGCTGTCGGCTGCCCATGAAAAGGAGCACCTTGACAAAGCTGTTCAGGCTTTTGTGAAAGCAGGCAAGGAACTGAAGGTTATTTAAAAAGATCTGTTATCAATCAGATAATAACCAGTCAAAGCTTGGAATTGTATTGAGATTTCCGGGATAGCTATTCAACCCCTTTCAATCCATCATTAATTATCCAGTATGTAATTAAAGACAGTACGTCAGGAGAAACAGTCTCACTTATTTCGCTGTTTTTAATTTTTTTATCGTCTGTTACTGTCTGGAATGTATGGTTGACATCAGGCAATTCAATTTCACAATCATATCTGCCAATTTCAGCAAAAGCCTTTTCAAAGGCGGGGATATTCTGCCGGGGTGATACGCGGTTATCTTTACCGGCATAAAGAGCCAGGATCGGACAGGTTGTTTTTTGCAAATCAGGTGCAGGATCATAGTTGATAACAGACCTGTTATAATCGCTGTTAATATATGCTATGATATTATTGATTACGGATATTGTATCCCTGTGAGGCACAGGCAGCAGTTTCCTGTTTTCAACCAGGATTTCCCATAATGCCACATATGCAATATCCCGGTCCCAATACTTCAATACACTGAATAATCGCCTTCTCAATTCAACCTGCTGTTTAACAGCACTGCTGTCAGCTTCACTGTAATAATCTGCTATCCGGGAATAAGCAAGCTTGTCTCCGGAGACAGCCGGACTTGACATTAATACAAGAAAGGCAATATTTTTATTGTTTCCGGCTACCATGGCAGCAACTGATCCTCCTTCGCTATGTCCGATCAGGCCTGTTTTATCCGGAAGCACATTTTTATGTGATTGCAAATATTGAAAACAGCTTTCAATGTCATGTGCAAAGTCAGACAGAGTGGCCGCATCGAAATCGCCGGTGGAACATCCAACACCACGGTCATCGAATCGTAAAACACCAATTCCGTTCCTGGTCAGATGGTCGGCCATAACCAGAAATGTTTTATGCCCGAAATATGTTGCATCCCTGTCATTTGGTCCTGATCCGGATATCAATATTGCCACAGGATGCCTTCCCACTGAATCGGGTAATGTCAATGTACCTGCCAGTTGAATGTTATCCTTATGGTTTTCAATAAGTACGTCCTGTGAATAATACGGGTATGGCTCCTTTGGAGTTTGCGGTCGAGTTAAAAGATCCATAGGAAGTGTCACTCCATCCTGTTCAAATGTTCCGTTTATTTCATTATTGTCATTGTTTATCTGTCCGTTGAAAACAGCTCCAATCGATGGAATTCTGATAATTACTTCTGAACCGTATAATAAGACTTCTTCAACCGGATATCCAAAGGCGTATATGTCAGGGCAGTCGAATGTTGCCGCATACCTGTCATTCTCTTTCTTTATATGAAAAACGATATTACCCTTTTCTTGTGTTGTACCATACCATTGCCCTTCCATCTGTGAAAAAACAATCTGAGGTATGAACAAACATGATATCAGAATGATACTCTTTCTCAATGGATTAAGATGAATGTTTATATCTTTCAACAACCTGGCAGATTATATTGTTGCTCCCTCACCTGATATAAACGACTGAATAAGCGCCTTATTATCATCAGAGAGTTTTGCGTTCCTGGATTTCAGGTTCAGGGTCACCGGTTCCGCCAGTTTATCCTTCAGGTTTTTATACATATTTCTGAACATGCTCCCTGTTAAAGTAAGGTAGGTGGTAAAAAAGCCTACTTTTTTACCTTTCAAATCAGGAAATTTTGAAGCATATTCTTTCCATGTTCTGTCCGGATGCTGCAATAAAAAGAACAATCCGCTTGTCCAGCATCCGAGCAGGACGATTTCGGCCTGTATGATATCTTCGGGCTGAACATCATAAAGGGAGATCATTTTTGAATCCAGGTTGTTCTCCTTGAGATATTTGTCGATTTCCAGGGCCATCTGCCTGGTCCTTACTGTTTTGCTGTAGTAGATTACCAGTGCTTTCATCATTTTTAAAATTAATTACATGTTTGATTTATTTGTTACTAAATATGTATTCGTCACCCTCATTTTTTTTGGTCATAATATAATCTTCAATGATGGTTTTTATCTGATTCAACCTTTCCGAACCCGGAATTAAGCCAAATAATTTCTCAAGATACTTTCTTTCTTTGATCTTTTGAATGGTCAGGCTGAAATTGATATCGAATATCCAGCTGATTCTCACCATTCTGAGGTCATTGACCGACCTGACAAGGTCAAGGGTCACTATCTGATGATCGCGGAATCTTTGTAAGATCGTATCAGGCACCCTGTAACTGTCTGTTTTTTCTTCCCATTCCAGAACATGTCTCAGATCGTCACTGGTAATCACTCTCAGGATATCAAGCTTGTCGGCATCTCTCAGCAGTTTTGTAAACAATTCCGTCTCGCTGTTTTCATAACCATCAACAAACGGTATGTTATGATTCAGGATTGTCTGAAATATGAGTTCATGAAATGTTTCCGGTATATGCTCCAGGAATCCGTCGGATTTGATGATATCCACTGACAGGGCAGCATGATTTACTGAGCGGGAGTCATCAAATGTCCTGTATTGTTGAAACTGCCTGAACCTGCCAATATCATGAAACAGTGCAATGATGTATGCCAGCCTGGCCTTTTCAGTTGACAAACCTGTTTCTTCTGCCAGCGACTTGATCTCCTCACATACCATCAGGGTATGCACTCTTTTGATCTCAATGTGACTGTTACAAAGGGTGTCATCTGAAAGATAACTCCCGGCAAGGGCATTGAATCTGAAAGTCAGGTGGGCAATATGAACTTTACCAAACGGCTTCAATTGAGTTTTATGAGCATTTAATATTATTAATTATCCCGGGACGTAAAAACCAGATTCATGATCTTCAGGGTTGCTCCCTGGTTGTCTTTCACATATTTCCCGGCTGTTTCACCTGATCTTTGTCTTTTCCCGGTGTCTGTCAGAAATAAATCGAAAATTTTTGTAAGATCAGCATACCCTGATATGCTGTAAGCTCCCTGAAGCTGAATAAGATCAAGGGCTTCTTTGAATTTTTCGTGATGGGGACCGAAGACAACAGGCAGGCCGAAGGTTGCCGCCTCAAGGATATTATGAATACCGGCACCGAATCCTCCGCCGATATACGCCCAGTGCCCGTATTGATAAAGCGATGAAAGCATGCCGATGTTGTCGATGATCAGAACCTTTTTACCAGACAGATCAGCCTTTTCTGCCTCTGAATATTTGATATATGGTTTTTTAATTGATGCGGTCAGTTTTGAGATATGAGACTGGTGTATTTCGTGCGGAGCCACAATGAATTTAAGCTGTGAATCTGATTGATTGATGTATTCTGCCAGCAGTTCTTCATCCTTTTCCCAGGTACTTCCGCAAACGACCGTTGGCTGGTGGTTACAAAATTTTTCAGCGATCTCAATCTGCCTGGTTTGCCGGGCTATTTCCGCAACACGGTCAAATCGTGTATCGCCCGGTTTGCTGACGTGATCAAAGCCATGTTGATTCAGTAATAATATTGATGCATCATCCTGGACAAAGATATGGGTAAAGTAATTCAGCATTTTTCTGTACCAGCTTCCGTACCACCTGAAAAAGAGCTGGTTTCTCCTGAAGATGGCCGATATAAGATAGACCGGTACTTTTTTGCTGCTCAATTCCCTGAGATAATGATACCAGTATTCATATTTTATAAAAAAGACTTTGCAGGGATTGACCATCCTTGTAAAACGGGCTGCATTCCTTTTGTAATCGACAGGCAGGTAACAAACATAATCGGCTCCCCGGTAATCTTTCCTGATCTCGTAACCGGAGGGGGAAAAAAAGGTCAGCAGGATTTTAAGCCCGGGATGGTCTTTTCTGACAGCCTCCATTAACGGTCTGCCCTGTTCAAATTCTCCCAGCGATGCTGCATGAAACCAGATAATTCTATCTTCCGGGCTGATTGCTTCACGGAGTCTTTTAAAAATTCCCCTGCGGCCTGCAAGCCAGAGCCTGGCTTTTTTATCAAAAAGAGAGAAAATACGGATCCCCAAAACATACAGCCTGATTGAAAGGGAATATAAAAGTTTCATTTTCTTTCCGTTGTTTTTATCTGGAAGAAATTTTTGCCCATGAGTCTCTTAAGGTAACTGTCCGGTTAAAAACCAGCTTACCGGAATCTGAATCAGGATCGACACAGAAATATCCCAGCCTTTCAAACTGAAATTTGTCAAAAGGCCTGGCCTCACTGGCACAGGGCTCGGTGTACCCTTTCACGATCTGCAGGGAATCGGGATTCAGGTTATCAATAAAAGTTTGATTCACTCCTGCCTCAGCCGGATCTTCTTTAAGGAATAACCTGTCATATAACCTGATTTCCGTTTCGATGGCATGCTGAACAGACACCCAGTGAATGGTGCCCTTCACCTTTCTCCCGTCAGGGGATTTACCTCCTTTTGATTGCGGGTCATAGCTGCAGCGAAGCTCTGTGATATCGCCGTTTGCGTTCTTTATCACCTTGTTGCATTTTATGAAATAGGCATACCTGAGGCGCACTTCATTCCCGGGTGAAAGCCTGAAATATTTTTTGGGAGGGTCTTCCATAAAATCGTCCCGTTCGATATAGATGGTTCTGGAAAAAGGAACGTGCCTGGTTCCCATAATTTCGTCTTCAGGATTATTAACGGCTTCAAGCTCTTCGGTTTGTCCTTCAGGATAGTTTTCGATGATCACTTTTAAAGGATTGATAACCGTCAGTATTCTCTGTGCTTTTTTATTGAGATCTTCCCTGATACAAAACTCAAGCAGGCTCATATCAATTACATTTTCACGCTTAGCAACACCGACCCTGTCGGCAAAGTCGCGGATTGATTCAGGGGTATAGCCCCGCCTTCTTAGGCCCGAAATGGTGGGCATCCTGGGATCGTCCCATCCGTTGACATAATTTTCCTTCACCAGTTTAAGGAGCATTCGTTTGCTCATGACGGTGTAGTTCAGGTTCAGCCGGGCAAATTCGTATTGCCTTGTTCTGGAGAAATTAACCAGCGGATCATCAATGATGTTATCAAGAAACCAGTCATACAAAGGACGGTGCACTTCAAATTCAAGCGTGCAGATAGAATGGGTGATGCCTTCGATGAAATCTGACTGACCATGGGCATAATCATACATCGGGTAAATGCACCATTTGTTGCCTGTTCGGTGATGAACAGCATGTTTGATCCGGTACATGACCGGGTCGCGCATGTGCATGTTCGGGGAGGCCATATCTATTTTGGCACGCAAAACCTTTGTTCCGTCGGGAAACTCACCCTTGTTCATGCGGATGAACAGATCAAGGTTTTCTTCGACAGACCGGTTTCTGAACGGACTTTCCTTGCCTGGTCTGGTTGGCGTCCCCCTGCTTTCAGCCACCTCTTCGGCACTATGGTCATCCACATAAGCCAGCCCTTTTTTTATCAGCAATATCGCCCATTCGTAGAGCTGACCGAAATAGTCTGATGCATAAAACTCCCTGTCTTCCCAGTCAAATCCAAGCCATTGTATATCTTTCCTGATTGAATCAACATATTCGGTTTCCTCGGTAAGCGGGTTGGTGTCATCAAACCTGAGATTGCATCTGCCATTATACTTTTGTGCCAGTCCGAAATTCAGGCAGATGGATTTGGCATGTCCGATATGCAGGTATCCGTTAGGCTCAGGCGGGAAACGGGTCAGTATTTTTCCGGAGTGTTTTCCTGATTTCAGATCTTCTTCAATGATCTCTTCGATAAAATGCAGGCTCCTGGTTTCTTCGGTATTGTTCATGTTTTATAACAGTCTTGTTTGATAGCCGTTCAAATCTGCAATATTAAGAACTTTAGAGCATATTAAACCGAAAGGTTGTATTTATTTACCGGTACCGGTTTCATAGATATACACAGGTACATTGTAATTGACCGGGTTAATCACATACATTAACCTGTCCCTGAGTCCGGGCTTTGTTTCAGCAAGGAATTTCATATCGGGCAGATACTTTTTCATTTTTTCTACCCTGCTTTCAAGATTGAGCTTGTCCACAAAAATCACGAAATCAGGCAGGGAATCACGGCTGATCTGTTCCAGGCAATCCAGCGAATGAAGCTTATAGAACTGTTTGCCGTGAACAGCCAGGTTGCTGCAGTCGCCAGTCTGCTCAACAGGCCTGGGATATTCGTAAAAGACCGGCCACTGATTCAGATAAAACCTGGGCAGCATTGTGGGATTTTGCCTGTTGGAGTCTTCAATCAGGATGAATTCGATGTTTTTGCGGGCAGATAAAAAGGTCATTGCCTCCACCCTTGCTTTTTTACCGTAGGAGGGAGTATAAAAGAACAGTAACGGCAGGTTCAGGATCCAGAAAAGAACAAGGGTGATCCTGTAAATTATTTTATTTTTCTGCCAGAAGCCTGAACGTTCATAAAACTCAATCCAGCCGATAGTCCCAAGGATGATGATAAATGGAATGATCGGGAAAATAAAGCGTTCCTGCTTGTTGGGATAGAATGAATGGAAAACAAGAAATAGGATGGTTGGTAAGAAAATCAGCAGGTGTTTTTTCCAGGTACGCAGAAATCCCCAGAAAAGAAGAAAACTCAGAGGAGGTATCAGCATACCTGCCAGGACCAGCAGGTAGTTGTACCAGCCGCCCGTTATAAACTCATGCTTGTGTGTCACGTTATAGGCCGAGTATGCAATAAACTCGGCAAAGGGATATCCCCATATAAAGAAATCGGGTATTCCCTGGAAGATAATGACTGACGCAGCAACTCCGAGGCAAAACCCGACCGCAGGTCTGATCATTTTCAACAGCAACAATGACAACGCGATGCCCGCAATAAAAACCGATGTCTGGTAACGGACGGAAAATGCCATACCTGCAACGAATCCTGCAAGCAGGATCCACGCAAGTCTGTTTTTTTTGTTATCTGCATTGACAATCATCCATAATCCGGCCAGCAAAAAAGGGATACAGACGATCTCAACCAGGTTTCGTACACTGAAAAACGGCATGAACCAGTAAACAGCCAGAAGCAGTCCGGCAAACCTTGCAGCATTCCTGCCGGATAATTTTTCAGTCAGACGATATCCCATTGATACGATGAGTAATGAGAAAAGGGCATGGACCAGTCTCACAAGGAACATTTTAAGCTGGGGACCGGTAATTCCGATCAGTTTCAGTGCACTGAAGAATAAGAAATGAAAACCGGTGTAGAAAAAACTATGACCTTTGGGTTCCGGATTCTCCTGGTTCCAGGGCAGCCAGTTGTTATAATCTTTTCCTTCAACCCATGACTGGGGTGCTTCAATGATGAGGTAATGATCATCATGCATCTCGAAGCCTTTGGAAAATATGGCAGAAACCAGTCTGAGCAGAAGGGCGGTAATAAGTATCAGGCGCAGGGGTTTTTCATTCCACAGATGAATAATGCGAAGTTGAAATTTTTGTGGCATTTTGAATATACAATCATTCAGGTTAGCGGAATCACATCCGGGTATTGCAGCAAATGTAAAGATAAAATAAGATTTGCCCAATACCATCACGGGAAGATTTTCAGGTCAGGTATTGATTTCTCCATGTCCATTTGTCATTATAAATATGATGACAAACGGCGAATGTTAAATAAAATTTTTCCATTTCTTGAAATTTTCGGAGATTTGTATGACTTAAAGAAAGCACTATAATAAGCCAATGGGACTGATCAAGCTGGAACATATGGAATTCTATGCTTTTCACGGGCATTTCAGGGAGGAACAGATTGTAGGGAACAAGTTTCTTGTTGATGTTACCATTGATACTGATTTAGAGAAGCCAGCCAAATCAGACATGCTTGAAGATACACTGAATTACCATAAAGCATACCAGATCATCAAACTTGAGATGACGAAAAAATCACATTTACTCGAAAATATTGCATCGCGGATACTGGATGCTTTGTATTCAAATTTCAGTAGCATCCGGTCTGCTACTGTAAAAATTTCCAAACTGAATCCCCCGGTAGGAGGTAAGATGGATTGTGTAAGCGTAACACTAACCCGGTGAACCATGAGCAGCGGAACCATCAAAAAATGTCCGGAGTGCGGGCAGTTTTTTTCCTGCCTTGGAAATGAGGACTGCTGGTGTGAAAAGCTGCAGATCCCGAAAAGAGAACTCTTGTTCATACTTGAAAAATACAAGGACTGTTTATGCCCTGATTGCCTGGCAAAATTTGCCGAAAAGCCCTGAAGTATAATAACGGTTACCCGGCTTACAAAAGAACCTGTAACGACCAGGATCTGGGGAATCTCTCCCGGCCAGGATTTCGGTGGAGTTGCCGGGGCTTTTGTAGTTAATGATAATTGATTCTCCTTTTAAAAAAATTGATATTATTTTCATACATTTGCAGCGAAAATCAAGAATGGTCGGTTGGCCGAGTGGCTAGGCGCTGGTCTGCAAAACCAATGACGGCGGTTCGAATCCGCCACCGACCTCAAAACAAACCAATGATTCATCTGTTTTTCAGATGTTTCATGGTTCAGCTTAGTATATACATTGCTATTCTGTTGCACCCTGAATAAGAGCATCCAGGGCTTGCTGATCGTACACAGTGTTTGTTCTCCTGTTGAAAATACCGGAAGCCAGATTATCCAATCCGCCGTTATCCCAGTAAAATGGCAGCAACCCACTGGCATTTGCCTGTTTGGTAACGTATTTGAGATAGTAGGCCCTTGATGCCAGATGAAGCTCCAGTGTATCACCTGGTAAAGCAGAACGGCGCATGGCTCCGAATTCACCCAATACAACAGGAATGCCTTTATCGACAAACTGACTTTTCATCAACTGAAAATTTGCATCAACCGTTGATTCTTCG
Organism: Bacteroidales bacterium; assembly: GCA_016933335.1. Lineage (GTDB taxonomy): Bacteria > Bacteroidota > Bacteroidia > Bacteroidales > UBA10428 > JAFGPL01. The sequence goes on along the minus strand of JAFGBD010000011.1, from coordinate 88,117 downwards.
CCCCAGGTTGGATTATGGGCAAGGTCGGTTGTTGAATGATAGTCTTTACCCCAGTAGTAAAACTGGTTCCCCCAGCTTTCGTCTTTGGTCAGGCCGGTAAAATTCCATGGTGTATAGTAGTGGATCTCAGCCATTATGCGATTTGGTAAATCATCCTCGGGCATTTTGGTCATCAGTTCATTTGTAGTTTCAATATCGGTATTCGGTCCCTGGACCACCAGTACCCGGTAAGCATTTTTGCCTCCGGTCGAGCGGACGGCATCAATAAAGGTTTGATGGTAAGAGAGCAATACTGCCATTTGAGCCGCGTCATCCACATTAGGCTCATTGGCACTTGCAAAAAGCAAATGTTCATCAAAATCACGCAGGTGAGTGGCAATCTGCTCCCAGAAGGCTTTTTGTTTTGTATTGATTCCCTCCTGGCTTCCCGGAGTACAGTTGTTTTCAAGCCAACCCCCGTCCCAATGGATGTTTAATATAACATACATGTCGTTATTCACACAATACTGTATGACTTCTTTGACCCGGTTTAACCAGGTGGAACTTATTTCTGCCGTGTTCTGGTCTGCATACTGGTTCCACGAGCATGGTAAACGAATCGCATCAAAACCACTCTGTTTTACCAGTTGAATAAGTTCATTGGTGATTTTCGGGTTTCCCCAGAAAGTTTCACCGCCAATGGCTTCAAGTGTATTACCAATATTCCAGCCCAGTTTTATCTTATTTGCGATCTCCGTGGCAGTACTGCTCATGCCGGTAATATCAGGCTCAACAGGATTGATGTTGTAACTTGGATAAGCTGCTTTCTGGGTTACCGGAATTTCTGTTGTTGGAGCACCTTCAGCGCTTAGAATTATACTGGTTTTTCTTTCAACCGTTTCTGTATTAGTTGCAGCACTGATATTAACTGTTGTTGTTCCTGCCGTGCCCGTTAACTGGCTGAATTCAAGCCAGCCGGCATCGGTGGATAATGTCCATTCAGGGGCATCAGAGGTAATAATCATTGAAACAGAACCGGCAATATGATTGTAGTTAATATATACCCTGTTTGCAGTTAATTCATATAAATATTCGGATGATGGCTGTGATATTGTTATGTAAACCGGTTCAGCATTGCCTGCCGTTATGGTAAGCGTGTCTTGCCGGGGTAATAAGGTTTTTGTACTGACACTTAACGAAACAAGTGCTTCTTTCTGGGTTCCTGAGGTTAAGGATAAAGTCAGCCAGTCTGATGCAGGGTTATCTATATTCCATGAATCTGCATCGGTATGAATTTCAAAACTGGATGTACCGCCTTCTTTGGGAAATTCAATTTTATCTTTTGATACTGTAAGTGTATTTATTTCTTCTTTTTCACAACTCAGAATAAAAATAAGAATTGAAAGAATGATTAGCGTGTATATTGTTTTGATTGTTTTACCCATTCGTAATAATGTTGTTTTGGTTGTTAGTGTATATCTTAATTCTAAATTTTATGAATGAAATATGGCAATATTAATCATAATTTTTATGAAATCGGTTTAAAACCGCATGGCCGGTAATTAGTCCCGGAACCAAAATCCCCGGAAGTCAGCTCCGGGGATTTTTTCATTATGGTCTTAATATCATCACATCGCCAATTCTTTAAATGCTGCAAGAACAAGAAAGACAGGCCACACAATGGCTTTCAGGAATCCCAGGACGCCCATCCAGAAACTGGTGGCTGTGCCTATAAAGTAAATTGCTGCTCCGATAAGTCCGAGGCCATAAACTGCACCTGATGCAGGAGTGCATGTTTGCATTTTTTCTTTCATGATTTTTTCTCCTTTTTTAGTTATGATTGAAGATAATTGATTGTTTATTCCGGCTAAAGATAACAATTTTTAATTTCAGGTAATCAGCCGAAACAACAGTTTGCTACCCTGGTGCCGGTGTCAATGCTGCCAAAGTGTTTGCCATCCGGAGAAAATATCATCACTCCGCCGGGACCGGTTGCCCAAATGTTGCCGGAAGCGTCAACTGCCAGTCGGTCACGACCTCCGAGTTCACCATATTTATTAAATTCAGTTGCGTCATAGAAGATCCGGCCATGACAGCCTTTATGTCGGATAAGTAAAATAGTCATGAATATTTTGTTATTGTTTAAAAATCAGTATTTATATAGACAATTACCTTTAATATTATAAGTATATTTACCTTTGAACACCATCCGATCCAGAACCCAATTTCGTATTATTAAATAATAAGTAACGGTTTATTTATACCGGCTTACAATAAAAATCTGACTGCTGAAAGGCGGGTAAGAGGGGAAGATCGCACTCCGGGGTCCTGTCTTATGAGAGTTACAGGCAATCGGGTAGAAGTTAAAGTATTCAAAACATTAAAACAAAATAGTTATGAAAAAAACATTTGTTACGATGGCAGCCGTTTTATTAACGGTAACAATTCGGGCCCAGAGTCCGGAAAAAATGAGCTACCAGGCTGTTATCCGAAACAGCAGTAATGCTCTTGTTACAAATACCCAGGTGGGTATGCGGATAAGTATTCTGAAAGGCCTGGCAACAGGAACAGCCGTTTATGCAGAAACACATACACCCACAACCAATGCCAATGGTCTGGTAAGCCTGGAAATCGGAAGCGGGGCAGTTGAAAACGGCGATTTTGCATCCATTGACTGGGCTAACGATACTTATTTCATCAAAACAGAAACCGACCCTTCAGGTGGAACAAATTATACCATCACCGGCACAAGCCAGTTGTTGAGCGTGCCTTATGCTTTACATGCAAAAACGGCTGAAAGCATTACAGGAACTCTTTCAGAAGCTGATCCGGTTTTTACAGGTTCAGCTGCCAGTGGAATTACAAATCAGGATATCACAAGCTGGAATAATAAACTGGAGACAGAAGCGGACGGTTCCGTTACCAATGAGATACAGTTACTAAATATCAGCAACGATACCATTTATCTGACAAACGGAGGCTTTGCAAAATTGCCTGCAGGTTTCGACGGGCAGTACAGCAGCCTCACGGGAGCACCGGCAAATGTAAGTGCATTTGCAAATGATGTTGGATACCTGACTTCATTTACCGAAGCTGACAGTTCTGTCACAAACGAAATCCAGATTCTGAGTATACGCAATGACACCATCTACCTGAGTGAGGGCGGATTTGTAAAAATTCCCCCGGTAAACTGGCTTCTTACCGGTAATGCAGGCACAGCAGACGGCATAAATTTTATTGGAACGACAGATAATGTTCCGTTGAATTTCAAAGTAAATAATCAGAGATCCGGCAGAATCGATCCGGGTGGTGTTACATCATATGGTTACCAGGCAGCAAACAGCAATACTGGTGCCAGGAATACCGGAATTGGCTACCATGCGCTATTTAACAATACATCATCAGGAGATAACACTGCAGTTGGTTACCAGGCCATGGAAAGCAATACTGGATCAGGTCTGAATACGGCAGTAGGGTCACACGCTCTGATGAAAAACACAACCGGTGAATGGAATACAGCCATAGGGGCATCCTCACTAACCAGCAACACAACAGGAACCATGAATACAGCTGTCGGAGGGGGCGCTCTTGGCAGTAATACAGACGGGGGTGGAAACATTGCAGTCGGAGGAGGTTCGCTCAACTATTTCAAATCCGGTACACACAATACATCGGTGGGTTTTCAATGTATGTTAAATGCAACTTCAGGTTCTCATAATACAGCAATAGGATATCAGGCCGGAGGAAACAGCGTATCAGGTTCCTATAATGTTTTTGTTGGTTCCAGAGCAGGTTACAACGAAACGGGTTCTAACAAACTTTATATTGCTAACAGCGAGACAAATCCTCCGCTGATCTACGGTGATTTTTCGGCAGGACTGGTAGGTATAGGGACAGCCACTCCCGAGGCAGCACTTGATGTAAACGGCGATCTGAAAGTCAGCGGTAACTTTTATGCACCGGGTACTGTCGTGCAAACAATAATAAAAACATCTGAGAATACAAGCTATTTGGATGTTACGACATTTACAGAAGCTGACACAGGTTACAGAATCAGCATTACCCCAAAATATGACAACAGCATCTTTCTGATAGAATATTCATTTTCGATCAATACTTATATGTCAATGCACAATACAATTTTTCAGATGCAACTGATCAGAGATATCGGCGGTTCAGAAACCCTGGTGGGTGTGGGCCCTGAAAATGGAACCAGAAACAGAACCACCTATGTCAGCCGTCCCAATAACGGAACAGATACCAATGATATGCAAAATGTATATCTGGTCGCAAAAGACAGTGGTCTGACTGTTGGTACAACCTATACCTATGGATTTAAATATCGCAGAGAAAACAACGGAAACGGGACCTGTTATTTCAATTACAGCTTTGGTGATAGTTCAATATATGGATTCAGCGGGATTATGACCATGAAAGTCACAGAAATTGCACAGTAAATATGTTATAAGAAAACTTTGAATCCCATAAAAAGCAGGGAGATTTGAAAAATTTTAAAATTTAATGTATAAAATACTTGACATTATGAATAAAATATTTATCTTTGTGTCGATAATAATTAACACAAAGTAAAATATAGTAGACAAATGGAAGGAAAAATGTATCGTAAGGAAAGTCAGATCCTTGTAACCATGTTCAGTCTGATCCTGATTCCTGTTATCTATGCTCTTATTGTTTATAATAAATACGTACCCGGGAATCCGGATATACTGAATGACCTCGCGTTCTGGGGAAAAAGATTCATTGTTCTGGTACCTGTGATGGTTGTTGCGCTTATTGTCATCCACATCATTTTTGCAATCATCAATAAAATTGTGACCAACCAGGACATACCCGTCATTACGGATGAAATGGACAGGTTAATAGATTTGAAATCCATAAAGATCTCACGCTGGGTGACCTCAGTGGGCTTTTTACTGGCGTTCGGCTCCCAGGCCATCGGGATGCAACCCTGGGTGATGTTAGCAACCTTAATTTCTTCTTGTTTCCTTGGAGGAGTTGTCGAAGGTATTGTTCAGATCTATTTTTATCGTAAAGGAATATAAGATGAGTAAGTGTTTGATAAGTAATAACATCCGAAAACTGCGCTTCAATGCAGATGAGATGACGCAGCAGGAGCTGGCTGATAAAACCGGAGTGACAAGGCAGACAATAATAGCCATCGAAAACGGAAAATACTCTCCTACACTGGAACTTGCCTTTCGTGTTGCCCGTGTGTTCAACAAGCCGCTTGAAGAGGTTTTCTCTTTTGACCTTAAAGATGCTAAAAATAAAAGCCTGACCGGAAAGAGAATATAACAACATACGGATATAAATCAGACAGGTATTGATACCATTATCCGTGTTCAGACAGGATCATTTTAGACCATGTTTATTACTGAATATTCATACAATACCCGTATCTTTAGTATTTGCTATGTTAACTATTGGAGCGGGCATGTTATTTTTATCATATGGAAGATCGGACACGTGACAGCAGGTCATACAAAAAAGCCTGGAGCAAAGCAGAAGACTATATCAGGGATCCCGGGAAGCTTGGGAGGCTTATTGATGATGCCACCGGCAAAGCCGGGCAAAAGAGCGGTCCGTTGAAAAATATCTGGAATTACCTGATGGCCTGCTTCAGATTGATTAAGGCCTATGCAAATGGCTCATACAGAAATATTTCGTGGCAATCTCTTGTGATGATCGTAGCATCAATTATCTACTTCGTAATGCCGTTTGATCTCATTCCGGATTTCCTGCCCGGTTTTGGTCTGCTGGATGACGCAGCCATCCTGGCCTGGACCATCAGAGCCATATCCGCTGATGTTGATGCTTTTGTCGAATGGGAAGCCAAATCTGCCTGACAATTCAATCAAACCGGATAACTATTCTTCTTCCAGGATGTTGTCAAGTTCTTCCAGCTCTTTTTTCTCTTTGTCAACAATGCCTTTCATCTGCTTGACCTTCTCTTTAGCCTGTTAATACATGAATATTGAGTATAACCTGTTTTATTCTGTCATTTTTCCTTACATTTATATTATTGCAGAACAAAACAGCATATTTGAATGTTTGTTTGAATCAGATGCCGGGAGATTCCATCTGAACAGGCTTTTTTAATATTCAGGGAGCAAAGTCACATACAGTACCGGCTTTATTCAAGCACATGTGCATCAGAAAACAAAAAAGGAAACAATATGAAACCAAGAGAAATCTGTAAAGGTGTCAGGTGGATGGGCGCCCTTGACTGGAACCGGAGATTATTCGATTCATTAATTCCGCTGCCTGACGGAACCAGTTATAACGCTTACCTGATTGAAGGATCGGAAAAAACAGCCCTTATTGATACGGTTGATCCCCCGATGGCTGAAGTCCTGACACGCCAGCTGGCAGATGTGAAAAAAATCGACTACATCATATCACAGCATGCTGAGCAGGATCATTCGGGAACCATTCCCCTGATCATGGAAAAGTACAGTCAGTCTATCCTCTTATGTACTCCAAAAGCCCGTGACCTGCTTGTTGATCATCTTGGGATTCCTGCCGGACGTATCAGAACTGTAGAGGACGGAGAGACACTTTTACTTGGCGATAAAACGCTGCAGTTCATTCATACACCCTGGGTTCACTGGCCGGAGACCATGGTCACCAACCTGCCGGAAGACCGCATTTTGTTTACATGTGATTTTTTTGGCTCTCATATTGCCATGTCAGATCTCTATGCCGGAGATGATCCTTATATCATTGAAGCGGCAAAACGTTACTATGCTGAGATCATGATGCCTTTCCGTACCATGATCCAAAAAAACCTGAAGAAAATAAGTGAAATTGAATTCGACTTCATAGCACCGAGCCACGGTCCGGTATATGATCACCCTGAAGATATTATATCAGCTTATGAGGACTGGGCTTCTGATAAGGTATCGAATCTTGCGGTTATTCCTTATATCTCCATGCACGGAAGCACCGAAACAATGGTGAATTATCTTGTTTCAGCGCTGGCTGAGAGAGGTATCACAGTGCAGAAATTCGAGTTGTCGACAACTGACATTGGTAAACTGGCAATGGCCCTTGTTGACGCTGCGACAATAGTGATAGGCACACCGACCGTGCATGTTGGCCCGCATCCCAGTGTATTTTCAGCCACACATCTGGCAAATGCACTGCGCCCCAAGCTGAAGTTTGCCGCCATCATTGGCTCCTATGGCTGGGGGACGAAGGCCGTGGAGCAGATATCCGCACTGATACCGAATCTGAAGGTTGAGGTTCTAGGTACTGTAATGTGTAAAGGCCTTCCGAAAGACGAGACCTTTGCCGCACTGGATGCCCTTGCCGATACAATCAGGGATAAGCATTCGTCGATCTGACGAACAATATTACCCTGCAACCCGCTTCTTAAAGATATCCAGGGCTGCATTATGCCTGAAGGCCAGGTCCATCTTCATTGCTTCTTCCAGCGGGAACCACCCGATATCAGATACTTCATGAGGATCGGCTTTTGGGCTGCTTGTGGCCTTTCCGTAAAACATCATTACGACATTGTGTAATGTCATTTCAGGGAAAATCTCATCCAGATAGCAAAGGAAATCCGGGGAGAAGTCAAGACCTGTTTCTTCCTTTACCTCTCGGATGACGGATTTTTCTGCGGGCTCAAACTCTTCGATATGCCCGCCGGGCAGGCACCAGTAATCTTTGAAAGGATTGATATTTCGTTTTGTCAGCAATATTTCCGGAGAAAGCCTGTTTTTTCTGTAAATAATGGCTCCGACTGTGGCTTTTGGCATCATTTTGAATTTTATTGTTATGCAAATTAAAGTATTTTTACCAAGTTATACGAATCAGAATGATAAAGATTAATGGTACCCTGATAAGCCTGGATTTGCTGGAGGAGAAATTTACCTGTGACCTGAAGAAATGCAGGGGTGCCTGCTGCGTGCTGGGTGATTCCGGGGCTCCCTTGCTTGATGATGAAGTGGAAAAGTTAAAAGCAATTTATAATGACATAAGAGAATATCTGCGTCCTGAGGCCAGGAAGGTTATCGAAAATAAAGGGATATATTACGTCGATGCTGACGGTGAGCCTGTTACCCAGCTTAATAACGGTAAGGAATGTGTTTTTACGGTATTTGTAAAGGGCATTGCACGATGCGGCATCGAACAGGCTTTTGAAGACGGAAAAACAGATTTCTGCAAGCCGGTATCCTGTCATCTGTATCCGGTCAGGATCAGGAAGTACAAAGATTTTACAGCAGTCAATTATGATAAGTGGAGCATCTGCAGACCTGCCATCCTGTTAGGTAACAGAAAGAATATTCCTGTTTTCATGTTTACCAGAGATGCTTTGATCAGAAGGTTTGGAGAAGAATGGTTTCGTGAGTTATGTGAAGCTGCCGAAGTATATAAAACAGAGAAAAGCAGTTAGAATAGTCAGAAATTACAATGCCTGGATTTCGATACCATACTGTTTAACAGATAAAAAAATATGCAAGTATGAGCAATATTCAATCATATATCAAAGAAAATCAGACACGCTTTCTTGATGAGCTTTTCGGATTTTTAAGGATCCCATCAATAAGTCCGGAACCAAAACATAAGAAAGATATGCTAAGTGCCGCAGAATATGTGCGAAAGGCTATCCTGCAGGCCGGGGCAGATCATGCAGGGATTGTTTCAACCGATGGCAATCCGGTCGTATATGGTGAAAAAACCATCCGGAAAGACAAACCAACCATATTAATATACGGACATTATGATGTGATGCCTGCAGAACCTCTTGATTTATGGAAATCTCCGCCTTTTGAACCGGAGATAAGAGACGGCAGGATATATGCCCGTGGTGCAAACGATGACAAGGGACAGCTTTACATGCATGTCAAAGCTTTTGAATACCTTGTCAGAAGCCGGGCATTGCAATGCAATGTCAGGTTTCTGATCGAAGGGGAAGAAGAAACTGGCTCGGAGAGTCTCAAAAAATTTTGTATCCAAAACAAAGAAATGCTTTCTGCTGATATTATCCTTGTTTCAGACACATCCATGCTTGATGAGGATACGCCTTCAATAACAGTCGGATTAAGAGGTATCTGCTATTTTGAGGTGAAGGTGTCAGGGCCTAACCGTGAGCTGCATTCAGGATTATACGGGGGCGCGGTTGTAAACCCGGCCAATGCGCTGGCCAGGATCATCACCAGGCTTACGGATGAGCAATACAGGATTAACATACCAGGATTCTATGATGACGTGATGGAAATTCCTCAATCAGAAAGAAATGAAATGAAGAAGACCCCTTTTAAGCTGGAGGAATTCAAGGAGAGCATCGGGATAACCGGAACAGCCGGTGAAAAAGGCTACACGACACTTGAGAGGTTAGGGATCAGACCGTCACTTGATGTCAACGGAATTTGGGGAGGATACACAGGGGAAGGAACAAAAACAATCATTCCGGCCGATGCATATGCAAAAATATCAACACGCCTGGTACCTAACCAGGATCCTGAAAAAATAAGGGTGTTGTTTGAAAACTACCTTGCGCAGATTGCTCCTGAAGGCGTTCATGTTACCGTGAAATATCTGCATGGCGGACCAGGTTATATGGCACCGGTCAATTCCGATGCATACCGTGCGGCCAGCATGGCCTATGAAAAGGTGTTCCGGAAAAAGCCCTTACCTGTAAGAAGCGGGGGGAGCATACCAATTATTGCTGAATTTGAAAAAATACTGGGTCTGAAATCAATCCTGATGGGTTTCGGACTGGAATCGGATGCCATTCATTCGCCCAATGAAAATTTCAGATTGAATGTCTTTTTTAAAGGTATTGAAACCATTTCTCATTTTTATGGTTTTTACTGTGCATGACTGTTTTCACGGTAAATGAACCTCAGCACAGGTTTCATCATCAGTATCAAGTACAGCGGTTCTCATGCCTGCAATTGAAAGGTTTATCAGGCAGGTTATGCTTATGGCTTCAGATTTCAGAATAAGCAACGGTATTTAATTTACCGGGACAGTTCCTGTGGTAATCCTTACACCTGGTTTGTATCCGGAAATATGATCATGAAAGTTTCATATGAAATTTATTCAGTGCAATTTTAATCAAAACAAAATAAAAAATACAAAACAGACATCAATACCCCTGATAAAATATGGTTCAAGTTAAAAAATATACCTTTTATCAATTTTATATAACAATTTAATAAGGGTATATTATAAAAGTATTATATTTGTGCTGTATAATCATCATTTAAAACTTATGTTATGGCAGTAATCAGATTTAATGCACTTAAGGAAGCATACGGAAGAAAACCTATCTGTGTTGAACCACCAGGTCTGCTCACCTCAGATTATTTCGGGATAAATGTGTTCGACAGGTTAAAAATGGAAAAGTACCTGACAGCCGAGGCATTCGGGCAGGTTATGGAAGCCATTGAAAAGGGCAGCAGCATTGACAGAAAGATAGCGGACCAGGTGGCATCAGGGATGAAGGCCTGGGCCATTGAAATGGGTGCCACTCACTATACCCATTGGTTTCAGCCTCTCACAGAAGGCACAGCCGAAAAGCATGATGCTTTTATTGAGTTGCTGGAGAATGGCAGTGTTATTGAAATGTTCTCAGGCAAGCTGTTAGTGCAGCAGGAACCGGATGCATCCAGTTTTCCAAGCGGAGGAATAAGGAATACATTTGAGGCCAGAGGCTATACTGCCTGGGACCCCTCCTCGCCGGCATTTATTGTTGGCAAGACACTGAGTATTCCGACAATTTTTGTCTCTTACACAGGTGAAGCCCTTGATCATAAGACACCGCTTTTAAGGGCACTGAATGCTGTTGATAAGGCGGCAGTGAATGTGTGCCAGTATTTCGACAAGGATGTGACCAAGGTTATAGCAACGCTTGGCTGGGAACAGGAGTATTTTCTGATTGATGAAGCACTGTACAATGCCCGACCTGATCTCGCCCTGACCGAACGCACACTTATGGGCCATGCTTCTTCAAAAGACCAGCAGCTGGAGGATCAATACTTTGCTTCTGTTCCTGAGAGGGTTGAATGTTTTATGCGTGAACTAGAAATTGAATGTTATAAGCTAGGAATACCGCTTAAGACCAAACACAATGAGGTTGCACCGAACCAGTATGAATGTGCCCCGATTTTTGAAGAGTGTAACCTGGCAGTTGATCACAATATTTTATTAATGGATATGATGAAGAGGGTGGCAAGACATCATAATTTCAGGGTGCTTCACCACGAAAAGCCCTTTAAGGATATCAACGGCTCAGGCAAGCATAACAACTGGTCACTTTTAACCAACACCGGGACTAATTTGCTGGCTCCCGGCAAAAATCCGAAAACAAACCTGCAGTTCCTGACATTTTTGGTCAATACGGTTAAAGCCGTATACAAACATGCAGATTTGCTCAGGGCCAGCATTGCATCGCCAGGTAATGCACACAGGCTTGGGGCCAATGAAGCACCGCCTGCCATTATATCGGTCTTTATAGGTAAACAGCTGACAAGGATGCTAGACCACCTGGAAGAGATCGTATCCAGTAAGAAAATGACTCCTGATGAAAAAACAGAACTCAAACTGAATGTGATAAAAGTGCCTAAGATATTGCTGGACAATACCGACAGAAACCGGACTTCGCCTTTCGCATTTACAGGTAACAAATTTGAGTTCAGGGCTGTGGGCTCATCCGCAAATTGTGCTTCTGCCATGGCCACCTTAAACACGGCAGTGGCTGAACAACTGGTTGCTTTTAAAAAGGAAGTGGATAAGTTAATCAAAAAGGATATTAAGAAAGATGAAGCCATATTCCAGGTATTGAGAAAATATATTACCGATTCAAAACCGGTGCGGTTTGAAGGTAACAGCTACAGCGAGGAATGGAAAAAAGAAGCTCTGAAACGGGGTTTAACCAATGTTTCCAGCGTGCCTGAAGCATATGATGCTTATCTGACAGAAAAATCAGTTAAACTGTTTACAGACTTTGATGTGCTGACTGAAAGGGAAATAATTGCCAGAAATAATGTGAGGCTGGATACTTATACCAAGAAGATCCAGATTGAGTCAAGAGTCCTCGGTGATCTGGCAATAAACCATATTGTTCCGACGGCTATTAAATATCAAACCTTGCTTATTGAAAATGTTAAGGGGCTGAAAGATGTTTTCGGTGAGAAAGATTTTAAAGATCTCGCAGTTGGCAGGATTCAGCTCATCGAAGAAATAGGCGAGCATATCAGCCATATCAAGGCAAAGGTGGAAAAGATGATTGAGGCCCGCAAGGTTGCGAATAAGATCGAGGATGAACGTGAAAAAGCGGTGTCTTATGCTGATACGGTATTTCCATTTCTGGATGAAATCAGGTACCATGTTGATAAACTGGAGCTGATTGTTGATGATGAAATGTGGCCGCTGCCAAAATACAGGGAGATCTTGTTTAACAGGTGACAGACCAGTTTCAGGGATCATACCGGGCCGGATCAGCTGCCGGTTGTCGTGTGACTGATACAGGCAAACATCATCGGATGTTGATATTTCCTTAAGACAAATCTGGGTTTAAGATATTTTTGGATTAATTTTACTCACAATTTGATATCACCGGGAATTGATTAATACGGCCTGAAAAAAGCAGGATTGTCGCAAAAACCTGTTTTCGGGGATATTAAGTGAATAATATGATTACAGAATATTGTTATTAAAAATACGTTCTTTTTTATAACAAGTCACCGAAAATCAAAGAGAAATGAAATTAACAATCGGTTCAGCTCTGTTCATCATTATATTGCTAAATCCGGTTGACGGATTAACACAGTCGAAAAAATCAGCAAGGGCTTTTGAAACATTTGAAGCCGGGGAATACTATATGGCAATTGATGAATTTAAAGATGCATATGAAAAAACAATGGCCAAGAGTGATAAGCTGGATATTGCATTTAATATTGCCGAATGTTACCGGCTGACAAATAATCCTGCCCAGGCTGAACTATGGTACGGAAAGGTTCTGGCAAAGAATTATCCCAATCCTATGGCAATTCTGTATTATGCTGATGCACTTAAAATGAATCAGAAATATGAAGAGGCGAAGATTCAGTACAGGGCTTATAAAGAACTGGTACCTGGTGATCCGCGGGGCAACGATGGTATTGTCTCCTGTGACCTGGCGCTTGAATGGCTGGAGTTTCCAAATGGTTATGAAGTTGAGGAGATGAGATTCTTTAATTCGAGATCCGGCGATTACAGTCCCGCTTTCGGAAGTGAAGACTACCGCCAGGTATATTTTACTTCATCAAGGGATGAAACAACCGGGAAATCTGAACATGGGGGTACAGGTCAGAATTTTTCAGACATATTTGTTTCAGTGATGGACAGAAAGGGGAAATGGAGCACACCGGTTCCTTTGGAAGAGCCTGTCAATACAGAAGCAGAAGAAGGCACGCCGGTGATCAGCAGTGACTTTAATACCATGTACTTTACAAGGTGCAATGTAAGTAAAAGAAAGGCAATGGGTTGCGAAATATACAAGGCTACCAGGACAGGCGAAAAATGGGGGAAGGCAGAATCACTTGGAATTGGTTCTGACAGTATGGTAATTGCACATCCTGCAATATCAGAGGATGAACTTACCTTGTATTTTGTTTCGGATATGGAAGGCAGTGTTCAGGATTACGAGGGTAAGAACAGTAAAGATATCTGGAAGGTCACAAGGTCGGATAAGTCGTCAAAATGGGGTGAACCGGTTAATCTGGGAAATAACATAAATACACCTGGTAATGAGGTATTTCCTTTTTTACATGCTGACGGGACATTGTATTTTTCCTCGGACGGGCATATTGGAATGGGCGGACTGGATATTTTCAAAGCAAGAAAAAATGAGTCCGGTGAATGGGAGGTTGAGAATATGAGATACCCCATTAATACGTCATCAGATGATTTTGGGATTGTATTTGAATATGACAGGGAGAGTGGTTACCTAAGTTCAACGCGCAAAGGCCGGGGGAATGACGACATTTTTTCTTTCTTGTTGCCTCCTCTTAAATTCAGTATCATTGGTACTGTTAAAAATGAAAAGACCGATGAAGTAATACCGGGATCCACCATCAAGACAATCGGCAGTGATGGTATAACATTTGAAACCACAACCGCAAAGGACGGAGAGTTCAAATTGATGCTGAAGCCGGGAACAGATTATGTGTTTATTGCATCCAAGGATAAGTTTTTAAAAGGCAAAGAGAGGGAAACCACCAAGGGACTTACTCAGAGCACCGAACTGAAAACTGAAATATACCTGACTCCCATTGATGAACCCATTGAAGTTGAAAATATATTTTTCGATCTGGACAAAGCTGATCTGAGGCCTGAATCACTTATAAGCCTGAATAAACTTGTTGAAACCCTTAACGAGAATGACAATATTACCATTGAGCTCGGATCGCACACCGATTCAAGGGCCAGCGATGAATATAACCTTGATCTTTCGAAAAGAAGGGCGCAATCTGTCGTGAATTACCTGATTGAAAAGGGAATCGCGCGCGATCGTCTTATAGCCAAAGGATATGGTGAATCGGTTCCCAAGATAGTTGATAAGAAAGACAATGATCTGTACCCGTTTTTGCCGCTGGATACCAGACTGACAGAAAGCTACATTAACGGCCTGGAGGACGAGGATCAGCAGGAAATGGCTCACTTCCTCAATCGCCGTACGGAGTTCAGGGTATTACGCACAGACTATAATCAACAGTAACGATTTGAACTGCAGAACCAATTGTGGTGCGTGCTGCACTGAAAAGATTGTCTGCCGAAACAACAGGGAGGATGCCTTTAGAAGCCTGGCATCGCTTGAGGGAATTGACTGCCTGCAGCTGCTGAACCTGTAACAATCACCTGAAACCGATATCTGAAGTCACTTCAACATTGCTCCGGTTGTTGTCTTTGTCAATGATATAAAACTCATAACGGATGGTATCGGCCGGTATGAGGAAGTAATACCTGGTTATTTCAATATCTCCGTGCAAGGTTTTATTCTGTCCGACCTTACTGATATTCATATCTTCATCATAAATCAGGTAATTGTTAACGGTGTCAAAATCTGATTCAGCGTATGAATGATCAGGATTTTTGATGTAAGGTATTGTAATGATTGAATAAATGGTGTCGCCGTAAGGAGTATTACTGAGATCAGCTCCGTCATCATCGCTGAAACCAAAGAGCAGCTTGCCTTCAAAAACAACATTACCAAGGGTATCCTTTCCTTCGGTTAATGTGAATTCCTTAAATTCAATAACAGGTACCGGGTTGACAGTGGTGATTTCTTCACATGCTATCAACAGTATAACTATCACTGTCAGGGATATGGTATGATTTTTCACTCGTATATATTTGTTTTATTTATTCGCTTGGTTTATTGGTCTCACGGAGGTTTCATAATGATTGCATTTCACATTCATAATGCAGCCTGCAAATTTACTTCTTTCTCATAAAAATCTGGACAGGAACCCCTGTAAAATTAAAGTTTTCCCTGAGCTTGTTTTCAAGGTATCTTTTATAGGGCTCCCTGACATATTGCGGGAGGTTGCAAAAAAAGGCAAAAGACGGAGAATGGGTCGGTAGCTGGGTAACATATTTGATCTTGATATATTTGCCTTTATAACCCGGAGGGGGATGATTTCTGACGGCTTCCAGCATGACCTCATTCAGACTTGATGTCGGGATTTTTTTTCTTCTGTTTTCATAAATCTCCAAGGCTGTTTCAAGCACTTTGTGGATACGTTGCTTTGTGATCGCTGAAGTAAATATGACAGGGACATCCTGAAAGGGAGCTATCCTCATTTTAATTGCCCTGGTATATTCCTTCATTGTGTTTTGCTGTTTTTCAACCAGATCCCACTTATTAATAAGTATGACAATGCCTTTCCTGTTTTTCTTTACCAGGTTCAGGATGGTTAAATCCTGGGCTTCAATTCCTCTTGTTGCATCAATCATTAAAAGGCATACATCCGAATTTTCAATTGCCCTGATGGAACGCATGACAGAGTAAAATTCCACATTGTCAGACACTTTACTTTTTTTCCGAAGTCCTGCTGTATCAACAAGGTAAAAATCATAACCATACTTCTTATACCTGGTAAATATGGAATCTCTTGTGGTACCGGGAACCGGCGTGACTATATTTTGTTCTTTGCCAATCAGAATATTGAGCAGGGATGATTTACCGACGTTGGGACGGCCAATAATGGCAAATTTTGGCAGTTCGGCGATTTCTTCAGATACTGTTTTCGAAAATGAGCCAACAACCGCATCAAGCAGATCGCCTGTACCGCTTCCGTTGGTGGAGGAAATGGTATACGGTTCTCCAAGTCCGAGACTGTAAAAGGTGCTCGCTTCATATTGCAGCTCAAAATGATCCACTTTGTTTACTACCAGAAATATTTTCTTGGCAGATTTTCTTAAGATTTCCGCAACAGCTGTATCCAGGTCTGTCAGGCCGTTCTGTATATCAACAAGAAACAGGATAACATCCGATTCGTCTATGGCAAGATGAACCTGTTTCCTGATCTCTTCTTCAAAAATATCATCTGACCGGTTTACATAACCTCCTGTATCAATAACAGAAAATTCAACGCCATTCCAGATTACCTTGCCATAATGCCTGTCGCGCGTTACTCCGCTGGTTTCATCCACGATGGCTTCCCTGGTTTCTGTAAGGCGGTTGAACAGTGTTGATTTACCGACGTTGGGTCTGCCGACTATGGCTACAATATTTGGCATCTCAGTTCGTGAAAATTAATTTAGAAAATAAGAATCAGAATCCAAATGTCTGAATATCCGGGTATTTTTCCAAAATGATATTGCATGACAGATAAACTAATATACATTTCAATCAGTTAAAAAATACACAAATCCATAAATCTGAAGTTTACGGATTTGTCTGTAAGAAATACCGGATTAACAGGTTTTACCGTCCCGATTTCCGTATCAGCAAATTAACATAACCATTCACCTGTATCCAAAATCCTGTAACATCCTGTCTTTATCCCGCCAGTCTTTGCTGACTTTTACATACAATTCAAGGTAAACCTTTTTGCCAAGAAATTCCTCAATATCTTTTCTTGCAAGGGTACCGGTTTTTTTCAGAGCCTGGCCCCGGTGCCCGATAATGATTCCCTTTTGAGAATCCCTGAGTACATATATCACAGAACGGATTCTGATGATATTATCTTCTTCTCTGAATGATTCAACATCCACCGACACAGAATAAGGTATCTCTTTTTCATAGTTTTTAAGAATCTTTTCGCGAATGATCTCAGACACAAAAAAGCGTTGTGATTTATCTGTAAGCGCATCTTTGGGATAATATGGAGGACCTTCAGGAAGAAAATGGAGTATTCTTTCAAAAAGATAACCGAGATTGGTTTTATACAAAGCAGATACAGGTATCACTTCGGCCTGTGGCAGAATCTGTTTCCAGGTTTCAGTCATCACACCGGTTTTTTCCCGGTTAACCAGATCAGACTTGTTAACAGCAACAATAACAGGGATTGATGCCTTCCGTATCTTATCAAGATACAAAGCATTTTTTTCAGCCTTTTCCACTACATCTGTTACATACAGGATAATGTCCGCATCTGTCAGAGCAGTTGATACAGATCTCATCATGAAAGCCTGCAGCCGGTATTTTGGTTTAATAATACCCGGTGTATCAGAATAGACAATCTGAAAATCTTCTCCGTTAACAATACCAAGAATCCGGTGCCTTGTCGTTTGTGCCCTGGATGTGATAATTGAAACCTTTTCCCCTACCAGTTCATTCATCAGGGTAGATTTCCCGACATTGGGATTACCAAGGATATTTACAAACCCCGATCTGTGCATTTTAAGAAAGTATCATTATTAAAAATTCTGCCACAAACTTAATAAGTTTTGTCCTTTTTTTAAGAAAGATTTTCTGCCGGAATCCGGTATTTATGATATCAAAGATTCAGGGTCAGGGTGAGCTTCAGTGCAAAATTATCCTTTATACGGGCGAATGAATACGGACCGTAACGGTAAAAAATACCCAATCCGTATCCGAACATCTTCTGGCTAATCAGGTTATTGATTAACAATCCGCATTCGTAATAACCTTTTTCAAGTGTTTTAATATCAATATTATTATGGTACTCAGTATGGTTTAACCAACCAAAGCCGATGTTATTGACAACTGCAATCCGCGGACGGAATTTCCCGCTTTTTAGCAGCAGCCTGCCAAAATCCTGTTTAAAATATAATGAGAAGAACCTGTCTGAAAGAAACTCATTGAAGCGCATGGTGGCAAAAGAATTTTCAGTTTCGATGCTGAAATTTTTATAACTGCCATGTCCGTTGAATAATCTTGAATAAGGTACTTTGCCACTCACCATTCCCCCCGTAATCTGAATTTTTGTATCACCCAGCCTGCGGGTCTCAAACTTCTTTGACAGGCAGGTTTCAAGCCTGATAAAGTCAAAGCCCCCGTTCAGCCATAAAAATCCTTTGGTGAGGTTCAGATACAGTACCGGGGATCTGGTACCCAGTGAAAACCTGTTGCCTGCAGGAGTATTCATAAAACCTTCCTTGTATGCAAAGCGGGTCATGATACCGGCTTCAGTGAAACTGAACTGATTGATAAGAAATCTTGGATTTTCATTGGTGATGCTGTACAGGTATGAGTTTGACGGGGTATTGACAGTGGTTCTGAAGAACAGGTTCACACCAAGATATTTAAACATTTTCCACCCGACCTCTGCCTGTTTTCTTTGTACCAGATCCATATTTTCTATCATATAATTTCTGAATGATTCGGAAGAGAAAAATTTTTCCTTCTCAAGGAAATTCAGCCCTCCGGCTTCTTCGAGATCATCAAGGTAGCTAAGCTTCAGGCGGATATCGTTTACGGCATCAAGATTGAAATTCACAGATATCCCGTATTTCCAGGCTTTGTCTCTGAATCCGTATGCAAAATGTCCGCCGATATTGAATAAAGCAGACAGATTTTTACTGGTTATTCCGCCCAGTCCGATTCTCCACCCTTCATAAGTATTGTAGTCAATAACAGACCGGATATCCATGTTAAAGTATCTTCCCGGGAGATATCCGGTCATAAGGATTTCCATGTTGTTGAAGGTCCTGTCAAAATGCTTTTCCCTGCCGAGGCTGTCTATCACCCGGTATGTCTCCCTGTCTTTTGCAGATAAAGAATCAACCCTGTACCTTTGCCAGAATTGTCCGGGCATTTCACTGGCATTTTTACTAACCTCAATATAGGTATTGTCGAAGTCTTTTTTATCAAGTTCAGGATTTGTCCTGATATTTAAAAGATACGACTTGCCTTTGCCAATCACTTTCATCTTTCGTGTATTGGTTTCGGCTACCACATTGTTGAAAATCATATTGGTATTTAACTGAACCGGAAACCAGTGGTCATTTACAAGATCATATTTTTGCCGGATCTTGATTGTAATCAGCTCAAATTGCTGGTCACTGGCTTCGGCGATAACATTCTGAACAGCCCATTTATAGGAATTGATATACAGCACACCCTTCAGTCCTTCAAAATTCTTTCCCCTTTTAGGTCTGAAAGATATAATGAAAACAGTATCATTGCGTTCTGAATACATTGTATCTTCAAGAAGAAAAAAATACAAACTTTCACTTCCGGGTGTTAATGGATTCAGGTATTTTTTTTCAGAAATGGTGATGAAATCGCTGTAAAAGGAAAAAGACTGGAACTGCCTTGCCATTATAACGAAAGAGGGTTTCTTAAATCCCGAGACCCTGGAAGCCAGAATTCTTTCCTTGTCTTTATCCGGGTAAATATATTCCCTGGTGCTGATGGATTCCATCAGCAGCAGGTGCTGTTTTTCAATTAATTTTCGTGCGCTGGTATCTGAGTAATCCTCTTCGGGCAATGTTGATAAATGCTGCGATTCTTTTCTGATTTTATTTTCTTTAACAGGCTCTGCGAGGCTGTCCATGTCGACCGTAAAAATCATTTTGTCATAGGAGATATAGGAAAAAGATTTCATCCTTTCAGGATTATTTATCAGCCGGTTACCGGTAGCAAGATGAATGATCCGGTGGGCAGGATTCTCACC
This sequence comes from Bacteroidales bacterium, assembly GCA_016933335.1. Lineage (GTDB taxonomy): Bacteria > Bacteroidota > Bacteroidia > Bacteroidales > UBA10428 > JAFGPL01. The sequence continues at coordinate 68,036 of JAFGBD010000011.1, read as the reverse complement.
CGGATAAACATAAACCTCACTGATGTCATAGGCTTTGGGTGACAGTTCTATAATCAGGTTATTTGCAGCAACATAAGGAGTCATGGGAATCACCTTCGGCTTGTACCCGACATAGCTGAATAACAGTTCTCTGACCTGATCATTCACGTTCAGGAGGAATTTACCATCGATGGATGAAACCGTTCCTTTGCCTGTTTTATCGAATGTAATGTTGACAAAAGCCAGGGGTTCTCTGCTAAGACTGTCAATCACAGTTCCGGAGATCCTGAGTTCCTGGCTGTAGGATTTATGGGAAAATAGAAAAAGCGGGAGGATCAGAAAATATTTAAACTGCATCGGAATGATGAAAATTAAATGAATCAGAAAAACTGTTCGGTATGCTGGTCATCTGAGTTCGAAATTTTTACCAAGATATACTCTTCTCACCTGATCATCAGCAGCCAGATCTTCAGCCGTGCCCGATTTCAGGATTTCTCCTTCAAAAAGAAGGTATGCCCTGTCGGTAATGGACAGTGTTTCGTGAACATTGTGATCGGTAATCAGAATACCAATATTTTTGGTTTTCAGTTTGGCAACAATATCCTGAATATCTTCAACGGCAATAGGATCGACACCGGCAAAGGGTTCGTCCAGGAGGATAAACTTAGGATTCAGGGCCAGAGCCCGTGCAATTTCGGTTCGTCTGCGCTCACCTCCTGATAATTGAATCCCCAGGCTTTTTCTTATTTTCTGAAGGCCAAATTCATTTAAAAGCGACTCTACCCTGAATTTTTGTTCTTCCTTTGAGAGCTCTGTCATTTCAAGTACTGCCCTGAGATTGTTTTCCACACTTAATTTCCTGAAAACCGAAGCTTCCTGTGATAAATATCCAATACCTTTCTGGGCTCTTTTATAAACAGGTTCATGTGTTATTTCAATGTTATCCATAAATATTTTCCCTTCATTTGGTTGTATCAGTCCGACAATCATATAAAAAGAAGTGGTCTTTCCTGCCCCGTTCGGTCCGAGCAGACCTACGATCTCACCCTGTTCCACATTAATAGACACATTCTTGACAACCATCCTGTTCCGGTATTTCTTGATCAGATTTTCTGTCCGTAATCTCATATAGTTTTTTTTCAATGATATAACGTAAGGAAAGCTTAAAATTATTTATTATCCTTTAAAAAACATGATTTTTATTATCCTGCCAGTTTTTCTTCGTTTCTTCGCTGAACCCTTTTTGAGATAGAGATACTGATTTCATAAAGGAGTATCAGCGGAAAGGAAACAAGTATCTGACTGAAGACATCAGGTGGCGTAATAATTGCAGAGAGCACCAGTATGATGATCAGGGCGTGACGCCTGTATTTTCTCATAAAGGCGGGGGTGACAAGCCCGATTTTGCTCAGGAAAAACACAACCACAGGTAATTCAAAGACAACGCCGGTAGCCAGTGTGACCGAGGCAACCGTTGATACATATGACATCAGGTTGATCTCATTTTCTACCGTTTCACTGATTCTGTAGGAACCCAAAAAATGAACAGACATGGGTGAGAGGATAAAATATCCGAATAGCACTCCGCAACCAAACAGGAGAGAAGTATAGAAAATGGCTCCCCTGGTATGTTGCATTTCGTTCTGATAGAGAGCAGGTTTAATAAATCTCCAGAATTCGTAAAAAACATACGGAAAGGCCAGGATCAATCCGGCAAGGATGGAAATTTTAATGTGTGCCAGGAACTGGCCGGCCATATAGATGCTTTTCAGATCGAGAGGTTCTGAATTAATGCATAATCTCGTGACATTGATAGATTTACCGAATCTGCACAATATCCTGTTTGTCCAGAACTCCGGGGTTCTGGGTGCCAGGATGATGTTGTCGAAAACAATCTGTTTTGCAAGGAAAGCAATGGTTGCAAAGAAGAACATTGCAATCAGTGATCTGATAATATGCCATCTCAATTCTTCAAGATGATCGAGAAACGACATCTCAGAATTTGTATCTTTATTCATTAAGAAGCAATTACATGGCTTTTATTGAATCATGAATCATTCAAAAAAGCGACTGATTAGACGTGATAAATTGAAAAAAAGTTCATAAATTTAGTTTACAAATGTATTCATAATTCTCAATTAATTAATAAATGATTAACCGCATGATATGACGCTGAATCATATCAAACATTTTCATCTTAAGCTCGTATAAATCTCTGCCGTTGGTTGAGTATATTCAAATATTCTGTTATACTGTTCGGGTGTTTAAATGGTTAATTAAGATATTATAAAGAATGATGAGGTAATGAAAGTTGCTGACGGAGTTTCATTAACGGATGTTTTGAAGAGATTTTTTGGTTTTACCGGATTTAAAGGGAATCAGAAACAAATTATCCGAAACGTACTTGCAGGTAAAGATACTTTTGTGCTTATGCCTACCGGTGCCGGAAAATCATTGTGTTACCAGCTGCCTTCTCTACTGATGGATGGTACGGCCATTGTGATTTCACCACTCATAGCGCTTATGAAGAATCAGGTTGACTCAATGAGAAGCTTCAGCGAGGAAGAAGGCATCGCCCATTTTCTGAATTCTTCACTTACCAGGGCACAAATCAATAAGGTTAAACAGGATGTTATTGATCAGAAGACCAGATTATTGTATGTTGCACCCGAATCACTGACCAAGGAAGAAAACATTCAGTTTTTAAGACAGGTAAAAATTTCCTTTTATGCTGTCGATGAAGCACATTGTATCTCAGAATGGGGGCATGATTTCAGACCTGAGTACAGGAGAATCAGACCGATCATCAATGAAATAGGCACTGCTCCTATCATTGCCCTTACTGCAACTGCAACACCCAAGGTACAGAACGATATTCAGAAAAACCTGGATATGATGAATGCCGATGTATTCAAGGCCTCTTTCAGAAGGCATAACCTTTATTACGAGATCAGGCCAAAGAGAAATGCCACAAAAGAGATTATCAAATATATCAGGAACAATCCGGGTAAATCAGGCATCATTTATTGCCTGAGCCGTAAGAAAGTCGAAGAACTGGCAGAAATACTGAAGGTTAATGGCATTAAAGCACTTCCCTATCATGCAGGGATGGATTCTGCAACCAGAACCGGGAACCAGGATAAATTCCTGATGGAAGATATTGATGTGATTGTGGCAACCATTGCATTTGGTATGGGCATTGATAAACCTGATGTCAGATTTGTCATACACTATGATATACCAAAAAGCCTTGAGGGTTATTACCAGGAAACAGGCAGGGCAGGCCGTGACGGGGGAGAAGGTAAATGCATCGCTTTTTACAGTTATAAGGATATCCAGAAACTTGAGAAGTTCATGCAGGGTAAACCGCTGGCCGAGCAGGAGATCGGAAAACAACTGCTTCTTGAGACAGTGGCATATTGTGAATCTTCGGTCTGCAGGCCGGTTCAGTTACTTGCCTATTTTGGAGAGGAGATGACCGAAAACTGTGAAAACTGTGATAACTGCCTGAAGCCGAAACCACGGTTAAACGGGGAGGAATATATAAAGATGGTATTAAATACCGTCATCGAACTCAGGGGGAAGTTCAAGGCAGATCATATCGCAAATATACTGGCAGGCATCAAGACCAGCCAGGTGAAAACCTATAAACATCATCATCTGGAAATTTTTGGCTCAGGACAGGAAAAAAGTGACAGGTTCTGGAATGCGGTAATCAGGCAGGCGCTGATTGCCAGATTTATACAGAAGGATATTGAAAACTACGGACTGCTTAAAATGGATGAAAGAGGATATGACTATCTGAAAAGCCCTTATCCCATCATGCTTACAGAAGATCATGAATATCCCGATACCGACGAGGAGGATGAAACCGGTTATGGTCCGGAACGTACCGGAAGTGTGGATGATGAATTGTTCTCCATTTTAAAGGATCTCAGAAAAAAGATGTCTAAAAAATTAAATCTGCCCCCTTTTGTTCTCTTTCAGGATCCTTCGCTGGAAGATATGGCAACACAATACCCTGTATCTGTTGAAGAACTGCAGAATATAAGCGGGGTAGGCCTGGGTAAAGCAAAAAAATACGGACTGGAGTTTGTGGAACTGATCAGGAAGTATGTTGAGGAAAGGGATATTATCCGTCCTCAGGATATGGTTGTAAAATCAGTAGTGAATAAATCAGGGATCAAGGTCTATATCATTCAAAGCATTGACCGTAAAATATCCCTTGATGATATAGCGGCGGCGAAGAACCTTGAGATGAACCAGCTTCTGGATGAAATTGAATCTATCATTAATTCGGGCACCAGGCTGAATATCGATTATTATATTGATACGGTTCTTGATAAGGACCACCAGGATGAAGTATTTGAATATTTCAGGGAAGATGCGGAAACTGAATCGGTGGAAGATGCCTTAAAAGAATTGGGAGAAGATGAATATACCGAAGAAGATATCAGACTGATGAGAATCAAGTTTATCTCGGAACTGGGCAATTAGGTGAGGATTTTTTATTCTAACCAAAGAAAATCATGAAAACACAGGAAATCATGAAAAAAACAACAGTAATTTTTATTTCACTGCTTGCTGCAATTCAGCTGCAAGCTCAGAATATTGTTATTCTGAATTTTGAAACGCATGCACTTAAAGGTGAATCGGACAACAATATGCAATTATGCAAATATGTGCTTCCGGGTGATGACGGTGAAAATATCATATGGGATTTCTCAGGAATAGAAAAGACAAATGCTTTTACCGGTTTTGTCAAAAGCTCTTATCACTCCGTGAATTCTCAAATTTTCCCGCAGGCAAACACTGAACTGCAGGAATTTAATAACAGGTTCTATTTCAGGATAGCTGATAACCGCATTGAACAAGTTGGTTATGCTTCAAAGGACAATACGGTTGTTACCGCTTTTGACAAACCTTTTGTAAAGATGGTATACCCTTTTACCATGGGAGACCATTTTGAGGGTATATATGGCGGTTTATACAAAACGGGTACGCAAAGCAGCGTCATCAGGGGCAATTATCTGGTTGAGGCCGATGCATACGGGACACTGATTCTGCCAGAAAATTTTATTGTCGCAAATACCCTTCGGGTAAAAACAATGAAGAACTATACCTATCAGATAAACGGATCGGATCATCTCTTTGAAATTACAACTTACAGGTGGTATTGTGACTGGTACAGGTATCCGCTTCTCGTTCTGACCCGGATAACATCCACCGTCAATAATTCCACCAGTGTGATCAATCAGGCTGCCTATAATAACCAGTTAAGTATTCCTGCCACAACCATCAGTAAACGGATTTTGGGCGACAGATTATTTGAGGTTTATCCGAATCCGACAAACAGGTTGTTGCGTATCTGTTATTCGGTTAAAGATGGCGGAAGGGTCAGTTTTGTTTTATATAACCTTTCGGGAGCAGAAATAAAGATTCTTTATGATGAGGACATGACAGAGGGAACCTATCATCTTGAATCCGATCTTACAGATGAAGGATTGTCAGAGGGTGTATATCTCCTGAAAGCAGATATTGCCGGCCATATCCAGGCACAACAGATTATTCTTACGGAATAGATCAGAAGTGTCTTCCTTTCCAGTTAAACCTGCCGTGTAAACCTGCCAGTGCAAAAATTGCCGTATAAAACGGATACAAGACTGACAGCACCGGAACAAAAAAATGCAGTTTCTTTTTTTGAAAATAAGACAGTACGGGTATCATAAACAGCCAGTCGATCGTCATTTTAAATAAAAACGGGAGAAGAAACAAAGCATTCAGACAGATGAGCGCAGCTGTCATCCATCCCAGTATCGTCAGGTTTGATGCCATGACAATTAATGCTGAAACAAAAATCTGAAAATCGTTATAATGTCTCCATTTTGAGATCCACCTGATACGCTGATTCATAAATTCTTTCGGTGTGTTCAACGGTTTGGTCAGAACCGTTGCGTCACGGCATTTGAGCACAAGAATTTTTCCCGGATGCATTGTTTTTACCTGATGAAGAAGAAAGGTATCATCACCTGAAACAGCGTTCATTTTTAGCGGATCCTTCATTGAAATATAGGTATCCTTCTCAAACAGGAGGTTCGCACCGTTACAATATATTGGCATATGTATTCCTGCAGCACCTGCTCCTGCGGCGATCAGGGTTAGAAACTCCAGGTTCTGAAGTCCTGACAGTAAACCTGATGAAGACCTGAGGTCCACCAGTCCGATGATAAGTTTCGGATGTTCCCTGCTGTGATAGAAATCTGCGAAAGCCCGGACCCAGTTTTCCGATACCCGGCAGTCGGCATCAGTGGTTAGAATCAGTTCCCCCCTTGATATCTCAATCCCATGCCTGATGGCACTCTTTTTACCGTACATCCCGTCGGGAAGATCAAGGGATACTATTCTTGCACGGCTGCTTATCCTGTATCTTTCGACAATTTTATAAGAATGGTCATCAGAATGATCATTAACTGCAATGATCTCATATTGATCAGCCGGAAAATTCTGGCCATCCAGGTCGTTTAACAGCAAACTGATTCTTTCTTCTTCGTTCCGGTAAGGGATCACTACACTGATAAAATGATGCGGCTCTGACATTACAGGTGAGAAATCTTTGATGCTATTCCATCCTGTGAAATACAAAAGCAACATGATGCAGTAAGTCGATAAAATAAAGGCGGAAAGACCAATAGCAAGGAGCATATCAGAATGGTTGACTTAGGAATGCCGGCCGGAGAGCCATTTATCGATTTTGGAATAAAGTTCGGCAATATTTACTGGTTTTGTGATGAAATCATCGCATCCGGCCTCAAAACATTTTTGTTTCTCTTCGGTTATTGCATTGGCAGTTTGGGCAATGACAGGCAGGCTTTTTTTGAACTTCTTTATCTCTTCCGTGGCCTGTAATCCGTTCATTTCCGGCATTTGTATATCCATCAGAACAAGGTCGATGTTATTGTTTCTGCAAATGTCAATGGCTGCTTTGCCATCAATGGCATGCAGTACTTTTGCTTTTGTCTGTTTTAAGAAACTCTCCAGAAACTTGTAACTGAATTTATCATCTTCTGCTATCAGGAATACTTTTCCTTCCCAGTGATAGCTCTTCTTAGGCCTGCGTTTTGAGATTTCTTCCTCAGTTAATAATTTACCAGGGACATGAGGGATTGTGAAAAAGAATGTAGAACCTTCGTCGACCTTTGATTCGGCCCACATTTTTCCTCCAAGCAATTCGACAAAACCTTTCGAGATAGCCAAACCAAGTCCGGAGCCTCCGTATTTCCTGGTTGAAGAGCTGTCTGCCTGAATAAACCTGTCGAAAATAACTTTCAGTTTGTCAGCAGGAATTCCAATACCCGTATCTTTTACATAGAACTGAAGCATTTTTTTCCTTGCTTTTTTATAACCGAATTCGATGAATCCCTGGTCTGTAAATTTAAACGCATTACCTATCAGGTTTGTAAAAATCTGGCGCAATCTGTTGGGATCAGCATGAATAAAGCAGTTTTCGTTATTGAATGCCTTCCTGACAATTAGTTTAACCCCTGATTTGTCTTTCTTCAGCTGCTCGGTCTGGAAGGAAGTATGAACCTGGGAAAGCAGAGCGTTCAGCGAAAAATCCTGCGGAACAATATTGATCTGTCCTGCTTCAATTTTTGCAAAATCAATGATATCGTCTATCAGGTTGATCAACATTTTACCGCTGCTGTGAATGATATCAAGATATTTTTTACGGTTACCGGGACTCAGGCTTTCATCATTGAGCATTTCAGCAAATCCCAGTATACCATTCATCGGGGTTCTGATCTCATGAGACATATTGGCCAGGAAAGCAGTTTTAAGTTTATCCGATTCCTCGGCTTTTTCTTTGGCCATCAGCAGCTCGTATTCAAGCTGGCTTCTGTGAAGGGCGACAGATACCTGATGAATGAAAGTCTCAATGATATGCTTGAATTTGATGATGGACTTATAAAGGGTGAGAATGGTTATATTGCCTAAAAGCTTATTGTGGCGGGCAAGTGAGATATTATAGACTTTATGGATATTCAGGTATTCAATGGCATTGACAAAATCCTCAAATTTTATTTGTTTGAACTGAAAAAGCTCAAGATTGTCTTTAAGATTTTTAACAGCACCGGCATTGCTGAGATCTGACAATTTACGGTTACTTGGATAAGACAGACCGGTCAGATCTTTTTTCAGCAATCCCGGTATTGCTTTAAGCACTTCTTCAGGACCCGATGTGCACTCAATCTGAAAATGATTTCGTTCTTCGTTATAAGATGAAACAACTACAAGCGCATTTTCAAGAAATGAATATAATTTATCGGCAATGTACCGATAGATATCTTCTTTTGAAGACAAGCCGATAAGATCAAGCGCGGAGTTACTTAAGAAAACAAGGTTATCGTGGTAAACCCTTTCCTTGAGTTCGCCCATCTTTCTTTCGGAGATATCGCGTGAATTGACAACAATACCGTTAATGGTGGGATTATCCAGCTGGTTTGAAAAAATACTTTCTACCCAGATCCATTTTTTATTCTTATGAAGACTGCGGTACTCCTTTTTAATTTGTTGATCCTTTTTTGAAATGATCTCTTTAAAAAGCGCTTTAAAAGTATTGGTCTCATCAGGATGTATGATATCAAATATTGATTTTCCCAATAATTCATCAATATCGAAATCTGAAATTTTGTTTCTGGGAGAATTCTCAAAGATAATGATCCCTTTATTGTCAAGGATTGTTATTGAGTCAGATGAATTTTGTAATAATGCATCGAAGTGCTTTTCTCTTTCTCTTGACTTTTCATCCATCTTTTTTCTTTCGGTAATATCTCTTGATATGCCGGTTATACCAATCAGCTTCTTTTTATCATTGAATATGGGTGTTTTAAATGTCTCAACCCATCTTCGGCCTTCAGGCGTATTTTCTATCTCTTCAATTAATTGTTTCTTACCCTTTTTCATCACATCGGCATCGCTTTTTTGTATTCTTTGTGCGATTGACCTGGTTGTGATCTCAAAGTCTGTCTTTCCGATAATATTTTCTGCTTTAAGCCCAAATTTACAGGCGAATGGTTCGTTAACCGAAATGTACCTCCCTTTACTGTCTTTTAACCATGCCAGGTAGGGTATATTGTCAAGTATTGCCTTTTGCTGGGTTTTGACTTGTGAGATGGCAGACTGAAGCTCGTAATGTTCGGTTATGTCACTGATCACGACCACAAAACGGTATATTTTTCCTGATGCATTGTGAACCGGAAAACTTCTGGACCACAACCAGCGTATACTGCCATCAGGATGCATGATGCGGTATTGAAGTCCGCTGCAGGAGTTTCTGCCGGTAAACGCCTTGTCTTTAAATTTCAGAAATCTTTTTTTATCTTCAGGGTGGACGCTTTGTTCAAGAACCGATCCATCTTTAAGCAACTCACCCACGGTTCTTTTATAGATCTTTTCAAACCCGGGATTGGCCCATATAATATTGTTCCTGTTAGTCAGAATAAAGGCATCGTTCGTATTCTCAGCCAGCTGCCTGAATCTCTCCTCACTCTCTTTGATTTCCTCCTCGGCAATTTTTCTTTCATTGATATTATTCAGACAAAAGGTAACCCCGCTGATTTTGTTGTTAAGATTAATAACCGGACTTACAGATAATTCATAATATGTAATCAGTTCATCTGAGCTGAAGTATTCATCCTGCGTCCATTTTTCTCCTTTGAAAGCTTTATTAATTATTTTCTTCCACTTTGATTTTTGGGTATCAGGCAATAATGACAGAAAAGGATCACCTGTTTTAATCTCTTTTTTGTAATAAAATTTAAAAAACTCCTGAAAGTGTGTATTTGCAGTTGTTATTCTGTAACCCTTATCCAGCGACCAGATGGCATTGCCGGTACTTTCCAGCACCGTTTGTAAATTTGCCTGACTGTCAGTGATTTGTTGTTCTGCCTGCTTCAGATCCGTAACATCCCTGCCAATGGCTATCAAACCTGTTAATTTTCCTGATTCATTTATTATTGGAATCTTGGAGATGTAAGCATAAGTATACTTCCCGGTTATGTTGTTAAAACCCGAATCTTCTCTGTTAATAACAGGTTTACCTTTCTTCATGATCTTCTCGTCATCTTTCAGGAAATTGCCGGCAAATTCGTTATTGTTCACACTGATGTTTTTCATTCCTGACAGTTCATCGGGTGTCGGAACATTAACAAGCTTTGCGAAGGCCGAATTAGTTATGATATAATTTCCTTCAGCATCTTTCAGGTAAATGTAATCCGGAATATTGTCAATAAGCTTCCTTAAATGGTTGTGTTCAGCAACCAGATTTTCCTGTGTTTTTTTTCTCAAGGTGATATCTTCGACAATCCCTGAAATGTACAATGGTTTGTTCTCGTCGTTTTTTATAAGCTTTAGGATCAGAGATACCGGGAAATCAACCCCGTCTTTTCTTTTAAAGAGTGTTTCGTGTTTGATAATGCTGGACTCCTTGAATAATTGCCTGAGGAGCATCCTGCGTTCCTTTGACTGACTGTAGACCTGTTTGCCGATATCTTTGATGGTCTGGACCAGATCAGTTGAGTTTTCATATCCCAGTAATCTGGCAAGCGTGTTGTTGGCTTCAACATAACGGCCCCCTGTGGTTGCTCTGAATATTCCTATGGGAGCATCGTCAAATATGGCCTTGTATTTTTCCAGATCAATCAGCAATAATACCAATTGTCTTTCAAGTTCTTTTACAGAGACATTCCGTTTCATATTAAAAGAGACTTCTGCCATATAATTAGACCTTTCACAATTCACGCAGATATTAACTGCCTGGCTGAATTTATTTTTGTAAAGTTAGTGAATTTGCACATCATGCTCATATGATCATACCTATAATCGTTGCAGATAATAACGAAACCAGCGTACCTGCTGCCAGAGCTTTTATGCCATATTTTGTTATCAGCTCCCTTTTGTTTGGGGCCATTGAACCAATTCCGGCAATCAGGATACCAACCGAGGCAAAATTAGCAAATCCGCAAAGCATGTAAGTGCACATGATTGATGATTTTTGTGATATGATTATACCAAGGTCCTTTAACTGCGAAAAATGAGCATAACCTATGAATTCTGTAAATATTATCTTTTCTCCGAGTAACCTGCCCACCACCGCAATGTCATTTCCAGAAACCCCTATTATCCAGGTAACAGGAGCAAACAAATACCCCAATATAAACTCAAGTGACAATCCGTTGAATTGATTGCCGGAAAATGCAACGATTTTCTGATTGATATGAATCACCTCACCGGTCTTAAACATCAGCGAGTTTAACAGATCAATCATTGAAATAAAAACGATAAGTATGGCACCGACAAAAACAGCGATCTTCAATCCTTCATAGGTCCCTTTTGTCAATGCATCCAGCAGGTTATGGCCTGTAAAAGAGCGGGAAATCTCTATTTGCCTTGAAATATCTTTAACCTGCGGAACCAGCATTTTTGAAATAACCACAGCTCCGGGGGCTGCCATCACTGATGCTGTCAGTAAATGCCTGGCAAAAAAAACCCTCTGTTCATAATCATCGCCTCCAAGCATACCGATATAAGCAGCCATTACCCCTCCGGCAATCGTTGCCAAACCGCTTACCATGATCATAAAAATTTCTGAATCAGACATTTTCGGGATATAAGCCTTGGCCATCAGAGGGGCTTCAATCTGTCCGAGAAAAATATTACCTCCAATTACAAGACTTTCTGATCCTGAAAGGGCGAAGATCCTGGTCAGCAGCCATGCAAGGATTTTAACGACGAACTGGATAATGCCCAGGTAAAACATCACACTCATTAGTGCGGAGAAGAAAATAATTGTCGGAAGAATCTGAAAAGCAAAAATAACCCCCAGTTTATCTGATCTGGCCAGATCACCGAAAAGAAAAACAGAGCCGGCCTGTGCCGAATCAAGTACTTTGATGAAAAGTCTGCCAATAAAGCTGAGAATTGAACCAGCAGCGGGGATATACAATATGGCAAGTGCAATTACTATCTGGACCACGAGCCCTGAAAGGATAAGTTTCCACCTGATGGATGACCTGTCACTGCTAAGCAGATAAGTAATCCCGAGCAGAAAGAGGATGCCGGTTACTCCTCTTATTAACGAAATAAAACGGATCGTGATTCTTATTTGCCGGATACCAGTGTTTTCAGCTGTTTGTGAATATTGTTCGATCCGGTAGCCGGAATCCGGTTGATAATGACAGGGATGACTGCCTGCAGCTTTCAGATCATTTCTTCCGGTAAATACAGTACATGTGATGAACACACCTGCCAGAAGAACAATACGCAGCAGAAAACTCATAAGGATCTCTATTTCTTTTTCCGGCGATTAATCTCGTCTCTGATCAATGAAGCTCTTTCATAGTTCTCATTACGAATGGCTTCCTCCAGCATTGATTTCAGGTCCTGCATCCTGATATTTTTCAGTTCTTCACTTTGGGGGGATTTTTCAACTTTGATATCATGTTCTTTGGAGTCATCAGACTTTGAAGGTTTTGAAGCGCCTTCTTTATCGAAATCAAGAATGATACCGGCACGTTGCATGATTTCTTCCGTTGTAAAAATCGGGCATTTAAACCTCAGTGCCAGGGCAATGGCATCCGAGGTTCTGGCATCTATTTCAGTGATGTTCTTTCCATCGTCGCAGGTAAGTTTGGAAAAGAAGACACCTTCTTCAAGTTTGTAAATGGTTACTTCTATCAGTTCTATTTTAAATGTTTTTGAGAAGTTCAGAAATAAATCATGTGTCAGAGGCCGTGGTGGTTTGAGCCCTTCAAGCTGAATGGCAATGGCCTGTGCTTCAAAACCACCGACAATAATAGGTATCCGGCGCTTGCCTGCTTCCTCTGCCAGTACAAGTGCATAAGCCCCGGTTTGAGTTTGGCTGTAAGAGATACCCAGAACATTCAGTCTGATTTTGCTCATTCTTTTTGAAATTCTGCTTAAACGAACTAAGATAAATGTAAAAATAATGAAATCAAAATTTAATTATGAGATTGGTGGTTGCCGATCTCATTAAGCCGGGATAATCCTTCAACATCATGATGGTCATATTCCGGTTCAGGCATGATCACTCATTTTTAACATACCGGTTAAAAACAGAAAGAACAGAGGCATTGAAACATGTCATCTTATAAATGACAGAAATAAGACATAAAGGATTCTCTCAATCAAATAATTGTTCTTAATTGTTTGCAGTTCAATCAAACTTTTATATTTTTGCAGTCCCAATTTTATCACAACTTGTAAAAATATTTGAATGTACGCCATAGTATCGATAGCAGGGCAACAATTTAAGGTTGAAAAGAATAAGAAGTTATTTGTTCACCGTATTGCTGGTGAACCAGGTTCTGTCATGGAATTTGACAAGGTTATCCTGATTGATAACGAAGGTAAGGTTAATCTTGGCAATCCTTATATTGATGATGCACTGGTAACTGCCAGAATTGTCTCTCACCTGAAGGGTGAAAAAGTTCTGGTATTTAAGAAGAAAAGAAGAAAGGGTTACCGGAAATTAAACGGTCACAGGCAGTATCTGACTGAAATCATCATTGAGGAAATACTGGAAAGTGGTGCTGCAAAAAAAATATCACGTGCAGCCAGGCAGGAAAAGAAAGAACCGGAAAAATCCAGGCCTGCATCAGAAGTAACAACAAAAGCTGAGAAGGTTGCTGCCAAAGCAGAAGCGCAGACAGAAGAAAAACCTGCAGTGGAAAAAGCTGTAAAGGCTGAACCGAAGAAAGCCGAACCAAAGGCTGAAGCAAAGAAAGCTGAACCGAAGAAAGCCGAACCAAAGGCTGAAGCAAAGAAGGCTGAACCGAAGAAAGCCGAACCAAAGGCTGAAGCAAAGAAGGCTGAACCGAAGAAAGCCGAACCAAAAGCTGAAGCAAAGAAGACCGAACCAAAGGCTGATAAAGCAGTAAAAAAGCCCGCCAAAACAGGTACAAAAACAAAAGATGATGCTGTAAAGGCAGAGAAAACCACGCCGAAAACAAAAGCAGTTCATAAAAAGCCTGAGGATAAAAAATAAGATATTGCCTTATATTAGTCAAACAATAAAAGCATTTAAAAATGGCACATAAAAAAGGAGCCGGAAGTTCAAGAAATGGCAGAGAGTCTGAGAGTAAACGTCTTGGAGTGAAGCTTTTTGGCGGTCAGACTGCAAAGGCGGGCAACATCATTGTACGCCAGAGAGGAACAAAGCATTTCCCCGGATTGAATGTAGGCATGGGCAAAGACCATACATTATTTGCCCTGGTTGACGGTACCATTGAGTTTAAGAAGAAGAAAAACAACAAATCCTACGTATCTGTTCTACCTGCTGCTGAATAATCTAATATTCTTGATATATGAAAAATCTCCTGATTTCTTTTTATCAAAGATCAGGAGATTTTTTTTAACAGGTTAAGTTCGTTATCATGTTAACATTAAACCAGATTCGGGAAAATACTCCGGAGGTACTTGAAAAGCTGAAGAAAAAAAATTTCAACGGGCAGGAAATCATTACCAGCATTCTTGATACTGACAAAAAAAGAAGGAACCTGCAATTTGAGCTGGATTCAAAACAATCTGAACTAAATGATCTTTCAAAAAAAATCGGGGAGTTGTTTAAAACCGGCAAAAAAGATGAGGCACAGGTGATAAAGCAAAAAACAATCGGGTTAAAGGAAGAAATAAAACTGCTGGGTGAGGAATTTGATCAGACAGGTAATGAACTCCGGGACCTGTTAATACAGGTTCCGAACCTGCCGCATCATTCGGTACCGCCGGGCAAGGGATCTGCTGACAATGTGGTTGTTAAAAGCGGAGGAGAAAAACCCAGGCTTCCGGAAGATGCAATGCCGCACTGGGAACTGGGCAAAAAATATGAAATCCTTGACTTTGATCTGGGAACAAAACTTACAGGTGCAGGATTTCCGCTCTTTAAAGGAAAAGGAGCTAAATTACAAAGGGCTTTGATCGGTTTCTTCCTTGATGAAAACGAGAAAGCCGGCTATACTGAGTTTTCGCCTCCTTTGATGGTCAATGAAGATTCCGGTTTTGGTACCGGACAGCTTCCCGATAAGGAAGGTCAGATGTATCATATCACAATGGATAATTATTATCTCATTCCCACTGCAGAGGTACCGGTTACGAATATATACAGGGATGTTATTCTGGATGCAAATGATTTTCCGATAAGGAATACTGCCTATACTCCCTGTTTCAGAAGAGAAGCAGGCTCATACGGTAAGGATGTAAGAGGACTCAACAGGGTACACCAGTTTGATAAGGTTGAAATTGTCCAGATACAGCATCCTGAAAAGTCTTATGAAGCCCTGGAAGAAATGGTAAATCACGTTGAACAGCTGATCATAAAACTTGAATTGCCATATCGTATTGTTAAGCTCTGCGGAGGAGATATGAGCTTTACTTCTGCACTGACCTATGATTTTGAGGTTTTTGCAGCAGCACAAAACAAATGGCTTGAGGTCAGCTCTGTTACCAATTTTGAATCGTTTCAGGCCAACAGACTGAAATTGCGTTTTCGCGATGATGTTACAAAAAAGACACAGCTGGCACATACCCTGAACGGAAGTGCACTCGCACTGCCAAGAATTGTTGCGGCCTTACTGGAAAACAACCAGACAGAAAAAGGTATTATGGTACCCCTGGTCTTAAGAGCATATACAGGATTTGATGTGATCAGTTAACCTGATTACTGCATTCTGTTCTTTATTATTCCTGCCTATCTTTGTACCGGTAAACTGTATCAATGAAGAAACTGAAGCTCAGGGGCAAGGAACTTTTGAAAATCGGATTTCCGGATGGGGAGCTCATCAGCCTGATCATCAATACTGTCAGGAAAAACTTTAAACGAACAGACAAGGCTGAGGTTTTACACCTGCTTGAGGATCTGCTGAAGAATCCGTCCAGGTATAAAAACGATCCCCGTTTAAGAGTCATTACTGAGCATTTAAAAGAATCGGGAAAAGAGAAAAGACAGGGCAGTGTTGAAACTCCAACCATACATCTTGAAAAACGGGTAAGGGATTATGTTATCTATGGCCGTGAGAACATAGAGCAGGAAGCGCTTGACCAGATGGAATCTGCCATGCGGTTACCCATTACAGTCAAAGGTGCATTAATGGCGGATGCCCACAGCGGGTACGGACTGCCGATAGGTGGCGTTCTTGCCACAAGCAACGCAGTTATTCCTTTTGGTGTTGGTATGGATATCGGCTGCCGGATGTGCCTTTCGGTTTACAGTATCAATCCGTCGGTTATCAATGAAAAAAAAGGGTATTTAAAAGAGATCCTTCTTAATAATACCAGATTCGGGAAGAAAGAATATTTCCATGAAAAAAAAGAACATGAAATCATGGAGCGGCAGGAGTTTTCCCGGTTCAAATATTTGAAAAGCCTGAAGGATAAAGCTTATGAG
Organism: Bacteroidales bacterium; assembly: GCA_016933335.1. GTDB lineage: Bacteria > Bacteroidota > Bacteroidia > Bacteroidales > UBA10428 > JAFGPL01. The sequence goes on along the minus strand of JAFGBD010000011.1, from coordinate 51,598 downwards.
CAGTTAGGCACATCGGGCAGCGGAAATCATTTTGTTGAATTCGGGATCGTTGAACTGCCGGAAGACAATGATTTTAAAATAGATGGAGGGAAATACATGGCTGTATTATCCCATTCAGGATCACGTAACTTCGGTGCAAACATTGCGCAACATTATACCAGGGTGGCCAAATCGATGTGTAAATTGCCCAAAGGTGCGGTTAATCTTGCATGGTTGGACCTGGATACCGAAGAAGGATATGAATACTGGAATGCAATGAGTCTTGCCGGTGATTATGCCAGAGCCAACCATCAGATCATCCACAGGAAAATTTCGGAGGCACTGGGTGAAACCCCGGTTTTAAAGGTTGAAAACCATCATAATTTTGCATGGAAAGAGAAACTTGATGACGGCAATGAGGTCATTGTGCACCGGAAAGGAGCCACGCCTGCCCACATAAATATATATGGTGTCATACCGGGATCGATGACATTGCCTGCTTTCATTGTAAAAGGAAAAGGAAATCAGATGTCAATTCATTCGGCATCACATGGTGCTGGCAGGCAAATGTCCCGTTCCAGGGCAAAGCAGCAGTTTTCAGAGAAAGTACTGCGTGATACTCTGGCAAAGGCTGGAGTGGAACTGATTGGCGGAGGTACAGACGAAGCCCCTATGGCTTATAAAGATATTTATACTGTAATGGAATACCAGAAAGACCTGGTGGAAACTGTCGGTGTTTTCTATCCGAAAATTGTGAGGATGAGCAGCGATTAGGTCTGAAACAACCGAAAGCAAAATACCCGTCTAAAGACCCGGGTAAAAAGCATATTCATAGTGCCTGATGTGCTTGTTACCGAGGATTGCAATCACATCAAACCTTGCCTCAAGATCGAGGTCTTTGCTGATGATATATGCCTCGGCTGCATCGGTGATGTATCTTTGTTTTCTTTTGTTCACAGCTTCCTCGGGGTAGCCATAATCTGCATTCTTTCTGGTCTTGACTTCTACAAAAACAATCTCATTGTCCCTTGTTGCAATGATATCAATTTCCTTATGGCGAAACCGCCAGTTGGTTTCCAGTATCCTGTATCCCTTCTCCTGCAGCAATTTTACTGCAAGCTCTTCTCCTTCTCTTCCTTTCTGAATACTCGTTTTCATTTTGTAAAGCCAACCAGTGATTCATGGTCTGAAACCTCCATTCTGATATTCCGGCCCATGACAAGTGTATGGTTAGTGATGAGATGTCCTGCCGGAAATCCGTAAATTACAGGGTAACTGTATTCTGAAATGATTTCTGAAATCACATCGTAAGCTGATTTATCAAAATCAGGTGTTGTGTGTTTGATTCTGGTCATGCCTCCGACAATCAGTCCTTTCAGGTCTTTAAGTTTTCCGCTGATTTGCAGGTTCATCATCATCCTGTCGATGTGGTAAATATTCTCTCCGATATCTTCTATGAAAAGAATTTTGTTTTTTGTTTTGATTTCATAAGGTGTACCCTGAAGACTGTATATGATGGAAAGATTTCCGCCTGTGATTTTGCCGGAAGCATTTCCCGGTTTGTTCAGCCTGTTTTGTTTAATATTATAATTAAGCAATTCACCAAATAAGGCCTTTCTGAGTGTGGGTAATGAAGAACCTTCCTGACGGGCTTTTTCAAAATTTCTGGGCATCAGGGCATGAAGGCTTTCACATTTCAGGTAATGATTCAGGTAAATATGAAAGAGTGTGATATCACTGTAACCGATAATCCATTTGGGAGATTTGATAAACCGGTTGAAATCGAGCTTTTCTAAGATGCGAATGATGCCGTAGCCACCCCGTGCACAGAAGATTGCCCTGATATCAGGATTGTCAAGCATATTCTGGAAATCCTCAAGACGTTGCCGGTCAGTTCCGGCAAAAAAACCTTTCTTTTCGAACAGATACCTTCCTTTGATTATTTTCAGCCCCCAGTCCTGTAAAATTCCGGTGGCAGGTTCGATGTCGGATTTGCTGACAATTCCCGCCGGGGCCACAATACCGACATGATCCCCATTATTCAGATAAGGTGGACGAATCATACAGGTGTTATTAATTTGTTTAACAAGTTTTCTTAAATACAGCTGTTTGAATATCTTTACCAAATTAACCTGAAATATTTAAATAGCGATTCTTTTTAATGAAAAAATTCAAACGGTATACTGTTACAGCAGCTTTGCCTTATGCCAACGGACCTGTCCATATCGGTCATCTTGCGGGAGTTTATGTGCCTGCAGACATCTATGTGAGGTATCTCAGGCTCAGAGGGAGGGATGTTTTATTTATCTGCGGCTCGGATGAACATGGTGTCCCGATTACAATAAAAGCCAGAAGCGAGAACGTTTCTCCGCAGAAAATCGTTGATCATTATCATCAGGTAAATAAAAAGGCATTTGAGGATTTTGGTATCTCATTTGATATTTATTCAAGAACGACATCCGCAATACATTATCAGACAGCTTCAGATTTTTTTAAAAAGCTGTATGAAAAAGGTGAATTTATTGAACAAACCTCAAAACAATACTTTGATGAGGAAGCAGGGCAGTTTCTGGCTGACAGGTACATTACCGGCACCTGTCCTTATTGCGGCAATGATTCAGCTTACGGCGACCAGTGTGAAAAATGCGGTACATCTTTAAGTCCCACCGACCTGATCGATCCGAAATCAACGATCAGTGGCAATAAACCTTTGCTGAAGGATACCAAACACTGGTATCTGCCATTGGACAGGCATGAATCCTTCCTCAGGAAATGGATTCTCGAAGATCATAAGGAGTGGAAAACGAATGTATACGGACAATGTAAATCGTGGCTTGACCAGGGATTACAGCCAAGGGCGGTGAGCCGTGATCTGGACTGGGGCATACCGGTGCCGGTTGATGGCGCTGAGGGAAAGGTATTGTATGTATGGTTTGATGCTCCCATCGGATATATCTCAAATACACGCGAACTGACTGATAAATGGGAGCTTTACTGGAAGGATCCTGAAACAAGGCTGGTTCATTTTATCGGGAAAGACAATATTGTGTTTCATTGTATCATATTTCCTGTCATGCTTAAGACTGAGGGGAGTTATATTCTTCCTGACAATGTGCCTGCCAATGAATTTCTCAACCTCGAGGGTGATAAAATCTCAACCTCAAGAAACTGGGCTGTATGGCTTCACGAATACCTGGATGAATTCAGGGACAGGCAGGATGTCCTGAGATATGTGCTTTGTGCCAATGCCCCTGAGACAAAGGACAACGATTTTACATGGAAAGATTTCCAGGCAAGGAATAATAATGAACTGGTGGCTATTCTGGGAAATTTTGTCAACAGGGCACTTGTTCTTACTGAGAAATACTTTGGAGGACTGGTACCTGAAGTGAAGCATCTCACGGACTATGACAAAGACACCATTAAAGAAATAGGCAAAATAAAGACATCAGTTGAGAAGAGTCTCGAACATTTCAGGTTCAGGGAAGCACTTAAAAATGCCATGGACCTGGCTCGCCTCGGGAATAAATACCTGGCTGACAGCGAACCGTGGATACTGGTAAAGACAGATAAAGAAAGGGTTCAAACCATTTTGAATATTTCTTTACAGATAACAGCCAGCTTAAGTACAATCATCAAACCATTTCTGCCCGGTACTGCAGATAGATTATGCAGTTTTCTGAATATCAGTTCATATCAATGGGATGAAACCGGGAATGCAGAACTCCTGAAACCAGGGCACAAACTTGGTAAATCCTCACTCTTATTTGAAAAAGTTGAGGATGATATTATTGAAAGGCAGCTGGCAAAACTCAAATCTGCAAAAACAATCAATAACAACAAGAATAAAGATATGAAACCACAAAAATCAACCATTACTTTTGATGAATTCTTAAAAATGGATATCCGGACAGGTACCATTCTTGAAGCTGAGAGAGTATCGAAAGCAAACAAACTGCTGCAGCTGAAAATTGATACGGGTGTTGATATGCGGGTTGTCGTTGCAGGTATTGCAGAATCTTTTGAACCCGAAAAGATCATCGGAAAGCAGGTTTCCATTCTCATCAATCTTGAACCACGGATCATCAGGGGCATTGAATCCCAGGGTATGATTCTGATGGCCGAGGACCCGTCCGGCAAATTAACTTTTATTTCACCCGCAGAAAAAGCCGAAAACGGTGCGGAGATAAAATAAATTGAATCAATTCTAACAAAAACTGATCATGCCGGACGAACTAAATACAACAGTAGATTTTCTGATAAAAAAGGGAATCACCAATCCGGAAGCCGGGATCATTCTGGGAACCGGACTGGGTAAAATGATAAACGAGATTGAAATTAACCAGGTTATACCCTATGATGAAATACCCAATTTTCCTGTTGCCACCGTGGAATTTCATCATGGCAGGCTGATTTACGGTAAACTGGAAGGCAGAAAGGTACTTGCCATGCAGGGCCGTTTTCATTACTATGAAGGATATAGCCTGCAGCAAATTACTTTTCCTGTCAGGGTAATGAAACGGTTAGGCATCAAATATCTTTTGCTGTCAAATGCCGCAGGTGCCCTGAACCTGAATTTCAGGAAAGGATCACTGATGCTGATTGAGGATCACATCAATTTTCTTCCTGATAATCCTTTAAGGGGTAAAAATGATGATCAGCTTGGTCCTCGTTTTCCGGATATGAGCAGGCCTTATTCCGGCTTTCTGAATGACAAACTGATATCCATTGCCAAAGCACAAAACATCGCCCTGCACAAAGGAGTGTATATTGCTGTGATGGGACCGAATCTCGAAACCAGGGCGGAGTACAGGATGTTTCGCAGTTTTGGCGATGCCGTCGGCATGTCCACTGTTCCGGAGGTGATCGTGGCAAATCATATGAATCTGCCTTGTGCAGCTGTCTCTGTGCTTACTGATGAATGTGATCCGGATAACCTGGAACCGGTTGATATCAATGAAATCATTAAAACAGCAGCAATTGCAGAAACCGGCCTGATAGTATTATTTAAAAATCTGATCAGGGAGATTGAGCTCTGATTGCTTCAAACGAATGATCAGTCATTTTGAACAAAGTTGATCGAGGGATTCCAGTTATAGGTATTATAAATGATCATCGGATCAGTCTCTTCAGGAATTTTCTGGTATTTTCTCAGGTACTCCAGGATTCCTTTTTCACCCCCGAAATCGCCCAGGTACCAGTTGAAAATTTGTGAGACATGTACAATATTTTCCTCTGCATAATAGGTGATTTTGGAATCAAGGAACGAAACGGCTGCCAGTTCCAGCTGGTTTTCGACTTTATTACTGTCGTAAATCCTGACGGGAGGACAACTGGTTGCACCATAGTTTAATGCAAAATGAATCCTGGGATCGGGTTCGCTTAACCTGAAATTTTTTTCGTAGGGTGAAATATATGGTTTCTTTAGATATCCTCTTCCCCATCTTATTCTTGAAATCCTGAGCAGTCCGTGCTCAATAAAATTGAGGCTGCAGAGATGACCTCCCACTTCTATTTTTCTGGTACTGAAATGCAATACTCTGCCATTTTGTGTATTAATGATATCAGGATCCGTTCTAAGAAACAGAATGTTTATGGCATTATACAGGTTTATCCAGAAAGCCTTTTTCTGATTGTCACCTGCAAGCTGCAATTGCATCTCCTCGTGGGAAACTGCGGAAAGCTGGTCAAGGATTTCTTCCACCGCCAATTCCTGCCTTGCTTTTACCAATAGATCTTTAGCCAGGTTTTTAAGACTCATTCTATTATCAGAGAGTTTACTTATAAATAATGCGTCACACAATACAAAGATTAAAATTTCGCCGGAAATCTGAAAAAGATTTTATGAACAGGACTTTAATAATTCTTTTGGGATGTTTTTTTGATAAAGATGTTGAATATCAATCTCAGGGTGAGCAGATGCAGGGTTATGCCTATACCCAGCGCAGCAAGGAACAAGGTTTTGTTGTTGTATATTTCCATAATATGATAGGACCAGAAAACCGGTATGATGCCAAATATATATTTCCATGGAATATCTGTAAAAAAGGCTGCAACAGGCAGAAAAATAAAAAAGTTTAACAGCTTCATCAGGGTGACACCCTCAATCTTGTTACGGGCAAATGTGATGGTTAAAAGCGTAATCACAGGGGGGAGAAGTGAAAAAAGAAAAGATGCTGCAAATTTCTGCCATACAAGCATATCGACAGATCCGGATAAAAACAGTATCAACAATGAATAGCACCATGAAAAAATAATTTGAAACCCCATGCGGTAGGAAAAGAATTTCAGATTCGACATCGGAACTACCCTGTACATAACGAATATTCCTTCATCTTTTTCATCCAGCATGATGAATGATACAATAAAAGCCGGGAATGAAGCGGTCAGGAGACACAGAGCTCCGACAATGAGGAATTTGTATTCCGAGACGACAGGCACATATTCCAGCAGCGGGGGCAGGCCGAACCGAAGCAGAATGATAAATATCAATGGGACAAACAGCAGGATTTTTAAAATATCATCCCTGAAGATATTCCTGAAATCATTTATAATCAGTGCTGTAAGATTTTTCATCGGTTGGTTAATTCTTTTGTACGTTTCATTATCAGCGTTTTGTTTTTCCTGAGATGTAAACCAGGTAGTGTTTTTCTGCAATCCGGTAGGTTACTGCAATTGAAACGCCCAGCATTGCAAATGCGTAGATGATATTCCATGCACTCTCATCTTCAAAGGCAGTTTTAAAAAGTATCAGTGAGCCGTGAGTAGGTATCAGGTAAAAAAAAGGCGACCGGGCAAGGTTATAAAGATCAGCCAGAGGCAGTATGGTCGGCAGCATAAACAAGGGGATAAGAATGATATACTGATTGAATGTCCTGACCCTTGAAATCCCGATAAACCCGATAAAAACAAACAACAATGATGAAAGAGCCGTTGCAGTAATAAGGTACATGAGATTGAAATTGAATCCCTGCGCAATAAAAGCCATTCCCACGCTGCAAAACAAAGCAATCAGGGTCAGGGCAATTGCTTTGGACCACAGATACTGCCATGGCTTTAACGGAGTTACTGAAAGCGCCTGCAGGGTATTGGCATCTTTTTCGAAAAGAACCATTGCACCAATGAAGATGAACCCAAGCATGGTAGGATCGGAGAATATGAATGTAACCAGTACTTCGGTGATGGCTGCTCCGGGAATGATTTTAAATATCAGCGTGTAAAGTATTGTAATGACGATGGCTACCGTAATGATGTTGTATCTTATTGCAAACTTCAAATCCCATAAGATGGTTTTCAGCAGTTTCATGATCTCATATTTTACGGATTGTTCCCGGATGACTATGTTTATTGAATTACTCATTTTTTATATGTTGGTTTTTACAGGCTGTTCAGGTGTTACGGTTTTTCATTTTTAATTGAACATCATCCGGTTCTTTAATCCAGTCTTTTACCGGTCACTTTGATAAACACATCATCCAGTGTGGCTTCTTCTGAATGAATGGAAATCAGGCGATGGTCTTTTATAATATTCAGGAAGTCGTTGTTTTCACCGATTAAATCCATTTCAAATTCCCTTTGCTCCGGCGATCCGTTCATATATTCAACCTTGACAACTCTTTTTCCATTCTGAAGCTTCAATTGTTTTGGAGAGTCAATGATACTAATCTCTCCTTCTGTAATGAAGGCAACCCGGTCGCACAATTCATCCGCGTCGTGCATGTTATGTGTTGTCAGAAAGATGGTCTTGCCCTGTCTTTTCTGGTCAAGGATGATATCTTTTATATTCCGTGCATTCACAGGATCAAGTCCGGATGTAGGCTCATCCAGAAAGAGAACCTGTGGCTTGTGCAACAGGCTCCTGATGAAATTAAGTCTCATTTTCATTCCTTTGGAGTAACCTTCAACTTTTTTATCTGCATCAGTGTCAAGCCCTACCATTTTGAGCAGTTCCACCGGATCCCTGACAGGGACATTGTAGAAAGTGGAAAAAAACTGCAGATTTTCCCTGGCACTTAGCTTAAGGTAATGATTGGGCAATTCAAAACAGACACCAATGTAATCGTAAAATGAATGATTCCATTGTTGCAGTGTTTTGCCTGAGACAGAGATTTCACCGGTATAACCTCCCAGCAGTCCGATCAGAATATTCTGGGTAGTACTTTTGCCTGCACCGCTGGGACCCAGAAAGCCAAAGATTTCACCGTCATTTACCGCGAAATTCAGGTTTTTAACTGCAGGAATGCTGCTTTTATGATAAGTAAAGCTCAGATTGGTTACTTTAATCATTTGAATAAATGTTTATTTTTTAAATAAATACCCCTGTTCCAGCAGGCTGCTGAAGGCTCTGACCAGCTTCATAATCTCATTTTCAGGTATGGAAAAAATTGGTTTTCTCTCCATGATATTCTTTTTATAATTGATGTTGTATTTCTTCTCGATATACTCGTATATTCCGGATTGTACCTGCATGATGGTAAAAGAGAGCAGGTCAGTATCAATTTCTTTCCTGATCTCTCCTTTACCAAAGTGTATTTTCAGCAGATCCTTTATCAATAAATCAATTTCATTCTTCACTATTCTTTCCACATTTCCTGTTTTTTTATTATCCCTTTCCAGCATGACCTTGTACAGAAATCCGCTGATAACAGGATGTTGCAAATCAAACCTGATCTTCATGGCAAAATTTTCTACAAGTTTTTCATACAATGTTTTATCCTCAGATTCAAGCATTTCTCTGACCTGATCCAGTCTTTGGCTGGTGGCATGTTCCAGCAGGTAAATATAGAGCTCTTTCTTTGATCTGAAATATCTGTAAAAACTGCCTTTCGCAAGTCCGAGTTTCCTGATAATCCCTGACAGGGAAGCATTCGAATAGGAATTCAAGGCAAATTCTTCGTACGCTGCATCAAGGATTTCCTGTTTCCTCTCTTCGCTCAGGTTCAGAAATGTCTGTAATGGCATCATTTAATATTAAGCGACTATCTGGTCGCAAAAATAATAAAAAAAGCGACTGCCTGGTCACTTTCAGATAAAAATTTTATTAAAAGTGTATTTATTTTATATATTACGACCACTCAGTAATAAAGAACTGTTATTTTCAAATGAATTGACATTAATGCAACCAAATAACAATTCTGTTGTCCTTATATTAAACATTAAGCCATGAAGTTAGTTAATACCTTATCAGTTACATTTATTTTAACCATCCTGACAACCAGTTATTCATATTCGCAGGAAGAAAAAGAAGAGGAACAGAAAAGAAGGCCGTTCCAGGTAACATTTGTCACCCCGCTTGGAACAAACGGCGCATCATCACCGGGAATCCTGAATGAATTTTCCTTCAATGTGCTTGTTGGCGTGAACGGAGGTGTTGAGGGTTTTGAGCTTGGCGGTCTGATCAACATAGATAATGGTCCTGTTGAAGGTGCCCAGATAAGCGGTTTTGGCAATATTGTTACAGGGCCCTTTGAAGGATTTCAAATGGGTGGCTTTGCCAATATCAATAGCGGTTATACCGACGGATTTCAGGCAGCAGGATTTATCAATATCATTGATGATGATGCAGATGCTTTTCAAATAGCAGGTTTTGGCAATATAACAGGCAATTTCGAAGGCATGCAGCTTTCAGGGTTCGGGAATTTTTCGGAGAAAGCGGAAGGATTCCAGGGTGCAGGATTTATGAACATAACCGGTAAAGCGGAAGGGGCGCAAATTGCAGGATTCATGAATGTTGCAGATGAATTTGAAGGATTCCAGGGAGCCGGCTTCATGAATATTGCGGACAGGGTAGAGGGTGTTCAGCTTGCGGGATTTATAAACATCTGCGATTCCATCGATGGAATACCGATAGCGCCCATCAGCATTGTAAAGAAAAACGGATACAGGAGATTTGAATTCTGGAGCAATGAGACATTTTATTTAAACACTTCATTCAGAATCGGTGTCCCTGAATTCTATACCATTTTCACTGTAGGCTATAAACCAGGGTATTCAGAATTTAACTGGGGACTTGGTGTCGGTGCAGGTACATCATTTGCAATTGCAGAGAATCATTCAGTTGATATTGAAGGACATACATACCATATCAATTCCCGTTTCTGGAGAAAATGGGAGTACAACCAGCTGAATCAGGTAAAAATCAATTTTAACTATCAGATTGCCGAACATTTCAGCCTGTTTGCAGGTCCTACCTTTAATATTCTTATTTCGGAGAGTGATGGTTATGCGCAACAAATAGCCCCGGTGTGGTCATTCAGAATTGCGGAAAGAAGAAATTCTGTCAGAGGATGGTTTGGGTTCAATCTTGGGTTTAGGTTTTAACCGGCTTGTCTTTTGTACAGGGGGCTGTCTCAAAAGCGGGATGGCCTCTTTTTTTTAAGTATCCTTGTACGTGTAGCTGAATCTGCGGGCACTTATCAAATAATTGTAACGTTCCCTTCTTTTTTTCGTATAAAATATTTAAGCGATAATCCGGTTGAGCGGCAAGACAGCTTACAGAATATATTCTAAGACGTTGATTATCTGAAAGAAACCCAAAAACCTGAACAAGGTATTATCCCGGAAACTCTTAAAGTTTGCACATTATAGGGCCATTTGTCAAAAACCGGCCATTATAATGGATATAAAGAATAAAAGTACAGATGCCGGGCAAACTAACAAAACTACTAACTTTCCTGGGTATCCTTTCCGGTGTACCTCGTATCCTGAATGGTCAGTGTGCGCTGATCACTGATAACTTCAGCGGACAAAGTCCCAATAGTGTATGCGCACCTGTCAATCTGGTAATGGATGTAAAATACAAGTTCATTATTCCTGTTGATCCCTCAAAGGTTGAAATACTTTATGTATGGAACGACGGGATAGGTGCCACAACCCAGGTACCTGCCATTTCACAGGGAGATACTATTTTCTATACCACTCAGAGTCATTTATATCCTCCTTCCGACAATTGCTCGTATACGGCAGAAGCATTCGTCATCTATGATGGCGATATATGCACCAACAGCAGCCGTCAGGAACAGACTTTCAGTTCATGGGCAAGGGACAATGAAAATGGCGGAGTCATTATCACTGAACCGGTGGTTGCCCAGTTCTGCGAAGGTGATGATATTGTTAATGTCACATTCGACGACAACTCCACATTCAACTGCAACATCGGTATTGAACCTGACAAACCAAACCGTCTCACGCGCTGGGTACAGTTTATCTACGGAACCACAAGCATTGGAGGAGACAGGATACCCGATATCACTGTGACTGATCCTTACGGGAACACCTACCCGATGACCGACAGCGATGGCAACCGGATCACAACCATACCGGGACCGGTCATCGAGATACCCATTCCGGCAGACGGGCCAAACCAGACATCATGGTCAGTCAGTGCCCCTGCAGGAGGCATTGCAGGTGATATCTTTGAGATTACCATGCGCAACTGGAACATGTGCAATCCATACGACAATAATCCTTTTGATGCTAATCCTCCGTCAGACCTTACAGATGGAGATAATGAACCAATAACCACAACAGCATTGATCGAGATAATCACCACCCCTCCGGTGATCTCAAATCCTTCGCTTGAGTTTTGTGTAGAGAGCAATATCAATCTGACCCTGTCCACTTCGGGAGGGACAGTTAACTGGTACTCCGATTCGCTTATGACCAACCATATTCATACCGGTAACTCATTCGATCCGACAGGAAGTCCTACATATATTGATAACAGTGTCAGCGGAAAATATTCATATTATGTGACCGAAAGCATAGGGGCATGTGAGAGCGCTCCGAGCAAGATCACTTTTGAGATTTTTGATACCCCCATACCTCCTTCTGATGCCGGACCAGATATCAGTGTTTGTGCGGATACCGTTACCCTGTTTGGCAGTGTACCCGTCATTGGTACCGGAGAATGGACAACCACCGGAGGCGCTGTTATTGCAAATCCGACCAGCCCGGCAACTTTTGTAAGCAACCTGGACCAGGGTCCGAATCTTTTCAGGTGGATACTTACCAACGGCCCGTGCATGTCGGTGGATGAAGTAATTGTATCCTCCGACCGGCAGCCTGCACCGGCAGATGCAGGACCTGACCAGTCTTTCTGCGACAATTCCGCTGCAGATCTCTGGGCCAATCATCCGACGAATGATGGAACCGGTACCTGGAAGATTGTGTCGGGTGCGGCAGATTTTTCGGACATCCATGATCCGAACAGCTCACTATCCAATATTTCAGGTGGTGAAAACATACTCGTATGGACCATTGAGAGCCGGTTCAGAGCATGTGTGACGACCACCGATACCATGATCATCCTCAGGGATGTTACCCCTGAACCTGCCAATGCAGGACCTGACCGGCAGGTATGCGACCTGTCTTCCATCCAGTTGGAAGGTAATGAACCGACAGGCGGAGGAACCGGCATCTGGACCGTTTTATCAGGCGGATCTTCCATTGCTGATCCTGCCGACCACAGTGCGACAGCCAGCAACCTCGATTACGGCAGTAACATTTTTCAGTGGAAGATTTCAAGCCGGTTTGGTTTTTGCAGCGGATCTTCCGATCAGGTTACCATTATCAGGGATGAAATGCCTGCACCTGCCTTTGCCGGTTTGGATCAGTTCCTTTGCAATTCAGTATCATCCCCGTTGGGTGCGAACAGCCCCACTGTTGGTACAGGTATATGGTCTGTAGCTTCAAAACCGGTCGCTCCCGATCCGGCATTTATCCCTTCAGTAAACAGTCCCGGTGCATCGGTTCAGATCCTGCCGGGAAATGAAGGGATATATGAATTTGCATGGACCATTACAAATGCCAGCTGTATTACATCAGATACCATCAGGGTTGATTTTGGCAAACCTGTTCCCGCTGCAGATGCCGGAGATGATGATACCATCTGCGGACAAACGGTCATCCTGAACGGTAATGATCCCGGAATAGGAACAGGTACATGGACAAAGGCCGATGGTCAAGGGGATGTCATTTTCCTCCCTGACAGGAATTCTCCGTCGGCACTTGCCAGAATCAATCCCGGTGATGAAGGATTGTATCGTTTTGAATGGAGAATTGAAAGCGGATCATGTCCTCCGGAATATGATACGGTCAGCATTTTATTCAAACCGCGGCCTGGTATGCCACTGGCATCTGATGCCGAGAATTGCGGGCCGGGTTCAGTCATATTGACTTCCGTAATCGGTTCAAACGGAACCGAAAACCGATGGTACAATACCTCTGCCGGCGGAACCGTTCTGGCTTCCACGACCAGTTTTGCTACACCTGTGCTGGATAGCAATCAAAGTTACTGGATTACAACTTATGATGATGTCACACAGTGTGAAAGTCCGAGAAGGCGGGTGCATGTTTCAATCCATCCGATACCGGAGAAACCGGCTGCTCCTGATATATACAGTTGCGGGCCTTCAGACTTCAGCCTTACTGCCACCATCGGAAACGACGGGAATACCAACAGGTGGTATGATTCACAAACAGGAGGAAATCTGCTGAATACATCCAAAGACTATCATACCGGAATATTAAATGAAACAATATCGTTCTGGGTGGCCAGCTATAACGACAGCACAGGATGTGAAGGTGAAAGAACAAGGGTTCAGGCCGTTGTTCATCCGGTACCTGATGAACCTGCGGCAACAGACGAACAGAGATGCGGTGAGGGTGTTGTCATGCTAAATGCCGAACCGGGCAATAACACAACCCTGATACGGTGGTATGAACAGGGCACGGGCGGCAGTGTGACAGATACAGGTAAGGTACTGACAACTCCTTATCTGACTGCATCCAGGTCATACTGGATAACCGGATATAATGATTCAACGGGCTGTGAAAGTACCGGAAAAGAGGTAAGGGCAATCATCAATCCTGTTCCTGCATTTCCTGTGGCAAACGATGTTATGAACTGCGGTCCCGATACAATCACACTGAGTGCCACTCCCGGTGCAGACGGTACTGTCTCCCGCTGGTACGACAGCCTGACAGGTGGAAGCCTGCTGGCAGAGTCCAGTACATTTGAGGCAGGCTATATATCGGGCACAAGTAAGTATTATGTGTCCAGTTATAATGATATCACCCGTTGCGAGAGCAGCAGAACAGAGGTACAGGCCGTAATATTGCCTGTCCCGGCTGCGAATCCTGTTCAGGGTGTCGGACAGGTGGGACAGGGTCAGACCAATGTCATCTATTCGGTGAATTACAACCCGGGCTCCACATATACATGGGATATCCCTCCGGGTATCAACCTGCTGCTCGAGAACCAGAACTTTGTGATACTGGAATTTCCAAACCTTGGAATTTATAACATATCGGTTTTTGAGACCAACAGCATCGGCTGCCCTGGTCCGGAAACATACAAAACCATACAGGTAAGGGAGGATTTACTATATATTAACCTGAACCTTACCAGCGGAAGTGCCTGTGTTGATGAAAATATTCAGATCTCTGCCGTACCTGCAGGAGGGACACCTTCCTATTCTTTTGAATGGACAGGTGATACGCAATTCCTCTCAGCAACAGACATTTCAAATCCTTTATTTAATGCCGGCAGACAGGGGAACTATCATCTTTACCTGAAAGTAACTGATATTAACCTGAATATGATATCAGACAGTGTGGTACTGGAGGTCCATCCAAATCCGTTTGCCCGGATTGATATTCCGGATACGGTGCTCTGTGCCGGCAGTGACCTTCAGCTCAATACGATAGTGGCAGGCGGTTCAGGAGTTTATGACACGTACAGCTGGACAGGACAGACCGCTCCACTGTCGCGGAATGACATTCAGTATCCGGTATTCAATTCGATCGTCAAGGGATTTTATCATTTGAATTTTATGGTGGAAGATAACAATGGCTGTAAGGCTTCTGATTCAATCACCATTTTCAATGATATTCCGCAATCATATTTCACAACTGATGCAACTCCCCAATGCAGTCCGGTAACATTTAACTTTTTTAATGCCTCGGAGGGTGGGGCTTCTTATCTGTGGTATTTTGGAGACGGTGACAGCTCGGTGGCTGAAAATCCTTCACATCAGTTCGTAAATGAGAGTTCGTCGATAAGGTACTTTAATATCAGATTAATTACAAGAAGCATAAATAACTGTGAACATATTGCAAATGAATATGTTACAGTTTATCCCAATCCGGAAACAGAATTTATGGTCAATCCTAAGATGGCATGTCACCCGGCAAGTGTAATACTTAGTGCCACTCCCGGCGGATATAGTTATGACTGGGACTATGGTGACGGCTATAATGAAACAGGAGGTTATAATACCATTCATACCTACCTGAATGAAACGGAAGGAGACACCACTTATACGGTCAGACTTATATCAACCTCCTTCTTTAATTGTCTTGATACTTCAAATGCACAGGTTATTGTTTATCCGTCTCCTGAGGCATCTTTTATTGCCTCACCGTTATCGCAGATGTATCCTGAAAGGACGGTCTATCTCAATAATACTACCGTGGATAAAAACTGGGATTATCAATGGTATTTTGGAGATAAGACGATCTCTTTTGAAAAAGATCCCGTATCACACTGGTTTCCTGAAGCAGACGAATATATCATCTCACTTGTTGTACAAAGTGAACACTGTAAAGACAGTACATGGATCCAGATCGAAATTTTGCCTCATCCGCCGGTGGCGCAATTCAAACCTGTGCAGCCGGGTTGTGTGCCTTTGACTATCCAGTTTGAGAATACCTCTTCATATTCAACCTCATTTCTCTGGGAGTTCGGCGATGGGGCAATTTCGAATAAACCAAATCCGGAGTATACATACTATGAGCCGGGGACATACAAGATAAAGCTTACTGCAACCGGAGACGGAGGTACTGATACATACAGTACCATCAATGACGCTTACCTGCTGCCGACGGCTTTCTTTGATTTGGCCCCCAGGTACGTTTATGTTAACGACGAAGCGGTTCATTGTTTCAACCTGTCTGACAACGGCGATATTTTTGAATGGGACTTCGGAGACGGAACAACATCAAATGAATTCAATCCTACCCATATGTATACACAGGAAGGAACATATGATATTACCCTGAGCGTATGGACAAAAGACAATTGTTTTGACCTGTATGTGATGGAAAATGCGGCATTGGTGCAACCCAGCGGAAAGCTGATTTTTCCCAATGCTTTCCGGCCGGAATCACCCATTGCAGAAAACAGGGTGTTCAGGCCAGGAGTGATGGACCAGGTGGATGAATTTCACCTGATGATATTTAACCGCTGGGGTGAAATGATTTTTGAGAGTTTTGACAGGGATACCGGCTGGGACGGATATGTCAACGGAAAGATGTCGAAGCAGGATGTTTATGTATGGAAGGTGGAAGGCAGGTACACAAGCGGACAGGGATTTACAGATGTCGGTGATGTGACTTTGCTGCATTGAAAACCATAAACCGGGGATGAAGGATATAACATAAAAGACAAATAAATCATGTATCCGGAATTCAGAACAGATGAACCAATAATAAGTGCCCGGAAAGTGAAAAACAGGTTTATAGACCTGTACTGAACAACAACCAGATTCTCAAATTGAAAAGAATCATCTACATATTGATTTTATCGGCAGGTTCCATGGTATACGGACAGGACCCCCAGTTTTCGCAGTTCTATTCCAATTACCTGTACCTGGCTCCCTCGTTTACAGGATTAACCGAGAACAACAGGCTTTCTTTGAATTACCGTAACCAGTGGCCTGAGATACCCAATGGTTTTGTTACCTATTCAATATCTTTTGACAAGTATTTTGAAAAATTCAGAAGCGGGCTTGGATTACTGGTTATGAAAGATGAAGCAGGTACCGGCAGGCTAAGCACAACTAATTTCGGCATCCACTATTCGTTTGACTTCAGAATATTTAAGAACTGGCACTTACGGCCGGGTATGAACCTGATGTATACCGAAAGAGGAGTTGATTTCAATGCATTGTTATGGAACGATCAGATCTCTGCCAGCGGAAATTCTCCGACAACATCAGAAATGACCCCGATGGATAATGTTGGCGATATTGATTTTTCAACATCTGTGCTGGGATATTCCGACAGGTTCTGGTTTGGGGTTTCCATTGACCACATCCTGAGACCGAACCAGTCATTTTACTTTTATGAGCAGGCAGATGATAATCCTGCCCGTGTTCCTCTGAAGTACTCATTTTATGGCGGAACCAAGATTGTTAAAAATGAGAGTCTTTTACGACCCATCCCGACCACCTTCCATATTGCATACCTTTTTAAGGCGCAGGAAAAGTTCCGGCAGCTCGATGTCGGCATATACTGGCACCGGAGTCCAATCGTACTGGGTTTCTGGTACAGGGGTATCCCATTCTATAAAGAGGTTTTTAACAGGGATGCTTTTACAATACTAACAGGATACAAAGTCAGGAACCTTAATATCGGATACAGCTATGACTTCACCTTTTCCAGATTGATTGCCAAAACAGGCGGTTCACACGAGGTGTCGGTGTCATATTCTTTTAAAACCAAAAAGATCAAAAGAAAACCCAGGATGTTGCCTTGTCCGGATTTTTAAGCTGAAGGCTCCTTCTCTTTGCGCAATACAGATCTCTAAGGGGTTCGTAATCCAGTAACTGAAAGTTGATACGACACGGGCCCTCAAACAATCCCAGCCATTCTTCAGTTGACAGGACACTTGAGGCATTCAGAATTTGTTCATAATATCCGGTTGTGTTTTCTTGCTTAACCAGTCCTGAATAATATATTTTAAGATACAATATATAGGCTTCTTTATAGTAAGGATTTAGTCCGGCGGCAGGTAAAATACTTTCAAATGCAAAATCATACAGCCTGAAATGGATGAAAAACCTGGCGAGGATGACACGACTTTCCGGTGAAAGATAATGTGTTTCATAATAATGATGGATATATTCCAGGGAGGAATACATCCTTCTGTAATCAAACATTCCATCAGAATAATATTTCAAAACACGCTGGGAATGATAAAATATACTTAGCGAATCAAAATAAGCCTGTGGTATCCGGCCCTCTATCCGTCGTAAAATACTAGAAATCTCACGGAGGTTGGCAAGTGAGATACTCTGTGTAATGTTTTCATCCATGTATCTGACCAGCAGTGCATAGTAATTGTAATGTGCAACAGGCAGCGGATTTCTGAAATTTTTCATCGTTTCGTTGATTCTCAGAAATTCCGTATCCGGCAATTCATCCTTTATGTGCCGGTATTTGAAAATCATGCGGTCGTAATATAATTGTGACAGGGGTTGCGAACGGTGAAAATATCCTTCATGGTCTGTTATCAGGGCAGGTAGTTTTTCAATGATATGAAATTCTATTTTGTTCTCGAGAAACCTGCTGAACAGGTAATTCTGGATACTGTCCATGCGGGCATATATAAGATTAAACAGTCTGCCGGGATAATCCTCAGACTGTCCGGCAACCGGTATAAGGGAAAACAATTTCAGGTATTCCGTAACCGCAAGACTGTCTGAATCAGGGACAGGGTTATCATAAAAGTTAACAGTATCACCGTATGGCAGAGACCTGATATCTATGGTATTAATCATATATGCGGGATTGTATTTATAATTTTCATAAGGCACTGTATCATATATGTATAAAGGAACTTTAGTGAGATGATCCGGAATTTGACCGCACAGGTGATGAGATTGTATCAGCTTGTATATTTTGTTGTTTTTAAGAAAAAGAACATTCACTTCATAGGGCTCGGTTATATTATCAGGTATTCTACCGGCATAAGGGATGAACAGGTCATGCTCTTCATCGTCTTTAGGAGGATCAAGTTTTTTCCGGAATAACCTGTCAAGGTAAACCGGTTTTGTTATCTCACTGTTAAAAATGCAGTTTTCAGTCTCCTGTGTTGAAGACATTGATCCGGAACTGCTGTTGCAATAATAAACATGAAAGGGAACGATCTCAAGTGCCAGTCCGTCATATTTGTTATTAAACAGCTTTAAGGCAGACTCAGTCTTTCCCATATTCAGATATACATCATTACCTTTATAAATAATATTCCATTTGGGTGAAGATCCGATCAGTTTGTTTAAAAGGGTGATTTCTTCTTCATCTGAAGGATACCCTATATTCCATTTTCGTTTTTTTTCGCAACTGATATTTTCAGGATCAGATGATGCTGATGGAATTTCCTGTTCGTGAACGAGATTATCATATGGAAAAACTGAAGGCCAGGATTTAAAATGATAGCTCGTATCAACTTCTGCAAATACCTGCACGCATATCAGTGATTTTTCATCTTCATTTACTATTGCAGCAACTCCGGTCACGTCATAATCTTTTGACAGGATATTGATGAAATGCTCGGCACTGTTTACCCAGGCATTGACAACAAATTGTGCAGCCTCCTGATAGGTTGAGACCGCCATTGTATTTGGTTTTGAAACGCCGACACGATATGAAAAAGGAGTATGCAGGAATATCTTCACAATATTCTCACCGGCAATGTATCCTTTTGCTCCGTAATACTCAACTCTCTCCTGGGGTGTTTTTTTTGATGAATCGCTTTGAAAATGCATGATCTCCTCAAAGTCCATCAGATACTGTGCATGATCGTTGGCAGCAAGATAGCATATCGAATCATTATAGAGAAACGGAAGCCGGTTCTGCCTCCTGATACTATCAATACCGGATTTTACAAGATATTCCAGGAACGCTTGGTTGGTATAGTATAAATCAATAATATCTGAAGGCTTCTGACAATATGACAGGTATGAAGTTCCAATAAAACCAAGACAGGTACAGATCACCAGTTTTTTAAAACCGTAACCTGTTCTTCTGTGTCTCAGGTTCATATTGTTGTAAGGCATATTGCTCGTTATCAGGATTACCTTGATATAACAATTCATGAGAATTGTTGTTTTAATATGCTCTTATATTCCGGCCTTCTATAAAATTGATAAATGATCGGTTAACTACTTTATTGCCTCCCGGTGTCGGATAATTACCGGTAAAGTACCAGTCGCCAAGATTATCCGGACATGCTTTATGCAGATTTTCAATAGTCTGGTAGACAATTTTCAGATCGGCATGGATATTTGAATTCTTCAGCATCTGTGCGATTTTATCAGAAATTTGTTCCTGGGTAAATGGTTTGTAGATATCCTGCACATAATTGACAATTTCTTCTTTGGGCAGCTCTTCCTGTGCTTTCGATTTTTTATAGACATCATTGATGATGAAATCATTACCTGTTTCTTTCAGCAGGTTAAAGGCAGCCCTGAAAGCAATAAAATCGCCCAGTATGGCCATATCAATCCCGTAGCAGTCAGGGTATCTTATCTGCGGTGAAGATGACACAATGACGATTCTTTTAGGCTGCAGCCTGTCAAGAATTCTGATAATACTGTGCTTCAGGGTAGTTCCCCTGACAATAGAGTCGTCAATCACCACAAGGTTATCAATACCTTTTCTGATGGTATCGTAAGTAATGTCGTAAATGTGCTCGACAAGATCATCTCTTCCCTTATCCTGTGCAATGAATGTTCTGAGCTTGATGTCTTTGATTGCCACTTTTTCAATACGCGGCCTAAGCGAAATGATGCGCTCAAGTTCATGGTCCGTAATGTCTCTTCCGAGCTTCAGGATTTTTTCTTTCTCCTGATTTTTCATAAATAATTCAATACCCTGCATCATCCCGTAAAAGGCAGATTCGGCAGTATTGGGTATATATGAAAAAACCGTATTTTCCAGATCGCCTTCAACAGCCTCTATGATCTGAGGTGTCAACAGGTTTCCGAGCATTTTACGTTCCCTGTATATTTCTTTGTCGCTACCCCGTGAAAAATATATTCTTTCAAACGAACAGGATTTTTTTTCAAAAGGCTCGCGGATGAGTGGATTATATATTCTGCCATTTTTTTTGATGATGACTGCCTCCCCGGGATTTACCTCTTTGATGTCCTCATATTCGACATTCATTACGGTTTGAATGACAGGACGTTCGCTTGTGACAACGGCTATCTCTTCATCATAATAATAGAAGGCCGGCCTGATTCCCCAGGGATCTCTGATGACAAAAGCATCTCCGTGGCCCAGAAGTCCGGCGATAACATAACCTCCGTCCCACTTTTTACTGGATTCCCTGAGGACATTCTCAATTTTAATATTCTGGGCTATCAATTCAGATATGTACCTGTTGGTATAGCCCTCCTGCTTATATTTTTCAAACTCTTTCTGATTTTCAACATCCAGAAAATGACCGATATTTTCGAGCATGATTACGGTGTCAATGAAATCTCTTGGATATTGACCAAGATCGATAAGTATGCAGAACAATTCATCGACATTGGTCAGGTTAAAATTACCTCCCAACACCAGGTTCCTGGTCTTCCAGTTATTGAAACGTGTTACGGGATGTACATTCTCAATTTTGTTTTTGCCGTGAGTACCATACCTTAAATGTCCGAACATAAGCTCGCCGGCAAACGGAAGATTTTCTTTAGCCCATGAAGGATCAGAGATTCTTTCCAGCAAGTGTTCATGGTTATTGAATGAGTTCTCTATTTTTCTAAAAACGTCATTAATAGCAGAAGTATCAATGGATCTGACCTGATGCATATATTCCTTCCCCGGCTCAAGATCAAGTTTTACAGTAACAATACCTGCTCCGTCCTGACCCCTGTTATGTTGTTTTTCCATCAACAGGTAAAGCTTCTGCAAGCCGTACTTCCAGGTTCCGTATTTAAGCTGATAATATTCCAGGGGTTTAAGAAGTCGGACAAGGGCAATTCCACATTCATGCTTTATCTCATCACTCATCCTGAATTGTCTTGTTTATTACATTAACACTGATTGTGAGACAACATCTGAAACAATATATGCATTGGGAAAATTTCTTTCCAATGTTTTAAGAAATTTCAGTGCCTCGCTTTTTGTTTTAAAATCACCAACATATACCCTGTAAAAGGGATAGTTAAACGTTTTATATGGACGGACATCCCTGTATATGCTCATAAAGACTGAGCGCACATGTTCTGCCTGCCTGTTGGCCTCCTGACCGGAGTCTGCAAAAATACAAATTCTGTAACCGTTGTTCCGGATGCTTTTTCTTTGTGTTGCCAGGTGAAGGAGCAGAACGTTCCTGATACTTTCGCTTTGAATGATTTTTACCATGCCTCCGTTTTTATTTTCCTCCTGAAGTTTGGATAATATATCTGACGAGGTCTGAGCCCCTGAAAATTCCGGGATTGAAAAAAACAATACCATTATACAGACCAGACTTTTCATTTCAGGCATGATTGTCAGCCGCAAAATTAGAGTTTTTTTCAATAACATGATGCATTATATTATTTCAAAGCATCTATATAAGTAATTTCACGAACATCAATCTTCTTTTTATAAAATGCGGTCTTTGCTTTCACAAATCCATTAACTTCCACTTTCAGATTTCTTTGATGATACAATCCTGAGATGGTTGAAAGCCCTGTAAAAAGATTGGCTATCCTTAACCTGAATGAAACACTGATAAACTCGTCAGACCGGGGAAGGATATAAAACTCTTCTGCATTTTGGAGCCTGCCGAGATACATATCATTCACCAGCAGCTTCATATCAATTTCCCTGACTTTTATTTTATGGGAACTTGGATTGAATACCCGGATATCGGCTTCAAATTCCACCTGGTTATTTTTAAATCCGTTGTATCTGAGATTATCGGCACCGCGGATCTCCACTTCATTGATTTTGCCGCATGAGATCAATAAAAAGCAACAATAAAGTGTGATAAATCCAAGGCCTTTTTTATTCATCACTGTTTTTTTATAATTATCTTCCGGACAAATATATGATTTATTATATTTAACCCAAATTTGTCATTTAATGTTGTTTTCATAAATAGTTACCTGAATAAATGGCATTCATCAAATAAAAGATTTATTTATTCAGAAGCAAAACCCGTAAAGAAAACCTGATTATTCATAATTTTTATATGAAGACCACAAAAAAAAACATTGAAAATTTTTTTGAGCCCCGGAAACTGGCTGTTGCAGGAGCCTCCAGAAATCCAAGAAAATTTGGTCATGGAATTTTCAAAGAACTGGTAAAAAGGGGCTATGAAGTAATTCCTGTTAATCCTCGTGCAGACGAGATTGATGGAATTAAGTGTTACCATCGTGTATCTGAGATTCCTGGTGAGGTGAAAAGCCTTCTCATTGTGACCCCGAGAGAACAAACTGATAATGTTTTACGTGAGGCAATCAATAAAGGGATCTCAAACATCTGGGTACAGCAAATGTCTGAAACCGAAGACACTGTTAAAATCGCAGAAGAATACCAGGTGGAAGTCATTTACAGAAAATGTATCTACATGTTTGCTGAACCTGTTACAGGAATTCATAAATTTCACAGGACCATTGTTAAGATATTCGGGAGATTACCAAAATAACAATCGTTAAAAGAGCAAACATTTAAAGGCAGTATGCTTTATGTTTCAGTTATAAACATAAAGAAAAAAAATATGGAGGGCAATCAGTCAACTACAGAAGCGCCCATTCCCTCGAAAAGCATAAATAAAGCAGATAGACAAAATACAGGAGATTTATAACTGTGAACAATACATTGTATTCAACACGGTTCTTCCTGATTTTCTTACGTATCATGATACCGATATTCGGGATAATGGTTGCAGTAAGAAATAATAAAAAATGAACATTGAATAAGGTATCATAAGGCACATCATCTTCCCTGAGTTCTTTATTGCCGAAAAGAAGAAGATATGTGAAACAAAGGAAGGCTGCCAGGTAAAGCAGATAGGTCACTTTCAATGTAACGGTTGATTTTTTTCTTTTCCTGTGCAACCTGAAGGGCCTGAGGATGATAATGGAAATGATAAACAAAAGTATATAACCTATCAGAAAAAAAACCTGGAATACATTCTGGAATACGCTTGCCATAACCCGGGGATTAATGAAAGTATTGAATAAAAGTAACAAATTTATATTTTATTGCAAAGTATGGGATTATTCGCCCCAGAAAACCGGGGCTCATGATCGCCCGGGAGGGATATGGGTGGAAGATGGGATTCGAACCCACGACTCCCAGAACCACAATCTGGTGCTCTAACCAGCTGAGCTACATCCACCATTTTTTTTCCCGGATATCCCGCAGATCCTGCCAGTAATAAAACTAACAGATCATGCAGTTTTTTCAGGTGCGCAAATATAATTATCTTTTGAGTTATAGAAAATATTTTATACCAAATAAATTATACCCTGTTTTGAAATAAGAATAAATGTCAGGTAAAAATGATTGAATGAAGCGTATATTTGAAGGTCAAAAGTGCATCCATTATGTTTCGGTTTGAAGAATATTTCAGCAGGTTCAGGAATAATATCATTGGCAATGAGACACAATATACCTCACCGTATGGCAGGCAGAAGATCCATTATTTTGACTGGGTTGCCAGTGGCAGGTTGTATAAACCAATAGAAGAAAAACTGCTTGAGACCTTTGGTCCTTTTGTTTCCAATACCCACACTCAGTCGAGTGAAACAGGTACGCGGATGACGCTGAGTTACCAGCATGCACACGATGATATCAAAAGACATGTCCGTGCAGGACCAAATGATGTGATTATTACTGCAGGCTCAGGAATGACCACAGTGGTAAACAAGCTGCAGCGGATCTTAAGCCTGAAAAGTACCAAAAGACAACAAACACACGACAGTCTCCCTGAAACAGAAAGGCCGGTTGTATTCATAACGCATATGGAACATCATTCGAATCACACCTCATGGTTTGAGACCATTGCTGACCTGGTGATGCTTGAGCCGGATGCAAACCTGCTGATCGACATGGATGCGCTTAAAAGGAAACTGAAGGAATACGAAAACCGAAAATTCAAAATAGGTGCATTCACTGCCTGTTCAAATGTGACAGGTATTATCACACCATATCACGAAATGGCAAGAATCATGCATGAGAATAAAGGATTGTGTTTCATTGATTTTGCAGCATCAGCGCCCTATGTTACTATTGACATGCATCCGGAGGATCCTTTGAAAAAGCTGGATGCCATTTATTTTTCTCCACATAAATTTCTTGGAGGGCCAGGTTCCCCGGGCGTTCTTGTTTTCGATTCAACATTATATCATAATGCAGCTCCTGATAATCCCGGAGGCGGAACCGTTGACTGGACCAATCCGTGGGGAGAATACAAGTATGTTGATGACATTGAAGCCCGTGAAGATGGTGGAACCCCGGGATTTCTTCAAACCATAAGGGCTGCACTGGCAATTAAGCTTAAGGAAATCATGGGGATTGAAAATATTATGGTTGCAGAAGAAACACTGAAAGACTATACGCTGGCTGAATTGAGAAAAATACCGGGGATAAAAATCCTGGCCGATAATACAGATGAACGTCTTGGTATTGTATCGTTTTACCATGAGAGAATTCATTTCAACCTGATAACCAGAATGTTCAGTGATCGTTTCGGAATACAGGTTCGCGGCGGTTGTGTCTGCGCAGGCACCTATGGCCATTTTCTTCTGGAGCTCAGTTATGAGAAATCACACATAATCTCGCAAAAAATCAATCATGGCGATCTTTCCGAGAAGCCCGGCTGGGTCAGAATGTCATTGCATCCAACCATGACCAGGGAAGATATCAATTACTTTATCAGTTCACTCCGGGCAATCATAAAAAACATTGATTTGTGGAAAAAAGATTATATTTATAATCCGAAAAAGAATGAATTCGAACATTCTTCCTTATTAAAAAGACAGCCTGAATGGATACATGAATGGTTTAAACTGAACAAACTATAAATTTTAAACAATGAATATAGTTGAGGTAATCGACAAGAAAACAAAAAATGATTTTCATAAGGTGCCAAAAATCCTTTACAAAGATGATAAAAACTGGATCTGTCCTCTGGATGCTGAGATTGAGAGCATATTCAATCCTGATCATAACACCTGTTTCCAGCATGGTGAAGCCATCAGGTGGATCATAAAAGACAATGCAGGAAAACTCATCGGAAGAATCGCTGCTTTTTACGATAAGAATAAAGCATTTCATAATCAGCAGCCTACAGGAGGGATCGGCTTTTTTGAATGTATTAACGATCAGCAGGCAGCAAATATGTTATTTGACATGGCAAAAGCATGGTTGAAGGAACGGGGAATGGAGGCCATGGACGGGCCGATCAACTTCGGGGAAAATTTTGTTTACTGGGGATTGCTGGTTGACGGATTTACTGTCCAGGGATATGGCATGCCATATAATTTTCCTTATTACAAAGAACTATTTGAGAAATACGGATTTCAGAATTATTTTGAACAATACAGTTTTCATGATGTCTTCTCAAGGGATTATCCGGAAAGGATGCGCAGATTTGCAGAGCATTTTTTTGAAAAACCCGAATACAGTTTCCGGCATATCGAAATGGATAAAGCCGAGGGTTATATCCGGGATCTTGTGGATATGTACAATAAAGTATGGGCTGATTTTCATGAAAACTATACTCCTCTGAAGTTTGATGATTTCTATACCATTTTTAAAGATTCAAAGCCATTGCTTAATGAAAAAACCATCTGGTTCGGTTATCATAATAACAAGCCTGTTGGATTTCTGATTGCATTTCCGGATGTAAACCAGGTTTTTCGTAAACTGAAAAACGGTAAATTGAATTTAATTAACATTATTAAATTATTCTATTACCGCAGAAGGGCGGTTACACGTGCCAGATTGCTTGTTACGGGTGTTATTCCTGAATATCAGAGAACCGGAGTCGTTGGTCCGCTGTACCTGAAACTGGTGGATACCATGCGCGAACTTGGTATGAACGAACTGGAACTGTCATGGGTAGGTGACTATAACATCACTGTCAACCGGATGTATGGGCAGTTCGGTGCCACTAAGGAAAAAACGCATATTACATATCGTTATTTGTTCGATCCGAATGCAGAGTTTGTCAGATTTACCAATGAAAGTGAGAAGTTCCGGAAACTCAGGAAAAATCAATAATAATATTTTGTATTTTAAGATTGATTGTATAACTTTGCAGACCTGTTTTTAACGAGTAAGAAAAAACCAAAGCAATGAAGAAAGGAATACATCCTGATAATTACAGGTTGGTAGCTTTCAGGGACATGTCAAACGGATATACCTTTGTAACAAGATCGACCGCAAGTTCAAAGGAAACCGTTAAACTGGAAGACGGGAAAGAATATCCCCTGGTAAAGCTTGAGATTTCAAATACGTCTCACCCCTTTTACACCGGCAAGATGAAACTTGTTGATACGGCAGGACGTGTAGATAAATTCATGAACAGATATAAAGATCATCTGGCAAAGAAACAGAATAAATAGCCACACTATTTCGATATTCAAGGCTCCGTTTTTTCTTCTGTTGAGAATCCGGAGCTTTTTTTGTGTATTTTTGTCAGGTTCACTTCAGACATGTCCGGGGAAATAGTATATTATTCAAATAAACTGACATCATGCGGTAAAGTTGGCACAGGTATTGATGATTGGCTATTTCTTTTATATGAATTGGTTAAATGACAGTCTGACCGTGAATTGAAAAAACAAGAATCAACAGAAGGTTAAGAAAACATGAGTCAATCTGGCAATATAATGCAAAAACGTTTTTTTTCTGCAGCGATGGATGAGGAGGCGGATTTTATCCCTCTTATTACAGATGAAGATGAGGATAGCCTGAGTAAAACAGAAATACCTGATACAATTCCTTTACTGCCTTTGAGAAATACTGTGCTGTTTCCTGGTGTGGTTATTCCCATTTCAGTCGGAAGGGATAAATCCATGAAACTAATCCGGGATTTTTACAAGAAAGACAGGATAATCGGTACTGTTGCACAGAAAGATCCGAATCTTGAAGAACCTGTTTTCAAGGATCTTTATATGACTGGTACTGTTGCCCAGATTATCCGAATACTTGAAATGCCGGACGGATCCACTTCGGTTATTATACAGGGCAAAAAGCGGTTTGCAATTAAAGGTCTGGTTTCATCAGAACCTTATTTCCTGGTTAAAATCAAACCACTTTTGGATACCAAACCAACAAAGAAAAATGATGAATTTGAAGCCATTGTGGGTTCTTTGAAAGATCTTTCACTGAAGATCATAAAACTATCAACAAATATACCTCCCGAGACCTCTTTTGCAGTAAAAAACATCGAAAGTTCATCATTCCTGATAAATTTCATCAGCTCCAACAGCGATATAAAGCTATATGAAAAGCAACGGCTGCTTGAGATCGGTGATCTGAAAAAAAGAGGCATAGCACTGCTTGAATACCTCAGCCGTGAAGTGCAAATGCTGGAGCTTAAGCTTGATATCCAAACAAAAACAAAGATTGATCTTGATCAGCAGCAGCGCGAATATTTCCTGCATCAGCAGATGAAAACCATCCAGGATGAACTTGGTGGCAGTCCAATGGAGCAGGAGATAGAAGAATTAAGGAAGCGTGGCCAGAAGAAGAAATGGAGCAAAGAAACATATCATGTATTCAACAAAGAAGTTGATAAACTGCAGCGGCTGAATCCTGCAACCGGTGAATATTCGGTGCAGATGAATTATCTTCAGACATTGCTCGACCTTCCATGGAAAGAATACACCAAAGACAACTTCGATCTGAAAAGAGCGCAGCGAATTCTGGACAAAGATCACTTTGGCCTTGAGAAAATAAAAGACAGAATACTTGAGCATCTTGCAGTTTTGAAGCTCAAAGGAGACCTGAAATCTCCCATTCTCTGTCTGATAGGTCCACCGGGAGTAGGCAAAACATCACTGGGCAAGTCGGTTGCCAAAGCACTGAACCGGAAATATGTCAGGATGTCATTAGGAGGATTACATGATGAAGCTGAAATCAGAGGACATAGAAAAACCTATATCGGTGCAATGCCCGGCAGAATTATTCAGAACCTGAAAAAGGCAAAGACAGCAAATCCGGTTTTTGTGCTGGATGAGATAGATAAGGTCGGTCGTGATTTTCACGGAGATCCGGCATCTGCTTTGCTTGAGGTGCTTGATCCCGAGCAGAACAATACTTTTTATGATAATTTTCTTGAGATTGAATTTGATCTTTCCAAGGTTTTGTTCATAGCCACCGCCAATACCTCGTTTTCAATTCATCCGGCTCTTCGCGACAGGATGGAAATAATTGAACTCAGCGGGTATATTGTCGAGGAGAAAATCGAGATAGCAAAACGGCATTTAATTCCCAAACAATTCAGCGAACATGGTCTGAACAGGAACGATTTCATTCTTTCAAAAGAGGTGATGGAGTTCATCATTGAGAATTTCACACGGGAATCGGGAGTTCGTGAACTGGATAAAACCATTGCAAAGATCAGCAGGATCATTGCCAGGAAAAAAGCACTTGAAGAGGAGTATCAGAAAAAACTCACAAAGGATGATATTCTCAGGATATTAGGTTCACCAAAGTATATCAGGGAAAAATACATGGGGAATAATTTTGCAGGTGTTGTTACAGGTTTGGCCTGGACATCAACCGGCGGAGAAATATTGTTTGTTGAATCAAGCCTGAGCAGAGGCAAGGGTACCCTGACCATCACGGGAAATCTTGGGGAAGTGATGAAAGAATCGGCCATCATTGCATTGGAATTCATAAAATCCAATTCACAACTTTTAAAGATCAATCCTGATATTTTTGAAAAATGGAATTTCCATATACACATACCGGAAGGCGCTATTCCGAAAGACGGGCCGTCTGCAGGTATTACAATGGCAACTTCGATTGCATCTGCTATTACACAGCGGAAAGTGAAAAAGGATATTGCCATGACCGGAGAAATAACACTCAGAGGGAAGGTTTTACCTGTTGGCGGCATTAAAGAAAAGATTCTTGCCGCAAAACGGGCCAATATTAAAGAGATTATTCTGTCTGAAGAAAACAGGAAAGAAATTGAAGAAATAAATAAAATCTACCTGAAGGGATTAAGATTTCATTATATCAGGAATATCATGGAAGTACTGGATTTGGCCCTGCTACAAAAGAAAGTCATTAATGCAAAAAAATTTGATTAATTTCCTTTAAATTTGTTGAAATCAGATTGATTATTATTTTTATGGCCTGATGTAAAGGCTATTCCGGATTTATTCGCTTTGCTAAGTTATTCGCTTCGCTAAGATCCCGATAAATCGGGACAGGCTCCCGACATAAAGTCGGGACAAGATATGAAAGTGCTTCTTGATTCAAATCCGGATTAGGGAATGAACGAATTAAAATGAACCGTCAACAGTTAAAAAATTACAGATGAAAATAAATCCCGGTATTTTTTGGGGCCTGATTCTTGTAATTATCGGTGTAAGCATAATTCTTAGAATTGTTTTTAATATCAATCTTTTCAGGGTGCTTATTGCCGTATTATTAATAATTACAGGAGTTATGCTACTGTTCGGTTCAAAAGGAATCTTCAGATTCAGGTCAGCGGGCAATCAAAATATTTTTGGAGACAGGATCGTACATGAATCGCCAAGAGACAATACAGAATACAACGTTATTTTTGGGAAAACTGTTTACGATTTCCGCGATTTTCAATTCATTGAAGATAAGACGGTAAGGGCCAGGATACATACGATATTCGGCAGTTCCTACATCAGGATTAACGATAACATACCGGTCAAGATTAAGATTGACGCAGCTTTTTCAGGAGCAACAACCCCGGATGGAAATACCATTGTGTTTGGTACAAGTTATTACAATACGCCTTCTTTCAGGGAATCGGAGAAACACCTTTACATTGAAGCTGAGGTGGTATTCGGGCATTTACAGCTGGATGCCAGATAGTACCTGGATTTCAATTAGTTATAGTACATCTTATCTGAAGTGCTTCAATTTTTCTTTCCAGCTCTTCAATCTCTTTTTTCATTTGACTGGTGTCTGTTCCTTCGCTTTCCAGATCGCGAATAAACTGCTTGAGCATCATGATATTTCTCTGATGCTCAAGAATCCTGTTTACCAAGTTCTTTCTTTCCTGCATGGGTCGGATTTATTATTTAATTATCAGGTGGATGATGATCTTTTATGAAAACATATTCAACTATCTTTATTACGAAGGGAAGGCAAAAAAGGTTATGATTTTTATCATGTTTAATACTCCGGTAAGATTTTGAATATATAGAGACTATTCAGACATTCTATGTATAATCAGACACTCGTGGGATTTTGTATAAAAACGCCAAACCTTGAAAAAAAATTCATGAACACTGTTTTATCCCGTTTGTAAAGGATGAAAATGCATATACTTCCGCTTCCACTGCCGAAAACCAGAAACTGTCACTGCTGTTTTCTTTAATCATTGCTTTGCCGGCAAGGTTGGTAATTGTCCAGAAAAGAAACATGACGGTCAGGGCGCTTGTTATTGCTGACAGCAGGTTAACCATAAGTGCAACTCTTTGTATATCGCTGCCCGCCAGCAGGGTAAATAACCGGGCAACCAGCCTGAAAGGTTATTGAGCTTACGGTAATTCATATTCAAATCATTGTATTATGTATGATTCTTCCTGTACACTCATTTTTTCAAAAGGTTCAGAGATGAGGGATTTATTTTTATTAAATTCGTATCTTCAACCATTTCTTATACTTAACAGATATTTGGTATTTACCGGAAGCTCATTAAAAAGATTTATGAACCATATTAAGATTTTTATAAAAAAATATTTCATGCTGATTATTCCTTTGTTGTTACTGGGCTGCCGCTTTTCATCCATCGGTGATATCGGTGGTAAAATAGATGTGATTATTCCTGATATTCAAAACAATCAGCTGAACAGACTCCTGTATAGAAAAAAGCAGCACATCACTGATGAACTCAACATCAGACCAATCGAAAAAGGAGTTGATACGCTGGAGATCAGGTTATGGGCGATGACCGGAACAGCCAAAGGAGGAGAAGTATATATCATCAGGAAGACAAAATACAAATGGAACTGTTACCACTACTGGTTTATCGAAAGGCTTTCAACACCGGACAATCCGGAAAAGCGGTCTTTCTCATTTGAAGAATTATCAACTTCAGGACTGGATACTTTCTGGATCAAAAAGGAGGAACCGCATTCAGGATGGGACAGGTTTATTTCAAAGCTCAACACCACCGGACTTTATCATCTCGAATCATATGAAGATGAGTCTGCCGAGGTAAGAGAAAAAATCAATACCTATTCTTTCATGATAGAGTATGCCATGAAGAATAAATACAGGTTTTTCTTATACAATTGCTCCGATATCTACCATGACTGTCGGAAATGTCAGCAGATGATGGGAATATTCAGGCTGGTTGATAATGAATTCAATTTCAGCAACAGTCTGCTGGGTAATTACAGGTGCAGGCGATAAACAATCCGGATTATAAAAAATTCATTAATTGAATGAGTATCAACATTCCAAAATCTGTCCCGTTTATTATTTTCTTTACCTGGATAACTACATATACAGCAAAAGCACAGCTGCTACAGGATCCGGCTACTTATGAAAACATAAAAAGAGGGGTTGACCACATTTACAATTTTGAATTTACCGAAGCAGAATCGGTTTATCAATATCTTAAATCCAAATATCCGGAACACTCTGTACCATATCTTTTTAAAGGTTTGATCATTTACTGGAAGTACTTTCCGATTACACCCGATTCGCCTTATAGCGGTGCATTTGTCAGAATGCTGGAAAAAAGTTACGCACTGGCAGAACAGCGATACAAAGAAGATGAGAATGATGCTGAGAGCCTGTTGTCGGGATTGGGAGCAGTGGGACTCCTGTTGCTTTATTACGCCGATAACGGATTATCACGAAAAGTGATTTCTCTGGCACCCCAGACTTACAGATTTGTGATGCGGTCATTTGATTTTACAGATGCCTATTATGATTTTTATTTTATCACCGGATTATATAATTATTATATAGAGGCATATCCCGAGGCTCATCCGGTTTACAAACCGGTGATCGTCTTTTTTCCGCACGGGGATAAAGAACTTGGTTTGCAACAGCTGCGACTGGCATCTGATAGTTCGATATTCCTTAAGGCAGAGTCCAATGCTTTTTTATCAGGAATTTATCAGAGTTTTGAATTGAAACCTCGGACAGCCTGCTTTTACAGTAAAAAACTTTCCGCCAGATACCCTAATAATACTGAATTCAGGTCAGATTATATCAGGGATCTTCTTATCATAAGGAATTACACCATGGCAGAAAAACTACTCGAAGACATTCCTAATCCTTCAGATAACATTTATTTACAGTCACAGGTTGATATTTTGAAAGGGATTATTTACGAAAAAAAATATAAGAACGACAGTGAAGCAGAAAAGCTTTACCGGTCGGGTATTAAGAAAGCAGAAGCCTATAAGGATTTCGGGCATGAGTATTCGGCTTATGCGTATTTTGGTTTGAGCCGGATTTCTGAAAGAGCAGGCGAAATAAAAGCAATGAAAAGGTACAGGAAGATTGCCAGAGATATGGCTTCTTATGAACATATAAATTTTGATGATTAGGTAGTTTTTGTTTTTATAAATCAGTCAACCGGTAACGTAAATTCCAGATGAATATAATCCTTGCATTTCATTGGATCATCTGCTTATCTATAGTGATATTAAGTGTTTCTCCGGCAGATGCACAGAGATTGACAGCAATTGGGGAGGGCTGGTCAAACACATCCGTCAATACTGTTATATTTCGCAAAAATTCGGTTGTCACACATAAACACAAACAGTTTACTGCCTTCTACGATTCTTCGGGATTTATGATCCTGGCAAAGCGGAGGCTTCACACTGACAGGTGGACCATCAAAAAAACATCCTTTCAGGGTGATGTAAAAGATGCTCACAATTCTATCAGCATCATGACAGATGGCAGGGGCTGCCTGCATATTGCATGGAATCATCATAACGATCCGCTGAATTATGTGAAGAGCACAAAAGCTTTTTCTTTGGATTTAACACCCAAAATTCCGATGACAGGCGAAGACGAAAAATGTATCAGTTATCCTGAGTTTTACAGGTTGCCTGACGGTGACCTGATTTTTATGTACCGGTCGGGTGCTTCAGGCAGCGGTAACCTTTCAATGAACCGTTACAGCCTGAAAACAGAGAAATGGAGCAGGCTGCATGATGTTCTCATTGATGGTGAAAATGAAAGAAATGCATACTGGCAGGCCTGTATTGACAAGTATGGAACCATTCACCTTTCCTGGGTATGGAGAGAAAGTCCGGATGTGGCTTCCAATCATGACCTGTGTTATGCAAATTCGGATGACGGAGGCATCACCTGGAAAAAATCCGACGGAACAGTCTATACTTTGCCGATCACATCAGCTACAGCAGAATATGCATGCAGGATCCCTCAAAAAAGCGGGCTGATCAACCAGACCTCAATGACGGCGGATTCACAGGGGAGGCCTTATATTGTCACATACTGGAGTCCATATGGGACAGATGTACCTCAGTATTTTCTTGTTTACAGGGATGATGGCTGGAAAACATTACAGGTATCGCGGCGTACGACACCGTTTTCATTGAGCGGCGGGGGAACCAAAAAAATTCCGGTCTCAAGGCCCCAGGTTATTGTGACAGAGAAAGACGGATTACAGCCGGTCATGATCTTTCGTGATACGGAACGCCAAAACCGGGTTTCACTGGCTGTTTGTAAGGATTTATCGTCGAATATCTGGGAATACAGAGATTTAACCGGTTTTTCTGTTGGCGACTGGGAGCCGACATACGACAGTGAGCTATGGAGAAATTATGAGCTGCTGCATATTTTTGTTCAGAAGGTGGGACAGGGTGATGCAGAACAGATGGAATTAACGGATCCGCAACCTGTTTATATTCTCGAATGGAAACCTTAAAAAGGGTATTTATAAAAGGGTATCAGTTTTTATGATATAGTAATCATCCGTATTGACAGTATGCATTCACACGGTGGGAACAGATAGAGATTACATGAATTCAAAATTCGAAAACGTCATCACTTGTGTGATTAAATTCAATATAACGATGCTATGAAATCATTTAATCGCAAGGCAGCAGTCATTTTATTCTTATATTCAATGGTAAGCTTTTATCCCTGTTATGGCCAGCATCACATTCGGATAGATGCCATCAAAACTTTGAGGGAGATCAGGTCGGGCCATCTGAAAATGGGAGACCCGGGCCCTTCAGGCAGGGAAATCATTATCAATAACATTTATATGACTGTCGGAGGTAAGCCGGTTATCCCGGTGATGGGAGAGATACATTATTCAAGATATCCGAAGGAACAATGGGAGGATGCTATCCTTAAAATGAAGGCTAACGGTATCAGTATCATTGCATGCTATGTCTTCTGGATTCATCACGAGGAAATTGAAGGGCAGTTTGACTGGACAGGAAACAAAGATTTACGTGCTTTTATTAAGTTGTGCCGGAAACACGATCTGTGGGTTTATCCCAGGATCGGACCCTGGTGCCACGGAGAAGTACGGAACGGAGGCACACCTGACTGGATCCTTGCAAAGAAGTATCTTACCGACAGGTCGGATCATCCGGTTTATCAGCATTATGTTGACAGGTTATACGGAGAGATATCAAAGCAATTGGAAGGATTACTTTATAAGGATCGCGGACCGGTGATTGGCATACAGTTCGAAAATGAGTACCGGCGCGGACCACAGGGAGAGGAACATATCTTATGGCTGAAACGGACAGCTCTCAGACATGGCATTGATGTGCCCATGTACACGGTTACAGGGTGGGGCAATGCTTCGGTTCCGCAGGATGAGGTCATCCCGCTGTGGGGAGGTTATCCGGCCGAACCATGGGCAACGCATATTGATAAGATAGATGATAACCCGAATTATTCTTTCGAAGCACCTATGAACGATGAAAGCATTGGCAATGAACCTGTAAGAAGAAACAGGAGTTACATTCAGGACTATTCCAGCTATCCGTATTTTACGTGCGAGCTGGGTATCGGGAACCAGATTTCCGGGCACCGCAGGCCTGTGCTCAGTGACATAGACGGACTGGCCATCGCAACTGTAAAGACCGGATTAGGAAGCAACCTTCCGGGATATTATGTCTTTGCAGGGGGGATCAATCCGGTCGGAACCTATACTACCATGGAAGAAAACAGGGATGAAACGGCTTACTGGAATGAATATCCTGATATTTCGTACGATTTTCAGGCTGCTATCAGGGAAACAGGAGAGCTGGCACCTTCATACCACCAGGTGAAAAAGCTGCATTATTTTCTGAATGAATTCGGATCTGTGCTTGCCCCGATGATCCCTGTTATCCCGGATAACCAGAACAGCAAAGAGAGATTACAGTATGCGATGCGGGTGAATGGCAATTCAGGATTCTTATTCGGAATGAATTACTACCGCGGTATTCGCAAGCCGGTGCAAAAAAAATTACAATTCAGCATTCGGCTGCCTGACGAACAGGTTGTTTTTCCCTCAGTGCCTGTTGATGTTCCGGATAGTTGTATCTTCATCTGGCCGGTCAATCTTGATCTGGATGGCACCCTGCTGAAATATGCCACTGTCCAGCCTTTATGCAGGATTGAACAGGAAAACCGGACAGACTGGATCTTTATTCAGAACAAAGGTATTGAGCCGGAATTAAGCTTTGATGAATCAACCATTGAGTCGTTAGCGTCGACAAGCGGAACGATCAACCGTAAGAATGGCAGATATATACTGACCGGGCTTAAGACATGCATCAGACAGTCTGTTACCATCCGAAACGCAAATAATAAACTGCAGAAAATCATTATACTATCCGGCATTGAATCAGAACAGGTATGGGTATTTAAATCACAGGGTAGAAATATTGTTTTTATCTCTGATGCCAACCTGTACTTAAACGATAAGAAACTTCATCTTTATGGCAGATCACCGGAAATGAAGCTGATTGTTCTTACAGAAAATGCAAGCATTCAAACAAATGAGCATTTTATAAAGGTGGAACCGGCCGGTGATTATGCTCAATTCAGGATAATGATTCCTCAAAGACAGGTTGTAGCCAGGATAGAAAAAAAAGAGCTGTTCGACGGCGCCAGCTGGCTGAAATCAACGGTTGAGCTGGTGAATTCAGAAAACAGGCTGTATCACAAATTATTTATCAAAGAATTCAGCCTGGGCAATCCTTCTGAAATCAGGTCGGCTGTATTATACCTGTATACTGAAAATCAATGCAATCTTAATCTGA
Organism: Bacteroidales bacterium; assembly: GCA_016933335.1. Taxonomy (GTDB): domain Bacteria; phylum Bacteroidota; class Bacteroidia; order Bacteroidales; family UBA10428; genus JAFGPL01. The sequence goes on along the minus strand of JAFGBD010000011.1, from coordinate 14,417 downwards.
ATCAACGATGGATCAACCAGGATATATCTGCCGGGATGGTAAACAGGCTTGATATCACAGGATATGTTCTGAAAAATGAAAACCTGCTGATGCTGGATTTTCCTTTTAGTTCAGGAGACGCTGCCTTTGTAGCCAAAATATCTATTGCATATTTCAATTCTGATAAGATTGAATTGTATTCAGATCAGTCATGGCTGACCACCGAAACGTATCTGATCCCTGTCCCGGGAGATAACATTATGAATCTGCATGAGCCTGAAATCCTCAAACCACGTTCGCCGGAAACCGGTTCATTTGTGCCGGAGTATTCAGAATGGTCGCTTGCCATTCCCGGAGATTTTATGAACGGACTGAATAATCTCTACCTTCATTTGGATTATGCCGGAGATAAAGGACGCTGCTTTCTTGGGCACAGGCTGATATCGGATAATTTCAATAACGGCACACACTGGCCGATAGAACTGAAACGTCTGGGTACGCAGGCTGAAAATCACCAGCTGCGGTTTGAAATATATCCTCTTGAACCAGGTTACCGGATATATTTTGAAAGGCCGCCTGCCACAGAGGATACTGGAGTAACAGATATCCGTAACCTTAGAGTGATTCCGGAGTATTCAGTCGATTTGATGATACAATAATTAAAACCAGAGGATAAGAAGCCATTTTTTCAGAAGTGCAATATTTGGCACCAATTTTGAGTCATTATTGCTTAACTTTGTTTACACATAAAGAATAAGATCATGGCAATAACTAAAGTATGGATTGAGGAAGGATGTACTGCCTGCGGGTTGTGCGAAGAAATCTGCCCGGAGGTCTTTAAGCTGGATGATGAAGCCAGCGTGATTGAGGGAGTTGATTACAGCAATTATGAAGAACAGATTAAAGAAGCTGCTGAAAGCTGTCCCGTTGAGGTAATAAAATACGAATAATATATTCAAAAGCTTTTTGTAACTTGTCGTTCGTAAATCAATAAAAATTTGTGTTTATGAAAAAGACAGCTTTTGTTTTGGGTATTATCACTGTTCTGTCATCACTGTTGTTCTTGTATTTCGGAAGCGTGATCCCCTCCTTCAACTCATCCTTCTCATCAAAGATACTGGGTATCATTTTTGAGGTATCACTTGTACTTTCCTCGGTCTATTTTCTTTACAATACTGCCCAGGCGGGTAATTGGTTTTTATTTGTGATGATACTGCTGTGTCTGTTATCCTGGATCGGGCATCTTATCATTACCTTATCCGTTGCTTTCACACCTGCCTATTCCTATGCCATGGACGTATTCATAGTAATTGTATATATGTATTATCTGTCGGCCGGCATAAAGGAATACTGGAGTTGATTCAACAGAAAATTTATCCCATAACAAAAACAAATGCCATGAAAAGAAATACCTTTCAGATGATAGTCCTTTTCACAGGATTGGTACTAATGTTAATCTCCTGCAAAACTGCTTCAAATAAATCTGATGAAACCCAGGCAGTTTATGATAGTGAAATTACCGCAGAGATTCATGACACAGTCCCGTCTGTCTATACACTCACCGCTGATGTGAAACGCATTGTCGTTGTCAGGCTGAAGAACAAAACCGACTTGCTGGAGGGACTGAATGAGGCGGTTCAGAAAGAAGGAATCAAAAACGGGGTTATTCTGCACGGGATAGGTTCGGTCATCTCTTATCATATTCATTCAGTGAGTGAAACAACGGAGTTTCCCACTGTCAATGCTTTTGCCGAAGAAGAAGGCCCGTTTGATGTACTTAACATCAATGGTTTTATCTTCAACGGCAGGGTGCATGCCCATATCACACTGTCTGATCTGAATACCACCATCGGTGGACATCTTGAGAAAGGTACACTGGCTTATACTTTTCTGATCATTTCCATCGGTGTGCTGGATGATGACCTGGATATGAGCCGGTTTGACAATTGGCGGTGGAGATAATTGCAATACTGGCACAAGCAAAATGCTTGCGCCAGTTAATAAAGATGGAGATAATAAATTCTTCGATACAAAAAAAAATGTGCCTTAAAAGAAACTCGTAAAATATATGAATAAACCAATAGGAGATCAAAAAAATGACAACAGCTTTAGTTATGTTGAATGTCGAAAGGAGTAAGATCAATTCTGTTGGCGAACAGCTGGCAGGGATGGAAGGAATAACCGAGGTCTTCTCGGTGAGCGGACGTTACGATTTGATTGCCTTGATAAGGGTATCCACCAATGAAAAACTGGCGGACTTAATTACGGATAAAATTACCCAGATCGGCGGTATCATCAAAACCGAGACCATGATCGCATTCAGGGCACTTTCGAAATATGATATTGCCAATATGTTTGATCTGGGCAGCTGAGATATTATTAAAGAGGACAAAAGGGCTGCTAATGCAAAAATCCATTAACTTAAACGGTCAGCAATAAACACCGTGCGGGATTTCAAGGCTCTATACTGTCACTATCAGAAAATTTTAATTGAATAGCTGACCTGCAAATTCACTTTATACTTTACATGGCTTATATATACACAGACTAATAACAATATATTGGTTATTCATTTGTATCAGTGTTTTGAGTTGGTTTTTCCTCTTCTTTGAAAGGAGAATCAGACCCTTTGACACAGTCTTGTATTTTAGGGTCAATTTTAATTCCTGTCCTAATTACCAGTTTGAGTCCATAAGTCGAACCTATTATACCTTGTGTCTTATAACCATATCTTAGGATAACCAGCTCATCATTATCCAGGTCTAGTAATGAAATGTATAAGTCATTTTGATCACATGATTGACTAATTAATTTTGCATTTTTTGGCAATTGATTAATTGGCTCCTGCGCATTTGTTATTCTTAGAATAGTAAATACAAATGCAAGGCATAAATACAATTTTTTCATTTTTTATTATTGTTATTTTGTAAATAAGTATATATGGAAATCCTGTCATATTGTTCTTACAGAATAACTGTCTCGCCAATTAACTATATACCGTATTACCTGCTGGCCATTATCCCACATTATCTTGATAGTTTTTATTTTATTCATTTTCTTGTTGTTTTATTAAATCGACCGTATATTCCAGATACTTGTTATTATCGTTTAATAAGTCATTTAAGGTCATTTTTACTTCGATATCCGGTTTTACGCCATCTTGCTCATTTTCAGCACATGGCAAATAATATATCGAATGACTCGTATATAAATTCATGCCGGAGTTACGCAATTCATGTCGGCTAATATCTCCATTGCTTATCAATGGCTGTCCTGTTTCTTCTCCTACAATTATCGAACTTGAATAACATTTTGCCATTGCTACAAACATCGTGGAGGCCGAATATGCTTTTGGGCTTGTTAAAATGTAAACATTACCACTAAAATGATTTGGTCTTTTTACGGGTGATTGGAGCTTTTTAGTAAAAACAAAATACTCACCTTTTTGCTCTCCATTTTCCCTTATTTCGTTTATGTATTCCTGTGTTTCCTTGCTAATTTTAATCTTCTTTTTTTCGAGTTCACGATATGGTTTTTCTGTGATATAGCTCAATAGAGAATCAGCTAACATACTAAAACCACCACCCTGGGTTATATCAATAATCAGGTTATCAATATGCTGATTCTTTATTTCTAAAAAGACTGAATCAATAAATGAAAGGAATTTTTTCGGATTACTAAACCTTCCAACTTCTAAATAGGCAATATCACTATCAATAATTTTGAATTTTAATGACTTCTTTTCGTATTTTGGAAATTGTTTCCAGTGAGCACCTTCAAACATGGTTGTTTTTATTCCATCCTGGCTTTTATATTCTATCTCAAATGTTTCGTAATTCCCATAAACTAATCTGTACCAATTGGCAAAACCATTATTATCCAATTTTCGAATTTTGTTTTCAATTTTTTCACCGGGTATATACTTAAGAATATTTTCTATTGCAATCGAAGCTTTTTCTTTATTAATTTTCATTATTTCACACCCTGTAACGATTGAAGTATCTTTTGAAAGATTTGATTTAACATATAACTTGTTTTGAAAAATGATGGTTTCAAATGGCAAAAGGGGATTTTCTGTTTTTGGTACGACCTCCCCATTAAATTGCAAAGTAGTATGACCGTCCAAAGCTATTAAAGGTTGAAGAGTCTTAAACAAAGCATAGTTTGTCATTGAGTTGCTAATGGTATCCCTTACAAGAAATAATTCCTGCTTTTTTAATGATTCACTAAATGTTGGATGAATACTTGTCAAAACCGATATAACCGAATCAATATCTGCCCTGACTTGTTCAATAGTGAGCGGTTGGGAAAATAACTGACAACTGTAAAGTAGTGTAATACAAAATATTATTTTCTTCATTGTATTATTGTTTAGTTGAGGGAGCATCATGTTTTTCTCTTTGCCAGAATAATTCTTCTTTTATTTCTCCCATTCGCCTTTCAACATAATCATAATAGGAAACAACTATTCCTCCGGGTACTGGCATTTTAGGCAATGGTTTTTTTTCTTTTGGACGTGTTTTCATAAATATTTGGTAATATATTAGGGCTTTATCTTTGTCCTTTATCCAATTATCATAATGACTGGCGATTTTAAATATTAACAAAGTATCATTAGGATTTAATTCATAGGCTTTCAAATATGCTTCCAATGCTTCTTCATATTTGTAAAATCCAGTATTCGCTGCGGCAAAGTCTTGATAAACCTGGGATAGAAATTCTGATGATGGCGTTGCTAATTCAATAGTTTTACTCAGATATTGAATTCCCAGTTCTTTATATACTGAATAATTACATGATAAACCAAGTAAATAGCATAATTCAACATTGGAAGTATCTTTCTGGAAGGCCTTTTCCAAATAGTCCTTGGCTTTTTGATATTCCTCAGTTTTGAAATAACTATACCCAAGGTATTTATATGTAAAATTGGAAGTATCATTCAATGATATACAGTTTTCAAAAGATTTAATAGCCGTTATAAAATCTTTATCCAGAAAATTTAAATATCCGTTTAGCTTCAGCATTCCCACATTTGTGGAATCATAATTTTAAAATGATTCCGTTAAGATTATTGCTGCTTTATAATCCTGATTCTGTTTGTATAGATTTGCCAATCTATAGGCTGTTTGAAAATCAGATTGGTTCAGATTAAAGGCTTTTTGATAATAATAAATAGCGGTGTCAACTTTTTCCAGATTATCGAAGCATTTTGCCAATTGTTTTGAAAGGTAGTATGATGAATCAACCTCATAAACAATAGAATAATTTAAAATTGCATGATGAAAATCATTGTCCTGATAATATGCATTAGCCAATTGTTGATATAAGTAATTGTTTTGCGTGCTAATTATCAGAGCCTTTTTGTAGAATCTTTGTGCATTTTTATTATTCCCAATGGATTGGTAGCAATTCGCCAGACTAATAATGTTTCTCAAATTATTAGTATCGGTTTTAAGTAAATTCTCATACTCAGGAATTGCTTCCTGATACTTATTTAATCCATTTAATGCGGTTGCTTTTATATCAATTAATCGTAAATCAGAACCACTTTTGTCTATTATATTTATTTTATCAATTGCTTTTTGAAATTCATATTGCTGCATGAAAATAGCAATTGAATCATATTCTTGAGTTGAAGAATTAAGCTTATACGAAAACAAAAGGATTATTAATAAAATTAACTTACTCAACCTGATGGTCTGTGCAGTTGGTAATAAAGCATGTGTTTGGCAACCGACGGGATGAATGTGAGATGGGATTGGCAAACTCTTGCTTTTGTGCGATGGCAATCTCATTTTTATAAGCGTTATGGTCTACTTTATTTTTCGAAATGTTATTCCTCCAAAATCAACAATATCATATTTATCATTTTCTGTAAATTTTACCGTAAATCCAAGTCTTGCGCCCAGTCCGCCGGTAATCGCATATTTACCGGAGATCACATTCAGCGGAAAAGGGATATCACCATCCGTGGTCATTAATTTCAATATTAATACGCTGTTCCCGGCCAACAACAATTCCACTCCTTTAAATTTTGTGTCACCAACCAACAGCTGGTAGCCATAATGATCATATACACCAAGTTTTTTGCTCAATAACGATGTATCAAATTGATTCAGCTTGTAGCCCAACTGAGATTCGTTGTTTCCGGCTTTATGGAACAGGATATGATACCTGCCGGCATCCATAAAACAATATCTCTCATTATCTTTTTGAACAGTACTGTCTTTTCCAACTATTTCATAAGGTACAAACTCATTCTCAGATAAGGCTTCTAAAAGGTATTGCTTATTATCCCTGACCATTGTCAGTTTACTGTCTTTGACAGCAATAGTTAAAAAAGAAAATTGTTGAGCATAGTCACCTGCATGTTTCGTTAAAATATCATCAGATAAGTTAACCGGCTTAAGTTCTTTCCGGACTTCTTTTATAACCGGCGGAGGAATGATGTCAGGAATGCTTATTCCGTATTTCTTTAGAAAATAAGAGCAAAAGTTTCTTCTCAAAGGCTCTCCTTCTGCTGAATTGAGCAAAATCATAACAGCGGCATTTTTTTCAGGTATCAGACATAGTTCAGCATGTGCAAATCCGGCGCTGCCTGCATGAGTCAGAGCAAAGACCGAATCATTTTTAAACATAAACCATCCCAGTGCTTTCTTATTAGATTCTATCAGCACACTTTCACTCTGCAAGGTGAACATCTCATGAATTGTCTCTTTTTGAATAAGCGATGTGTTTGTCCCGTTATAGGCAGCCAGCAAGCCTTTGGCATATCTTGCCAGATCTATGATATCGGTGTAGATTCCGCCCGATGCAATATCCCTGATATCAATTTCTTTAACTTCTTTTCCTCCTGAATATATTTTTGTCCTGTTATTTAATGCATCCGTTACAAAGCCCGAATGACTCATTTTAAGCGGGGCAAGAATATTTTTTTTAATATACTCCGGGTAATCTTGTTTGCTCACCTCCTTTATTAGATGCCCTAAAATGTTATAACCTGCACCGGAATAGGCTTCAGCCAATCCCGGTGGATATAATAACCAGGTTTCATTGATATATCCCAGCACATCAGTGTATTTTCCTGTTTCTAAATCGCTGTTATTCAATATATCGGTTTGAATCCCTGAAGAATGGGTAATCACGGATTTAATGGTCAGCTGGTCTAAATTCTCCCCTTTGGTTTTTGGATTGAACTGAGGCATGTATCTGTTCAAAGGCTGGGTTATATTTAGTAATCCCTTTTCCTGAAGTTGCATCAATGCCAGCGCTGTAAATGTTTTTGTTATTGAAGCTATGCTTACAACTGTATTCACAGTCATGGGCACCTTATTATCTTTATCAGCATATCCAAAACCATTTTTCCAGATAACTGAATCATCAATGACAATTGCAGCACTAACTCCAACGATATTATCTGATTCCATTTTTTGCAGAATGAGGTCCTCGCATGCTTTAATCAGCACCGAATCATTATTCTTATCCTGAGCATGAATACTTATTGTAAGAAAAATCAGATATAATGGTAATAACAGGGTAAATATTGTATTCTTTTTCATTTTTAAAATTATTAAAGTTAATTATCAGTAAGACCAGGGAGCCTCATACAACATCGGATTTAAGATATTGATATCCTTTTAGTTATGATAAGAATGGCTACCAATGGTTTATTTTTCAGAAACATGGTTATTGTGATTCATTGAGGACAATCATTCTTCAATACTCTTTATAATCATACCAGTCATTCAATATTTGATCATCATCTGTTTAGTAGTGTACAAAATAAGATACTCACTCTTCTTTCAGGCATTCTGCCGGATTGATATTCGCTGCCCTGATTGCCTGGGATCCTACTGTTATCCAAGCAATGAATAATGTTATAATAGCAGTAACAGCAAAAATCCACCATTTTAGGTCTATTCTGTATGCAAAATCATTAAGCCATTGTTTTGTCATCAGATAACCTACTGGCAAAGCAATCAGGATGGCTGCCAAAACCATTTTGCTGAAATCGCCTGTTAAAAGACGAATGATATCAAATTCACTTGATCCAAGAGCTTTCCGGACTCCGATTTCTTTAAACCTTCGTTGTGCGGTAAAAGCTGCCAGGCCAAACAAACCCAGACATGAAATGATGATTGCCATTCCTGCAAAGTACCGGGATAACATTGCTGCACGTTTTTCTGATTCATAGAGTGACTGGTATTCTTCGTTAAGAAACTTGTATTCCAGCACAAGACCATTGTTATATTCCTTATAGAATTTTTCAATGCGGGAGATGGTTTCTCTTTCGGTGCCAGACTTGATTCTTACCCAGACAGAATTTGCGATGTCAAAACCAGCAGGGATTAATGTGAAAAAGCATGGTTTTACCTCATTATAGAGCGATTCAAAATGGAAGTCTTTGACCACACCGATTATTTGCATCTCCCTGTCCCAAATGTTAACCGTTTTTCCAACAGGGTTTTTTATCCCTAATTTAATTGCTGCCTCATTAAACATAATTTTTGAATTTTCCGACCCAAATTCCCTGGAGAAGGATCTCCCTTCTTTTATTTCAATGCCAAGTGTCTCGAAAAAGCCATAGTTAACATACATTAATGCAATGCAGGTTCCATTTGCAAGGTCCGATCCTTCAAATACAATACCTGCCTGTGTACTGCTGAAGTTGCCAGTTAAATTGCCTGCTGAATTTGATGCGTTTAAAACTCCCGGTATGTTTTTTAATCCTGAGAAAAAGGTTTCCATATCTTCAGCAAGTTTTCCTTCTTTATTAAAGCAGATAACATTGTCTTTATTGAATCCAAGATTTTTAGTCTGAATAAATTCAATTTGTTTGCAGATTACCAAAAGAGCAACAATTAATACGACTGATATTGTAAATTGAAATATGACCAATCCTTTTCGTGCCATTAACTCACTAAATGAAGTATGGAGTTTTCCCCTTAAAACCGTTAAAGGACTGAAACCGGAAAGATATAATGCCGGATAGCTGCCTGCAACAAGTCCCGTAAACAGGGCAATTCCAAGAGTAATCAATACAACGTTTAAATTGTAAATCACATTCAGATGTTTTCCGGTAATTGTATTAAATTGAGGGAGAAAGGCTTCAATAAGAATGAGGGCAATAAAAACTGATAAAATCACCAGTATCAGAGACTCACCCATGTATTGGGCAAAAAGTGTTTTCCTGCCGGCACCAACTGCCTTTTTGACACCTACTTCTTTTATCCGCTCATTTCCTTTTGCCGTAGATAAATTTATGAAATTGATGCAGGCTATCATAAGAATAAAAAGCGCAATTAAAGAAAACAATTTCACATAAACTATCCTTCCTCCTTTCTGTATGCCATTTTCGTATTTGCCATACAAGTATTTATCCGAATAGCGTCTTAAAAATATCGTATTGTCTGTTTCTGCTTTTGATTTTATGAAATCCTTAATTTTAGCATTAAACTGTTCAATGCTGGTTCCTTCTTTCAAAATCAGAAATGTCCGGGGAGTTTGATTTGTCCATTTTTGCAAATTGTCTCTCAGCTTTTCAAAAAAGAGTTCGTAACTAAATACCAGGTCAAATTGTTCCGCAGAGTTCGAAGGGGGCTTTTCAAAAACTCCTGAAACAAAATATGAATCTGTGAAATTTAAAACAAAGATTTCCCTTTTCCATTGAATAGCTTTCCCGATTGAATTCTCGCTGGTCTTAAATAATTTCCTGGCCATTTCATCAGATATTAAAACCGACTTTTTATCTGACAATACCTGGTTGATATCTCCCTGCAGAAGCCGGTATGAAAAAATATTGAAGTAGTCTTTGCTTACATATTGTTCAGCTGCTTTCAGTTGTATGTTTTCATATGAAATAATCCCTTCACTTCCGAAAATACCTGAATGGATTACAGCTGCAGAATACTCAACTTCCGGCAATTCTTCAGCCAATGCCTGAGCCAGTAATCCGGGAGTATATTCAATTGTTTCAATACCATTTGGTCCGGGCATGTTAAGCATTACCTGAAAGAGTCTTTTGTCCTTTTCGTGGAATTTATCAACTCTGATTTCATCCTGTACCCAGAGATAAATCAGTAATGCACATGCCAGTCCGGTAGAAAGGCCTATCAGATTGATAAAAAATGAAGTTTTATTTCGCCTGATGTTCCTTATGAATAATAATAAGCTGTGTTTGAACATAATACTGATTTATTACAATGGTGATTGTCTGAATCCGTGGCATCGGATTATTCATACCGTAATGCTTCAACAGGATTTCTTGAGGCTGCCCTGTAAGAATGCCAGCTTACGGTAAGCAATGCAATCATATAAGCAATGATTCCTGCAAGTGCAAATACCCACCAGCTAATTCCTGTTCTGTATGCAAAGTTCTGAAGCCATTTATTCATGCTATACCAGGCAATGGGAAAAGCAACAATCATCGATAATGCAATCCATTTCGAAAAATTCATTATATATAGTGAAAGTATGCTGAACGCGGTAGCTCCGTTAACTTTGCGAATGCCAATATCTTTTGTGCTGCGCTTAATAATAAATGATGAAAGGCCCAATAAGCCCAGGCAGGAAATAAATATGGAGAAGAAGGCAAAATAGCTGAATAATTTCCTTCTCTGTTTCTCTCCCCGGTACATAGAATCATAATCGTCATCGAGAAAATTGTATTTAAAAGGATAGGATGAATTGAGATCTTTATGGACCTTCTCAATATACTTAACAGTATGATTGATATCTTCCGGGGTAACCTTTACCATTGCCTGGTTGTATTCATCAGAAAAGGTATATAAAACGATAGGTTCTATTTTGTTATAGGCAGGCTTGAAGTTATAATCTTCAACGATACCAACGACCTTAAGCCTGTAATCACCGAGGGAAAGAATTTCACCTATGAGCGGCTCGATTCCGATTATATCTGCGAAAGTTTTGTTGATGACGATGCTGGATGAGTCATTATTTATTTTTTTTGGAAAAAATTCACCTTTTATTGTTTTGATACCAAAGGTCTCAGCATAGTCGAAGTCAACCGATGACAATGAAACCAGCGGATTCAGGTCAGGGGATTTTCCCGGCCAATCCCATCCCCACCCATTGGACCAGATACCGGTTGGTTTCCAGTCTGCAAAGGTCACGTTAAGAATATGCCCGTTTTTTAACAATTCTGTTTTAAACACCTGGTATTTCTGTTTCAGGTCTCCTCTTAATGGTATGCATATGATGTTTTCCTTGTTGATACCAAGTTCCCTGTTCTGGATAAAAACCAGCTGTTTATTCATAATAATTGTATTAATTATGAGGATGATAGCTATACTGAATTGAAGAACAACCAGTATTTCTCTGAATAAGGCCTTTTTTTTCCCGGAATGCATCTCTCCTTTAATAACATCAACTGCGGATGGGGAAGAAATATACAAAGCCGGGTAGGTTCCCGCAAGGATTGTTGCAACCAGGGAAACTGCAACGGTTCCGGCAATGAATTTCGGATTAAACACTTGTATATGAATCATTTTACCGGTTAGTTCATTGAAAACGGGCAGGAATGATTCCGCAATGGTAAAAGCGATGAACAGGGAGACAAGTACCAGAAAAAAGACTTCTATATAATATTGCAGAATCAATTTATTCCTGCTGGCACCTATGGTCTTTTTAAGGCCAATTTCCTTAAACCGTCCTGTGGCAAGGGCCGTTGATAAATTAACAAAATTGATGCATGCAATGACCAGTATTAAAAAAGCAATCAGGCTGAAAATCCTCACGTTTTTAATGGGGCCTCCTCCCCAGACCGGGTAAAGATGTATTCTTTTCAACGGCTGAAAATAATACCTGGTACATTTCTTATCATGATCATCCTGCCTGGCACATATAAGTTCGGTAAGTTTGTTCCCGGCATCACTGATGTCAATCCCTTGATTCATTTTAACATATGTAAAAAGGAAATTACTTTCCATGTCATCCAGATCTCTCCCCAGCTCTTTAAAAAAAGTGATCGGTAATAAAATGTTAAACCAGAGGTGAGAATTCTTTGGCGGACTTTTAATAATACCGGTTACAGTAAATGAATATTGTTTATTAAGGGTCACAATCTTACCGACGGGATCTTCTTTCCCAAAGATTTTTTCTGCCATTTCCCTGGTCAGGACCATCGAATGCGGGTCAGTGAGCACATTTTTCCTGTTTCCTTCAATGAGCGGAAATGTAAATATTTCAAGAAAATCAGGGTCGATCATATGGACCTTTTCCAAAAAGTTCTGATCATTATATTGTATGAGAAAGTCCAAAGTCCATCTGGTATATCTTGCCGAATGGACAACACCCGGTATGTTTTCTTTGACATATTTTGCCATGCCCAGCTGTGTGACATCAGCCTCCGTTTTCTCTTCCCCGGTAAAATATTGTGTTTGTGCAATTCGATAAATATTTTCCGCATCATCATGAAACCTGTCAAAACTCAGTTCATCCTGTACCCACAGATAAATCAGCAGAACACATGCCATTCCGACTGACAGGCCAAGGATGTTAATCAGGTAATATCCCTTGAATTTGAACAGATTTCGTAGTGTTGATTTTAAATTATATTGTAACATGTCATAAAAGAATTTAACTGTTAACCGTTATTAATATTATGATCACGGGTTTTTGCCGTAAACATTTACTCAGGCATACTTCCTGATATTCTCCGTTACAATATGCCCGTCGAATAAGTGAACAATACGTGATGCCCTTTCGGCATGTGCCGGAGAGTGAGTCACCATTACAATTGTTGTACCTTCGTTATTGAGCTGTTCCAGCAGTTTCATCACCTCCTCACCATTGGCCGAATCAAGATTTCCTGTCGGTTCATCGGCCAGGATCAGTTTAGGATTTGCAACCACTGCACGTGCAACTGCCACGCGCTGCTGCTGACCGCCTGAAAGCTGCTGCGGAAAATGCCTGCCGCGGTGGGAGATCTGCATTCTGTCAAGTACTTCCTGCACTCTTTTCTTTCTCTCCGAAGGTTTTATGCGCAGGTACAGGAGAGGCAGTTCAACATTCTCGTAAACATTCAGCTCATCAATCAGGTTGAAACTCTGAAAAACAAATCCGATATTGCCTTTGCGCATGTTTGTACGCTGGCTTTCACGGAATCCGGAAACTTCTTTACCGTTAAACCAGTATCTGCCGTTTGTGGGATTATCCAGTAATCCGACTATGTTTAATAAGGTTGACTTGCCACAGCCGCTGGGTCCCATAATGGCCACAAATTCACCGTTCCGAACTTCAAATGTTATTTTATTTAAAGCCGTGGTTTCTACTTCATCGGTCATGAAGACCCTGGTTAATGCTTCTGTTTTAATCATGGTGTGATGTTTTAAATTATGAATGAATAATCATTACCGGTTCTTTTACCAAGTTACATGCCATAGTGTCAACTAGCAGATAATCAGATTATTATATTTTTCAAATTTAAAAAATATCAAAATATTGTTCAGAAACTGAACACCATGTGTTTATTTATTGTACGATCTTCATAATTTAGTAAAACTTTTTACAGTATTGCAGACCGGGCAGATATATTATCGCTGGAAAGGAGATTTCAATCTGCAGAGAAAAATCATATGCCAGTAAAAAAAGGAAATATCCTGATTGTTGACGATAACAAGCAAATTCTGGATTCTTTAAGCATCCTTTTAAAGAGTGAATTTGAATCCGTTGAAACCATCCGGAATCCGAATCTTATCCCGAATAAACTGCAAAGCGGTCGGTTTGATGTTATCATGCTTGATATGAATTTTGCAGCGGGCCGGACAACGGGAAATGAAGGTATTTTCTGGCTGCGTGAGATACTTAGATCTGATCCCCTGGCCACCGTAATATTAATTACTGCTTATGGGGATATTGAACTGGCAGTGAAATCGATTAAAGAAGGAGCTACTGATTTTATCACCAAGCCCTGGGATGCCGAGAAACTCATCATCACATTAAAAAACGCTGTTGAACTAAGACGCTCGAAGCTGGAGATTAAAAAACTGAATGAAAAAAAGGAGGAACTGACCAATGAGATTGACAGGCATTATCAGATGTTTACCGGACAGTCGGATGCTTTCAATCAGATAATTTCCACCATAGAAAAGGTGGCACGGACCGATGCCGACATTCTGCTTACCGGTGAGAACGGAACAGGCAAAGAGATTGTTGCGCGTGAAATACACCGCAGATCCAAAAGGGCCAGGGAGGTATTTGTCAGTGCAGACATGGGTTCGCTCACTGAAACGCTTTTTGAGAGCGAAATGTTTGGCCACATGAAGGGATCTTTTACCGATGCAAAAAATGATAGAATCGGGCGTTTTGAGTCGGCCTCGGGAGGAACGCTCTTTCTGGATGAAATCGGTAACCTGTCCATGTCTTTACAGGCAAAACTGCTCGTTGCTCTTCAGAGCCGCCAGATAATCAGGGTAGGT
>JAFGBD010000064.1 GCA_016933335.1 Bacteroidales bacterium | reverse complement strand
TCATTTTTTCACAAAAGGAGATGAAAATATTTTTAATGGTAAGTTACATCAGACCAATAGAATAAAACAAATATATTCTGATGAAAATATCAAATGTTTCCTAAAGAAATCTATATTGATCGGAGAAATCATCTTCGAAAGGCTATTCATAAAGGCATAATTCTGATTTTAGGCAATAAAGAATGCCCGATGAATTATAAAGCCAACCAGTATCCATTCAGGCAGGATAGTAATTTCCTCTATTATTTTGGTATTGATGAACCGGATCTGGCAGGTATCATAGATATTGAGGAAAATACCGAAACCATTTACGGCAATGATCCTGATTTGGAGGATATCATCTGGATGGGTTACCAGGAAAGTATGAAAGAAAAATGTCATAAGTCTGGAATTACCGGGTCCAGGCCATGGAATGATCTTAAATCAGATATTGATAAAGCCGTCGGCCGGAATCGCATGATATATTACCTCCCCCCATACAGGGACGACCGAAGGATGCAGTTGTCATTTTTGCTTGGATCGGACTATGATAAAACTTATGCCAGGGCTTCGCAGGAGTTAATAAAGGAAATAGCTGCTCAAAGATCCTGCAAAAAGGAGGTTGAGATATCAGAAATGGAAAAAACCATGAATGAGGTTACCAAAGCATTTTATGTAGAAGCAATGCATCAAATAAAACCAGGCAGATATGAATATGAAATTACCGGATTAATAGAGGGATTCACCCTGGAAAGAAACTGCAGAATGGCTTATCCGATAATTTGCAGCGTGAACGGTCATATATTGCATAATCATTATCATGGTAATCAGATGCAATCAGGCGACTTACTGTTGATCGATGCAGGGGCCGAATCCCCGCTTCACTATGCCACTGATCTGACCCGTACCTTTCCTGTTTCAGGCAAATACACGGACCTGCAAAAAGACATATACGGTATTGTGCTTCAGGCAGAGGTTGAATCGATCAAAGCAATTAAGCCGGGGATCAGGTATCTTGATATTCATCTTTATGCTTCAAGAATCATTTGTCAGGGCCTCAGGGATCTGGGTTTTATGAAAGGAAATGTTGATAATGCTGTGCAAGCCGGGGCTCACGCTTTATTTTTCCCGCATGGTCTTGGTCATATGATTGGGCTCGATGTTCATGACATGGAAGATTTGGGGGAAGAATTTGTTGGTTATGATGATGATGTAAAAAGAATAAATCAGTTTGGTACAGGATATCTTCGTCTGGGGAAAAAGCTGAAGGAAGGTTATACTCTCACTGTTGAACCAGGTATTTATTTTATTCCTGCATTGATTGAGAAATGGATGTCTGAAAAACTTCATTCCACTTTTATCGATTATGAAAAAGTAAAGAAAAATATCAGTTTTGGTGGAATCAGGATTGAGGACAATGTACTTGTCACCAAGGCAGGACATAAGATAATCGGTACACCTGTTCCGAAAACCATCAGTGAAATTGAGAATATTATGAAGCGTTGACTTTTTGCAGGAAATTATTAACTTTATTATATGGATTTTTACATGTCTGGTTTAAGATATATGAGCAGGGTAGCGTTAATAGTTACCTGTCTTGCATTCTTTTCAGATGATATTGTTACAGGACAGGCAGGATCAGGTATACAAAAAGAAATCAAACAAAATGACGAGATTGCTGAAAAATACCTTAAAGAAGGCAATCTTGCTGAAGCAGCAAAATATTTTAACAAGTCAGCATATCTTTTAAGGAATCATAACCAGAATGAAAAAGCTGCCGGATATTATCAGAGAATTCTTGAAATCAATAATCAGCTTGGCAATCAGAAAGGCAGCCTGGTGACATATAATAATCTGGGTATGATATACCTTGACCTTGAGCAATATGACAAAGCACTTTCATACCTTCAGAAAGGCCTGGAAATAAGCAATAAAATAGATACCAAAGAAGGTATTATCTCATCTGTCAGCAATGTGGCTGTTGCTCTACAGGGATTGGGAAGGTATCAGGAATCAAACGAGCGGCTTGAATCTGCCATTCAGATGGCAAAAGATATCAACAATCTGAAACTGCTCAGGAGATGCTACGGAATCACATATGAAAACTATGACAAACTTGGCCAATCTGATAAATCATACCAGTATTTTGATCTTTATTCATCACTGGATAAGGAGATTAAAAGGCAGGAAATGAAACAGGTGAAAGAAGAGGCTGAAACGGAAGTTCATAAAGCACAATCTGAAAAGCAACTTACAGAGACTGAGCTTAGACTTAAGAAAGCAGAACTGGAAGTAACTGCCGATTCCCTTGTAAAAGCAGAGAAATTAACACGTGAACAAAAACTTGAGCTGGATGTAAAAAATGCTGAAATAAGGGAAAAGGACGCTTTGCTCAGATTAAAAAACTTAAGAATCAGATTTTTTACAATCGGATTGATTGTACTGTTAACTTTCCTGGTATTGCTGACATTATTACTGATTAAACTCAGGATCGCAAACAGGCAGATCCGTTCACAAAGGGATATGCTTGACCTGCAGAATAAAAACATTACTGCCAGTATCCGTTATGCAATGACCATTCAACAGGCTATGCTGCCTGATGAAAATATACTCAATAGACTTTTTGAATCTTTTATCATTTACATGCCAAAAGACATTGTATCCGGAGATTTTTACTGGTTTTCCGGATTCGATGAAAAAATAATCAAAAGAAACAGTCTTTTTATTGCTGTTGTCGATTGCACAGGACATGGTGTTCCGGGAGCTTTTATGTCTATGATTGGAAACAGGTTGCTCAATGAAATAGTAAGTGAAAGACAGGTTCATGATCCAAAGGAAATACTGGAATTACTTAATAATGAAGTCAGGATAGCGCTCCGGCAGGAACAAACCGATAATAATGATGGCATGGATTTATTGCTGTGCCGTTTTGAAATAAAGAAAGACAATAATCTTGGTATAACTTTTTCCGGAGCTAAACGTACATTATATATTCTTAGAAATGAAAACAAAGAACTAATCTGCCTTCATGGTGAACGTAAATCGATCGGAGGCATTGGAGAGAAAAAAGAAAGCCTTGAATTTACCAACCAGGAACTGACCCTGCATCAGGGTGATATTATTTATATGCTGACAGATGGTATTGTTGATCAGAATGGGCCTGACAGAAAAAGATTTGGAAGTAAAAAAGTTGAAGAACTGATTACTAATTTGGGAGATAAACCTATGGATCAGCAAAGGGAGATTTTTACAGAGACGCTGGCTGATTTCATGGGAAAGGAAGCACAGCGTGATGATATTACAATTATTGGTTTGAAAGTTAAAAAAGTATAATATTATTGTTATGTTTAAAGTTGGTTATGATAATGATAGCATCATTTCATTCAAGGGACCACTGACAGTTGGTTTACTATCATTTGTTGGAAACTCACTTAAAAGTATCATCAGAGTTGAAAATTCACTGGCGAAAAGGATATTCAGGATTTTTATTGAACTTACACAAAATGTATCTTATTATTCTGCTGAAACCATTGAGGTGGAAAAAGGTATAAAGTCGGGAGTGGGATGGTTTATTGTAAAGGAGAATAGCAATAAATATAATGTTACTACTGGTAATCTGATCATTCGCGAAGATGGATTCAAATTAATCAGAAACTGTGATGAAATTAACTCACTCACAGAAAAGGAACTGAGAGAGCTTAAAAGAAGAACCAGGAGCCAGGCTATCGAAAGAGATGTTGGCGCTCATATAGGTCTGATACAAACCAGTTTATTGAGTGGTGATAAGCTTAATTACAAGGTTACTGAACTTGATGATATACATTCATTCTTTACAATTTCGGTGAATATTAAGAAATAGAAAGACAACTTGAAAAAGAATAAATATGGAAAACATTATTATTAAAGAGGTACCGGATGCACCATATTATCCGACAGTAAACTTTGATGTGCAAAATGGTGTTTGTGAAATTTCCGGAGAGTCTTATATGGAAGAAACATTTAAATTTTACTCGCCTTTACTTGAATGGATTAAAAAATATCTGGAGGATAAAAGCAAACCATTGACTTTAAATTTTAAACTGACATATTTTAATACCAATTCGTCAAGATTGATACTGGATATGCTTGATATCATAAAAAAGAGCAAAGATGAAGGTAATAAGGTCATTGTCAACTGGTATTATGATGCAGCAGATCCTGATATGATTGATGAAGTCGAAGATTTCGAGATGGAAACCGGGTTGGACATTAATCTCGTGGAACTTAAAAAGTGATTACCTGGTCATAACAGGGATTTATTGAAAAACAGCAAAACCATTGCCATAGAATTGTTTCATTAAAAGTTGTTGATCACTGGAACAGTCAATGACCATATCATGGATATTTCAGGTGATGCCGGCAGTGAAATATTCACGGTTTAGTCTTGCTATATGTGATAATGATATTTCTTTCGGGCATTCAACCTCACAGGCACCTGTATTGGAGCAATTACCGAATCCCAGTTCATCCATGGCCTGCACCATGGCACGCACCCTTTCTTTTGCTTCTACTCTTCCCTGTGGCAGCAGGGCAAGCTGACTGACTTTGGCTGATACGAACAACATTGCAGAAGCGTTGGTACAGGCTGCCACACATGATCCACAGCCTATACATATACCTGCATCAAAAGCTCTTTCTGCATTTTCTTTTTTTACAGGGATTGCATTTGCTTCAGGAGCGGCACCGGTATTAACCGAGATATATCCCCCTGCCTGTATGATTTTATCAAAAGAGGTTCTGTCAACCACGAGGTCTTTAATTACGGGAAAAGCTTTTGCCCTCCATGGCTCAACAGTTATTGTATCTCCGTCTTTGAATGCACTCATGCTTAGCTGACAGGTTGTTACACCTTTCCTGGGTCCGTTGGGCCTGCCGTTGATATACAATCCGCACATTCCGCAGATTCCTTCACGACAATCACTGTCAAAAGCAACAGGATCGGCACCTTCTCTGATCAGTTTTTCATTCAGATAGTCCAGCATTTCAAGAAAGGTCATTTCAGCAGAGACATCACCCAGTTTATAAGTAACAAATTTTCCTTTATCATCTCTGTTTTTCTGGCGCCATATTTTAAGTGTTATATTCATATCATAAAGATTAGACCATTAAGTATTTTCCTTATTTGTAACTTCTCTTCACAGGAGTGACATATTCAAATATAAGCTCTTCCTTATGTAATACAGACTTTAATATATCTCCGGTGTATTCCCATGCTGCGACATAGGAATAATTTTTATCGTCCCGTTTGGGTTCCCCTTCTTCAGTCTGATATTCTTCCCTGAAGTGCGCACCGCACGATTCTTTCCGGTTCAGCGCATCAAGGACTATCAGCTGGGCGAGTTCGAAGAAATCGGCTATCCTGTTAGCCTTTTCAAGTTCATGGTTTAATTCGTATAATTCACCTGCGACCCTGACATCCCGCCAGAACTCTTCCTGCAGTTCTTTTATTTCTTCCAGCGCTTTTTTTAGTCCTTTCTCGTTTCTCTTCATACCTGAGTAAGTCCATAATATATGTCCCAGCCTTTTATGGAACGAGGTCGGACTCTGTGTACCTTTTATTGACATCAATTTATTCAGCTTATCCTTTACTGCTTTTTCAGCTTCATCAAATTCAGGGGTGTCGGCAGGGATCTTTGGGATCCTGATCTGGTCGGCCAGGTAGTCACCAATGGTAACAGGCAGTATAAAATAACCATCACCGGCACACTGCATCAGGGAGCTTGCACCAAGGCGGTTGGCACCATGATCAGAGAAGTTGGCTTCTCCTATGGCATATAAACCGGGGATGGTGGTCATCAGGTTATAATCCACCCATAATCCTCCCATGGTATAATGAGAAGCCGGGTATATCCGCATTGGTTCTTTGTATGGATTTATTCCTGTTACTTTTTCACACAGATCGAAAAGAGTTCCGTATTTCGATTTGATAGCATCTTTCCCCTGATTCTCAATGGCATCTCTAAAATCCAGGTATACAGATAATCCCGTTTCTCCGACCCCATAGCCTTCATCGCATCTTTCTTTTGCAGCCCTCGAGGCAACATCCCTGGGAACCAGGTTTCCAAAAGCAGGATATTTGCGTTCAAGATAATAATCCCTTTCTTCCTCCTTTATTTCGTTTGCAGGCCGTTTATCTCCTTTTTGTTTAGGCACCCATACCCTCCCGTCATTCCTGAGTGATTCCGACATAAGTGTGAGTTTCGACTGGTACTCGTTAAGAACGGGAATACAGGTTGGATGGATTTGTGCCATGCTTGGATTTGCCATAAGGGCTCCTTTCCTAAAAGCTGCCATGGCAGCACTGCCATTTGAATTAATGGCGAGTGTTGACAGGTAATATATTGTTCCGTATCCTCCGGTGGCAAAAACAACTGCATGTGCCGAGTGCCGTTCAATCTCACCTGTTATCAGGTTTCTTGTTATGATTCCTCTTGCCCGTCCGTCAATAACCACCAGGTCGAGCATATCCCGGCGTGCAAATATCTTGGCCTTACCTGCCTTAACCTGTCTCATCAGCGCCTGGTATGCAGCCAATGTACACTGCTGTCCTGTCTGACCCTGTGCATAAAAAGTCCTGGATACCTGAACCCCGCCGAAGGAACGGTTTGCAAGATGACCACCGTATTCTCTTGCAAAAGGCACACCCTGTGCCACGAACTGATCGATTATTTTATTGCTTATTTCAGCAATCCTGTAAACATTTGCCTCCCTTGACCGAAAATCACCGCCTTTGATCATATCATAGAACAAACGATAATCACTGTCTGCATCATTTTTGTAATTCTTTGTCGCATTGATGCCACCCTGTGATGCAATTGAATGTGCCCTGCGGGAAGAATCCTGAAACACATAAACCTTGACGTTATATCCTGACTCGGCAAGGGATGCTGCTGCTGATGCACCTGCTGCACCACCGCCAACAACAATGATGTCAAGTTTCTTCTTGTTTGCAGGGCTGACAAGTTTAACTGATGACTGATGCTTTGTCCATTTTTCTGAAAGAGGTCCTTCCGGAATTTTTGCGTCGAGCTTTATCATATCGCTGTTATTTCAGATTACTTTAAAAAATAGATAACTACTGGAATGGAAATGAAACCGCCTGCCACCACGATGGAGTAGATAACACCAAGTGCCTTGATGACCGGAGTATAGGTTTTATGGTTCAGTCCAAGCGTCTGGAATGCTGACTGAAAGGAATGATGCAGATGAAATCCAAGTCCCAGTAAAAGAACCACATAGACGATAACTACCCATCCAATCTGAAAGCGTTCAATCACCAGCGCCCCCAAATCGTGATAGGTCTTTCCATCTGCATAGGTGATATCATGAACTTCACCGAGAAACTTATTCTTAATCCAGAAATCAAGAAGATGTATTACCAGGAATATGGTTATAATAATGGCAGTGTGTAACATATATTTTGAAAAAAATGATGTCTGGGAGTAATTTGATTTTTTATATCTGACCGGACGTGCCAGCAGATTTTGAATCTGCAGCACAGCACCGTAAATCATATGAAGCAGGATACCGCCGAATAAAACCACCTCCATTATTTTAATAACAGGATTGTTACCCATAAAAGTAGCAGCTTTATTGAAGGTTTCCGGTGTTTTGAAAAGTATCAGGGTTATGTTAATGCTTAAATGCAGGACTAAAAAAATGATTAGAAAAAGTCCGGCCAGTGACATGATGAATTTTTTGCCTACTGAAGAAGTAAAAATATTACTCATATTCAGATTTTATTGGTGTTATTTTATTTTATGGTTAACTTCACTCCTATTAGAGCCTTTAACAAATTTATCCGGATAAATAACCTTTAACAATGTAATTTATTAGGTTTTTGCTATTTAGAATTAATATAAACAATGAGAAAGTATTCATTTGATTCATCATTTTTTAAAGGAAACAGGCAGAGACTTCTCATGGATCTTGAAGAAAATGCTGTCGCCATTATACATTCAAATGATGAGATGTATCGTTCAGGGGACCAGAATTACAGATACAGGCAAAATACAAATCTTTTCTATATGACCGGCATTAATCAGGAGAAAACAATTCTTGTTTTTGTTCCAAACCATCCTGATAAAAAGCTGAGAGAGATCTTGTTCATTCGAAAGAGCAACAAAAAACTTGAAATCTGGGAAGGGCATAAACTTACCATGCAGGAAGCCAGGGATATTTCGGGAATCACAACAGTTAAATGGGATGATGAATTTGATTCTTTTTTAAGAGAACAGCTGGTACGATGTGACACAATTTATTATGATGTGCCTGAATATCCCAAATACAAGCCGGACATCCCGTTTCGCAGCCAGAGATTATTAAAGGAGATGAGAGAAGATTATCCTTTGCATCATTTTAAGCGTTTATTTCCTGTCATTGCAAGGCAGCGGCAGATCAAGCAGCCATTGGAAACAGATGCCATTAAAAAAGCCTGTCAGATAACTGCCGGTGGCTTCCTGAGAATATTAAAATATATTAAGCCTGGTATATATGAATACCAGATCGAAGCCGAACTGACACATGAATTCATTATGAATGGTGCCGAAGGTCATGCATATCCTCCGATAATTGCATCAGGAGAAAATGCCTGTATATTGCATTATACAACAAATAACGAAGTTTGTAAAGACGGGGATTTACTGCTGATGGATTTCGGTGCAGAATATGCCAACTATTCAAGTGATTTGAGCAGGACCATACCTGTGAAAGGAAAATTCAGCAAAAGGCAGAGAGAACTTTATGATGCGACACTGAGGGTTTTCAGGTTTGCAAATGGCATAATGAAACCAGGTACCACCATCAATAAAATTCATAAAGAAGTTTGCAGAAAATGGGAAGAAGAACATATTCATCTGGGACTTTATACAAAACAGGATGTCAAAAGCAATAAAAAGGACGAACCATTATGGTCAAAGTACTTCATGCATGGTACTTCACACTTTATGGGACTTGATGTACATGATACGGGAAGTAAAGATGAAGAACTAAAGCCTGGTATGGTGTTAACCTGTGAACCTGGTATATATATTCCGGAAGAAAAGACCGGAGTCAGACTTGAGAATGATATAATGATTACGGAAAAGGGTAACTTTGATTTGATGAATGAAATACCAATAGAAGCGGAAGAAATAGAAGAAATAATGAATAAATAGCTTTAAAATGGAAAATAAACTGGATTTCAGGGGAGTAAATATCAAAATTGTGGATGAGGGTACCGGATTACCTGTATTGCTGTTACACGGATATCTTGAATCATCTGAGATATGGAAATCTCTTTCGGATCAACTAAAAGATGTTTTCAGGATCATACGGATTGATTTGCCCGGACATGGTGAATCAGGATTATTTCATAATATACATACAATGGAGATAATGGCTGAAACCACCAGGTTTGTGATGGATGCATTGTTTATTGATAAATGTGTGTTGATAGGCCATTCTATGGGGGGATATGTTACATTGGCATTCGCAGAACATTATCCTGAAAGATTACTGGGATTTGTATTGTTTCATTCAACACCTTTTGCGGATACTGAAGAAAAGAAACGGGCCAGGGACAGGGAAATAGAACTGATAAAACAGGGTAAAAAGAATCTGATAATCGATACTAATGTGCCGGAATTATTTGCCGGAGATAATCTCGGTCTCTACGGGAGAGACCTGGAAAAGATAAAAGAAATTGCCCGCAGGACACCCGAAGAAGGTATCATAGCCGTGCTGGAAGGTATGAAGAACAGGCCCGGGAGGACAACAATTATTAAAAACAGCAAAATCCCTTTTATGGTAATACTGGGTAAAAAGGATAACCACATTCAGTTTGAAAGTATAAAGTCAAAGCTTGAACTAAATCATCCGGGGGAATTATGCATACTCGAGAACTCCGGTCATATGGGATTTATTGAAGAACCCGGAAAATCAGCTGAAATGATAAAGTCTTTTGTGCGGAGATGTTCAGGAAAATGATGCTTTTTCAGGATGCAATGGATTTTAAATCAGAAGAACTGACATGACGTCAAAAGAGAGAATCAGGGCTGTTTTATTGCACAGGAAAGCAGACAGGACACCACTGGATTTTGGAGCAACCACCGTTACCGGAATACACATTCTGGTTATCGAAAAATTGAGAGAATACTATGGTTTTGAAAAGCGTCCGGTTAAACTGACAGAGCCATACCAGATGCTGGGTGAGATTGATGATGAACTTCTCGCAGCCATGAATATCGATGTGATCGGATTCGGCCCCCGCCTCACCATGTTCGGATTCCCAAATGAAGGATGGAAGGAATTCAGAACTTTTTGGGGACAGGAAATACTTGTTCCGGAAAAATTTATAACGACACTGGACGAAAACGGGGATCTGTTGATTTATCCTCAGGGGGATGTCAGTTTCAGTCCAAGCGGAAAAATGCCGAAAAGCAGTTATTTCTTTGATGCCATTATCAGGCAGGGACCTGTCGATGAAGAGAAACTTAATCCGGAAGATAACCTTGAAGAATACGGGGTTTTATCGGATGAGGATTTACAGTACTGGAATAAAAACCTGGAAATAATAAAAAGAACTGATAAAGCTGTTGTTGCTAACATCGGTGGTACAGGAATCGGAGATATCGCCCTGGTTCCCGGAACATTTCTCAAACAGCCCAAAGGAATAAGAGATGTGGCAGAATGGTATATGTCAACTGTCATGAGACCTGATTATATCAGGACAATTTTCGAAAAGCAAACAGATATTGCCATTAAAAACCTTGAAACGGTCTTTGGAATAGTCGGTAATGAGATTGATATACTTTATGTATGCGGCACTGATTTCGGCACACAGAATTCCACATTCTGTTCGCCTGAAACATTTGATGAAATGTGGTTGCCATATTACAAAAAGATCAATGACTGGGTTCATGAAAACACAGGATGGAAAACATTCAAGCATTCATGCGGGGCAGTGGAAATTTTAATGGATCGTTTTATCAGGGCAGGCTTTGATATTATAAATCCGGTTCAGATTAATGCACGGGGAATGGACACCAGGGTATTAAAAGAGAAGTACGGTGACAAACTGGTATTCTGGGGAGGGGGAGTTGACACACAGAAAGTGCTGCCGTTCGGGGAACCTGAAGAGGTAAAAAACCAGGTCTTTGAACAATGTGTAATTCTTTCAGAAGGTAGCGGATTTGTATTTAATACGGTTCATAATATCCAGGCAAATGTGCCTGTTGAAAATGTTGTGGCTATGCTTGAAGCTTTAAAAGAATTTAACAAACAGGCTTCGCATTATTAAGGAATCTGAAAATATTTCTAATTTTAGACCTGGAATACCGATAGATCATGGTCAGTTCGATTATATGTTCTTATAATTCCAGATGGATCAGAACAATTTTTTAACTGACATTCGTACTAATAAATTTTAAATGAGAATGGAACAATTACTGGAACAAATTGCTATTTGTGTGGAATTCGGCAAGATCAACAAATTAGCTCCTTATCCTCCTGATATGAAAGGGCAGGATGGTGCTGATGAATTGACCGGAAAGGCTCTTGACCAGGGTATTTCTGCAGATGATGTACTTCAGAAGGCACTGATTAAAGGAATGGAAAAGGTAGGCATTAAATTCAGGGAAAACAAGATCTTTGTACCTCAGGTTCTTATGTCGGCTAAAGCCATGCATACTGCCATGGAGCATCTTAAACCCTCATTTCAGTCCGGAACCATCAGAAGAAAAGGTATTTTTGTTATAGGGACAGTTGCCGGGGATTTGCATGATATTGGTAAGAATCTGGTATCAATGATGATTGAAGGAAACGGATGGCAGGTAATTGATCTGGGTACTGATGTGAAACCTGAAAAATTCATTGAAATGGCAAAAGCCAATCCCGGATGTAAAGTAGGACTCTCGGCATTGCTTACAACAACCATGGGCAATATGGAAAAAACAGTTAAAGAACTGAAGGAACAGATTCCCGGAATCATTGTTCTTATTGGAGGAGCACCGGTAAATGATAATTTCAGGGAAAAAATCGGGGCTGATTTCTATTCACCGGATCCTCAGGGAGCAGTAGAATATTTAAATAAACTGGTAGCCTGATTATATTTGAATTCAGGTATCAGGGCATATAAGATTATTTTTAACCTGTCCGTGAATTCGTTGCCTGCACCAGCAGAAATAATCACCTTTTATTGAAATATGAGGAAGATCACCGAAAAAATACGATCAGGTCACAGGCTTGTTTCAGATGGGGCATGGGGAACATTTATGCAGCAGATGGGACTGGGTCCTGGTGAATGCCCTGAATTATGGAATCTCAAGAAGCCGGATGCAGTGTTGGAGATTGCAAAAAGCTATATTGAAGCAGGTTCGGATATGATAGAAACCAATAGTTTTGGAGGCAGCAGGTTTAAGCTGGCCAATTATGGATTACAGGAAAGGGTGAAGGAAATAAACAGAGCTGCTGCTGAATTATCCAGGAAGGCAGCCGGTGATTCGAAACATGTACTGGGTTCAATAGGTCCCACAGGTAAGATCTTAATGATGGAAGAAGTTACCAGGGATGAGTTGTACGAAGCATTTAAAGAACAGGCAGTGGCTCTTTTTGAGGGTGGTTCAGATGCCATTGTCATCGAAACGATGAGCGATATTGATGAAGCAGAGATTGCTGTTAAAGCAGCCAGTGAGAATACCGGGGCCGAAATTATATGCACGATGACTTTTGAAAGAACCATAGAAGGTGAATACCGCTCGATGATGGGAGTTTCACCGACTGATATGGTTGCCAGAATACCAGATGCAGGTGCAGATATCATCGGTGCCAATTGTGGCAACGGGATAGAAGGGATGATAAATATTACAAGGGAGATCAGGGAATCAGATAAGAATATTCCGGTTCTTATTCATGCAAATGCCGGGATGCCTGTATATAAAGACGGACAGACGTTTTTTCCGGAAACACCCGATCAGATGGCGTCCTTTGTTGAAGAACTGGTTTTATCCGGTGCAAACATAATAGGTGGTTGCTGCGGGACTACACCCTTGCATATCCGGAGAATTGCTGAGGTTATCAGCAGGCTTTAAGAATCATACGGATTTGATATTACCAGCTATTGAATTTTAGTAAAGATTATAAAGAATATTTGATCCACCCAGATAGGAATCAGAGGCATTTAAATATATGCCTGTCCAGTCTCCCTCAGAGGGAGAGGTAGCATCTCCGTCCCCATTCGTGTCACCTCCGTGTGAATCGTCTTTGAATGATGTAAAATAATTGGAATTGTCAAAGATCAGGTCAGCTCCAATATCGATAACCAGTTTACTGTCAGGAGTGAATTTAACGATGGTATTTTGTCCCAGGGTCAGTGATCCGGGACTTTCAATCCAGAGATCATTATCGTTTATTACAAATGGTACTTCGTTCTCACCCCAGGTTGTGACTTTATCGATATCGCTGAGGTCATAAATAAAAATTCCGTTCATTACATTAATAACCGCGGGATCATCAGGATCATGAAAGACATTGGAATTATCAATATCGATGGTGGAAAGTACCGAAAGAGGGAGGGTATTATCGAAAAACACATTGTTTTTTATAATGGTCTCACCCACAGCACCCGTTGCATCGAGTGTGCCATAATAAAAGTCTCCGAATTTTCCTCCCGTGTTATGCGCAAAAATACAATTTGTGACTGATGCCCTTCCGTTATATATTTCGAGGGCACTTAAAGAAGAAGATCCTCCCCCGTAGTAAAAATGGCAGTATTGGAACTTATTCCCATTGGAGTTGACTTCAACATTATACCAGTCACCACGGTCGGGAGTTGTGGCATTCCCGTCTCCATTATTATCACCGCCGTTTGCATCATCCTTGATTGAAGTAAAAATGATGGGTTTTTCTGATGTACCCTGGGCAATGATTGTCCCATAACTGTCTATTGTCATGTGCGTGTTAGGATTAAACTTTATGATAGTACCGGCCTGAATGGTCAGTGCATCACTAACCCAGAAATCATGATCTTTGATGATATAAATGGAGTCTGCATACCAGGTTGTAGGGATTACAATATCATCTTCAATATAAACAAGATTCCCCTGAACCTGAGGGCCATTATTATCATCATCATTGCAGGAAATAACAATAAATCCTGCCAATAACATCAGGATAACAATTTTATGTTTCATAATTATATGTATTAAGTTATAACTGTTATACAAAATTATAGTCAAATGGTTACAATTTGTATATATCTTATCATCTGAAAAGAACAAGACTAAACTCCTGCCGAATTAATTGCGTCCTCGTTCCATGTCTCCGAGCAACTGATCGCATCTATCAGTTCTGAAGGATGGCTGATGACTTTCCACATTTTTAAATGATCAGGTCTCATGAAATTTTCTTCAACCATTTTATTCAGTAATACAACCAGGGGATCGTAGAAACCGGCTGTATTGATAATAATTATGGGATTCAGGAATTTACCGAGTCTCTTAAGTGAAATAACTTCCAGGAGTTCTTCCAGTGTACCGCTGCCACCGGGCAGGGCAACAACAGCATCGACATTGTCAATCAAAAGCCGCTTTCTTTCATGCATGTCTTTGGTAACGATCATATTTTTTACTCCCGGATGTCCCCATTCTACCTTCAGCATAAACTGAGGGATTACACCTGTAATGTTTCCCCCGTTTTCGAGCATATAGTCAGCCAGAACGCCCATTAATCCTGCAGCCCCTCCACCATATACCGCAGTAATATTGTTTTTTGTCAGTACCCCGGCCAGTTGCCTGGCAGCTTTAAAATACACTGGATTGATCATGCGGCTTGAAGCACAAAATACTGTTATTCTTTTCAAAATCATATTTTAAGTCAGTTGATCTGTTAAACTACCAATATATTTTTTCAGCAATGATACATGAATTTTTGAATTTTTTAATGTTACCTGATAAATTGAATATTTCGGTATATATCAGGTAAGGACCTACCGGGGCTGTTATGCCGCTGTCATTTTTTCCATTCCAGGTAAATTCCCCGGTTGAACCAAGAAGGATATTCCGGGCAATGATTTTAACAGGACGTCCTGTACGGTCAAATACTATGATATTGGCGAAATAACCTGCATCCGGGACAATATATTTTATCGCGGTCTCATCATTTATGCCATCTCCATCAGGTGTAATGATTTCCGGTTCTGCAATAACAGTGAAAGATGATATTTCATCTTTTCTGTCTTGCGAATTTTCATAACCGGGAGTGGCATAACCAAAATCGCCTGATGCGGTATACCAGTTATCCGCATCATTTGAAGGCCAATCAGGATTAATTCTTTCAAGCGATATCCCTTTTGTATTGGATGCAATCTCTACATGCATTTTTTCTGAATAGGCTGCCTCATCAATAAGATGGTCATTTGAATCAAAAAGTGATATAACTGCACCTTTATCAGGAAGATTTGGAATATCTTCGGTTTCAAGGAAATCATTTTCGGAAATGTATCGGTAATTGTCAGTTACAAGGTTAATATTCTCTGTAATGACAAGGTAATCTCCCGGTTCAATGGTATAATGAAATTCTGACAGCAGGAACGATTGCCCTGATTTCGCTGAGTAGTCATCTCTGGTTGAAAGGTAAAAGTCTTTCAGATCGATGGTTTTTAACGACCTGTTGAATATTTCAATAAACTCACCCCCCCTCACATATGGATTAAATAATATTTCATTGATAATCAGATCTGTACTATCACATTTTGATGGTTTTCTGAATGCAGACACGCTTGTATTCCCTATCCTATTACCGGTGCAATCGGAAAGGCAATCTTTGATATGTAATGAATAAAAAACATCTTCATTAAAACATTTATTAAAGTAAAGGATGACTGAATTTAACAAATTGCCACCGGGTGCAGACTGACAGGGAATTCCCATGCCGTTATCAACGTAATAGTTATTTGTTGAATACAGGTTCTCACCCGTAATAGGTTCACTAAATAACAGGTATAAGGTTGAATCGCTGATAATAACACTTTTTAAAAGCCGGGGATCATCATTATCAGGATTCTTTCCGGCAACGGAATTCGTATAACCGGGAGTCCCTCCATTTATACTGATTGACGCTGTCCAGTTATCCTTACCGCCACAAGGGTTATCAGTATCAATCATTTCAAGTGACCAGCCTCCTTCCGATTTAAAATGATCCTTGTACCAGCTTGTATGGTATTCGGTTGAAAAGATGATTCTGTCATGATTGTCTTTCAGAACCAATTCCTGGCCGGTGTTAGAAATCCCGGGGAAATCATACATGCCGGATATTCCGGATAAACCGCTGAACATATCTTTGTGACTGTTGTCGAGTAATAGCATGTATTCTCCGGGGAGAATAATAACCTCATCGAAAGAAGCACAATTTCTGCCGGCATAAATATGCCAGTCGCGTAGACAAATTGCATATTCACAACGATTGAATATTTCAAGATATTCTGCCTCAGGCAGGCCTGCTGCAGGGAATGGGTCAGCCATGATTTCAGTAATGATCAGATCGTTGAACCGGGGCTGATGGTAAAAGAACATAACAGAATCAAATAAATTTGTATTTCCGTAAATATCCCGGATATGATATGTTTTGATCAGGATTTCTGATTCAGACGGGAAATTTTGAGCCAGAAAGATATACAGATAATTGTTCTGTACTTTAACAGATTCAATATCAATGAATTGACCATTAGCCTTAACTTTTAGCTCTGATCCGGATGTCAGTTCGATTGATTCATCAAACTGCAGCACAAGTTGTCGCTGGTCATGACATATGGCTTCTTTCAGACCGGGCGGCAATGTGTCTTTAAGGAAAAAACCATTAACAGATAAACTGTCAAACCAGAATTTCCTGTCCTGTCCTGAGGAATATTTATAGTATATTCCAAAGTAGTAAGATGCTTTTAAGTCCGTATTCTCTGTTTCACCCAGTTTAATTTTATCTGAATCGCCTGCTGTCGTGTCAATAAAGAACTCCCAAATCCCATTCTGATAACGTACGATTTCAAATGCCGGGGCTTTTTCTGTTCCTATCTCACTTTGCCAGTTGAATCCTGTATTCATGATCTCTGAGAGATTATTGTTCTCTGATTTCCAGAATTTCAAAAAGTCGTCGCTTCCGGCATAATTTACCCCGAAGATATAACCATTGCAATTTCCCTCAGGATGCATTTCGGTTGCATTTTTGTCTGATACCAGAAAAACGGCCCAGTGATTGTATGCTGAGGGATCATACTCATACCGGATTTCAAAGTGCCAGACGGCATTGGCAGAATCGAGGATCAAAGGATCATGCATCAGTGATATCTGGTCATGGTCTGATTTGATATTGTCGTAAACATGATGAAGAGAGTAATTGCCTGAAACGGGACCTGCTGAAGAAATTCTCCATCTTTCTGATGTGCTTTCTTCCCAGCCTGACAGATCAGAATTTTCAAAGTTTTCCGTAAGTTGTCCGCTTAAATTACATGCAATTAATAAAAAAAGAAATGTCTGGGGTTTCATTAATAAAATATTATTGCGAATTTTACCTAACATTTGAAGTAACAAATTACGAATTTTTTTTAAATCCCCTTTAAGGGATTTTATTTTAAATAATCTTAACATCATAAATTTTTAGATCATGAGAGTTGCCATTGTCGGTGTAAGCGGAGCTGTCGGACAAGAGTTCTTGAAGGTTCTCAACGAACGTAATTTTCCGCTTGATGATCTAATACTTTTCGGTTCAGCACGGAGTGCAGGCAGGCAATATAAGTTTAAAGGAATGAAGTTCGCGGTAAGGGAACTTAAGCACAATGACGATTTTAAAGGGGTAGACATTGTTTTGGCTTCTGCCGGAGCCGGTACTTCAAGGGAATTTGCATCTACAATCACCAGGCATGGAGCTGTACTGATTGATAATTCAAGTGCATTCAGGATGGATGAAGATGTTCCGCTGGTTGTTCCGGAAGTAAATCCGGAAGATTGTAAGAACAGGCCCAGAAACATCATAGCAAATCCCAACTGTTCAACCATTGTCATGATAGTTGCCATCAAACCGATACATGAGCTTTCACCGATAAAGAGGATCCATGCTGCAACATATCAGGCTACCTCAGGAGCAGGTACTGCTGCCATGCAGGAAATGGAAGAGCAGACCAGACAGGTTCTTGCCGGAATCCCGGTGACCATTGAAAAGCATAAGTATCAGATTGCTTTCAATTTGATCCCTCACATTGATGTCTTTCTGGACAATGATTATACCAAAGAGGAGATGAAAATGCACCATGAGACACGAAAAATGATGCATGCTGATATTGCGGTCAGTGCAACTGCGGTTCGTGTACCGGTATACAGGGCACATTCAGAGGCCATCTGGGTGGAGACAGAAGATGAGCTTACTGTTTCCCGGGTTCGTGAGGCCATGCAGCAAGCACCCGGACTCGTGGTTGAAGATGATCCTGAAACATTTAAATACCCGATGCCATTGCATGCTGCCGGAAAAGATCCTGTTTACGTGGGGAGAATAAGAAAGGATATTACAAACCCGAAGGGAATTGCTTTTTGGTGTGTCGGAGACCAGATCAGGAAGGGGGCTGCATTAAATGCAGTACAGATTGCCGAATATCTTATTGAAAATAAGTTACTTTAGTATAAGAAATCATCATAGGGATATCGTGTGACATGTATATCTCTGACCTTTTTATATAGTAATTCTTTCAACTCTTCAATATTTATTTTTTTCAGGGCAGAAACAAAAATACATGGATCGTTATGCCTGGCTATCCATGTATTTTTCATTTCTTCAAGGGTAAAGTTTTCCATGGTCTTCGGGGTTAAGTCATCATTTTCTTTTTTCACATAAGTATATGCGTCTATTTTATTAAAAATGATGATGACAGGCTTATTGACAACATCGATTTCATGCAAGGTCTGATTTACAACCAGAATCTGATCTTCAAAGCCCGGATGTGATATATCAACAACATGCAATATAATATCTGCTTCGCGTACCTCATCCAGAGTTGATTTAAAAGATTCCACCAGGTCATGAGGGAGTTTTCTGATAAATCCGACAGTATCGGAAATCAGGAATGGCAGATTACGAATAATGACTTTTCTAACGGTTGTATCAACTGTGGCAAAAAGTTTGTTTTCTGCAAATAAATCTGATTTACTTAAAATATTCATCAGTGTTGATTTACCAACATTGGTATAACCCACAAGAGAAACCCTGACCAGTTTTCCACGGTTTTTTCTCTGGGTTATCATTTGCCTGTCAATTTTGCTTAGTTGAGTCTTAAGTCTGGCAATTTTATTCCTTATGATCCGGCGGTCTGTCTCTATTTCAGTTTCACCGGGACCGCGTAAACCAATGCCGCCTCTTTGCCTTTCCAGGTGAGTCCACATTCTCGTTAACCTTGGTAATAAGTATTGATATTGAGCCAGTTCCACCTGTGTTTTGGCGTGGGCGGTTTTGGCCCGCCGGGCAAAAATATCAAGGATAAGATTGGTTCGGTCAAGCACGCGTATTTTCAGCTCTCTTTCCAGGTTGCGGAGTTGGCTGGGAGAAAGCTCATCATCAAAAATGGCCAGATCGATTTCATTTGCTTCTACGAAAGTTTTGATTTCCTCAAGTTTTCCTGATCCGATGAATGTCCTGGGATTCAGGACATTGTTTTTTTGTGTATATCTTTTCACAGGTATGCCGCCTGCAGTCTCGGTAAGAAAAGCAAGTTCATCCAGGTACTCAGATACTTCCTTTTCGTCTTGTCCATAATGAACTATTCCGATAAGTATGGCATATTCCTTCAATGATTTTGTAATATAACTTTTCATTGACTGACACTCCGGGTAATTATACATGCAAAGCTTAAGGCGTTGCAGGATCAGGTATTAGGGATTTCAGGCATTGGGTATTAACAGGTTACTGGATGTATCGTCGTTTGCTTCTTATGACATCGGTAATGGCCTGCTTTAAAGCCTCGCTTGTATCATATATCATGGTAATATCATCGGGGAATGGGATTTCTTTTACACCAACAGCTTTTTTGGTTTCTTCATCAAGGGCTTCAATATCGCCAACAGCACGGGCCGATTTGTGATGAAACTCTGTGGTGGCTGAAATAGGATCTTTACTGATCAGGCGCTTAGGATTGTCGGAAATGACCTCAATTTCTCCTTTAAGAGTTACCGTTTTATGCTTTACCTTTTCAATGACGGTACATGTAAGTTCTTTATATCTTGGCACTTTAATGTCGTTACCCGCCGTATCCTTCATGACATTACCCCTGTCGTCCAAGACATATTCGAAACCATCCTGTACTTTCTTTTTAACAAGCCTGTCATTTTCATTAATCCTTTCCGGAGACACAACAATGAACTGAAGGTTTACATCAATGTAATAGTCGAAAGCAGTTTCCTGATCCAGTGGCTTAAAATGATATTCAACCCATTCGGTGTTCAGACCATATGTGTTAATCGCAAGCAGATTCTCCATAAAATCTTCAGGCAACCTCAGATTTGTGCTGTTGATTACGGAAACCAGTATGCGGTTCATTCCCAGATATTTTGCCTCATCAATCATCTGGTCGAGATCCGGAAATGCTCCTCCCGAATATCCTCTGGCTTTACTCAGCTCAACAAACGCCTGTCTGTATGATTCCTTGGTTTTGTTTTCCATCAGTGCCTTACCATGTTTGTAGAAATATTCTGCGGCATTTCTCTTGGCTTCAACCATCTGGGCATCATAATCGATGAATTCATAGTTAATTGTCCTGCCATGAAGATTCAGGGGAAGTACTCTCCTTACCCTGGTTTGCCTGTCTTTAAGCCTGGAATAATGCATAAGTACTTCATCCCATGAATCGGGATTTCCTTCAAGTTTAAGATACCTGATACGATCCAGATCTCTTTCATTTGCAAGCTTATAAGCTTTGTCCAGCAGTTCAACATCTTCCTGCCTCCTCGGATTTTTGATGATTTTCTTAATTGATTTATTTATTAAACCGTCGTAATCACCCCTCCGCAATAATTTCTCAGGAGATGTACAGGAAAAAAGAACTGCCGTGATAAGAAGACATATATGGATTCTTTTCATGACTCAATGATGTTTAAATATTTGCAGATAATAAAATTAACAAAATATACCACAATTTCCACAGGATTATTTTAACAGAAATAAAAAAACCCTGACCGGTGAGGACAGGGTTTAATTAAATCAATATATCTTATTGTAAAACAAATACTATCGGGAAGGTAAACTGTACTTTAACCGGTTTTCCGCGTTGTTTTCCGGGGGTCCATTTCGGGGATGATCTGACAACCCTTAATGCTTCCTGGTCCAGTGAGGGATCAACACCACGAACAACCTTTGCATCAACCACGTCACCATTTTTGTTGACTACAAAATTTACAAAAACTCTTCCGCTAATGCCATTTTCTGCAGCTATTTCAGGATATTTAAGATTGGATTGAATCCAGGAGCGAAAGGTATTCTGGTCTCCACCCTGAAATTTAGGCATATCCTCGACAATGATGAAGGCCACTTCTTCATCTGCTTCCTCTTCAACAGGAACAAACTCCATGGCAAGGTTATCATCAGCCTCCATGTCATCCAGTTCAAGCTGATCTTCAATTTCCACATCATCGTCAACGATATTCAGTTCGAAAACCTGAGGGGGTGCTGGAGGCGGTGGAGGAGGTTGTTCCTGCTGCCGGGTGATAGGAATGATCTCTTCATCTCCCACATCTTCAAGAGACTGGTTAAACATTTTATTTTCTTTTGGTCTGGAGCTCCACTCAAAAGCAGCAAGTACGATACCCAATACTAGTACAAATCCAACTTCAAGAAAAAGTATCCTCTTATTTTCAAGGTCGGCTTTCCTGGTTTTCTTTGCTTCCATTTTATTATTTTTTAAGAATTCAAAATTAACCATTTATGTAGTTTTGCCAAAATTATTGGTAACATTTTATCTTTTTCCGGGACTTAACTCATACGGAAAAACATATGCTACTGTAATAGTCTGACATCAAATATCATA
Source organism: Bacteroidales bacterium (assembly GCA_016933335.1). Lineage (GTDB taxonomy): Bacteria > Bacteroidota > Bacteroidia > Bacteroidales > UBA10428 > JAFGPL01. The sequence goes on along the minus strand of JAFGBD010000064.1, from coordinate 40,457 downwards.
CCAGAAAAATCAAAATATTTAAGAAAACAGCAATCCGTTGCAGAGAAATCAAAAAAACCTGTATTATCATTTAGGTGAAGGACAGGTGAAGATATGGAATAAGACTTTTCTGCAATGCAGCCTGATTAAGCCGGTATCCTGTTATCAGAAAAGAAGTGGAGAATAGGGGAGTCGAACCCCTGACCTCCACGCTGCCAGCGTGGCGCTCTAGCCAACTGAGCTAATTCCCCTTCCGGATTCCGTGGCAAAAATATCAAAATAAATTAAATTCTGCCTGAATGAATTTAAATTTTATTTATAAGTAAACGGAATTAAATTTACATATCAATTATCTGGCATCAGAAAAACCTCAGTAAATAAAATATAGCGTGGTGCACTATATTAGAAATCTTATAGAACAGGGAGAAAATCAGCAACTGGACTTTAAATTCGAAATATCTGATGCAAAAAAAATTGCCCGGACATTTTCTGCATTCGCCAATACGGATGGAGGAAAACTGCTGGTTGGTGTAAAGGATAATGGTGTCATTTCAGGAATCAGAACTGAGGAGGAAGATTATATGGTAGAATCAGCTGCACATATTTTTTGTAAACCTGCAATCAAATATCAGACGGAAAAATGGAATATTGACGGTAAATGGGTGCTTGAAGTTACAATTCCCCAGGCAAGGAAAAAACCTCTTTATGCAAAAGCAGAAAACGGGAGGTGGATGGCATACATCAGGGTGAATGATCAGAACATACTGGCAAATGCTGTCATGCTGAATGTCTGGAAATTAAAAAACAAGACAAGAGGTGTCTATATCAGGTACGGTAACAGGGAGAAACAACTGTTAAAGATTCTGAAGGAAAATGAGGTTCTGACATCCAAAGAATTATCGGGAATTACCGGAATAAAGAAATTCATTGTTGAGAGAATCCTCGTGAAATTGATTGTAATAGGAATAGTGGATATCATCTTTACAGAGCATCATACACATTATAAACTTAAGATGCTGCCTGAACCAATAAGATAATTAACTGTTGTAAATTTGAATGACAGATTTACATACTTACATGACAATTGAAGATGATTTTTTTACTGGCATGATTTATGATAATATATAGATATTAATATATATAAATATAAAGAAATAAGAAAGATGACATTTATGTTCATAATATTGCCCGGATTCATAACCTGGCAAAGCAATCTCATAACTTGTCATTTCTTGCGGGAATTATAATAAGTAATTTTTAATAACAATAATTGAAGTATGAAAAAATCACTGGGAATTATATTTTTATCAGCTGCATTGGTTATCAGCTGTAAAAGCCAGAATGTTGACGATCAGACAAGTAAAAAAGATGAGGTTTCTGCATCAGGGCTTATGGCAGATGAAACTAAATTTGTTTCAGAGAATAAAACAAAAAGCACATACAGTGATAAACCCATTCACCTGACTAAAGCGGATTTTCTTGAAAAGGTAATGGATTATGAAAAAAATCCTTCTGCATGGATTTATAAAGGAGAACTTCCGTGTTTAATCGATTTTTATGCGGACTGGTGTGCTCCATGCAGAATTACATCGCCGATCCTTGAGGAACTTGCAAGAGAATATTCAGGGAAGATACATGTTTACAAAATTGATGTCCAGTCTGAACAGGAACTGGCAGCTGTATTCGGAATTCAAGGTATTCCTGCATTTTTGTATTGCCCTAAAGAAGGCAATCCCAGTATGACCTCAGGCATAGCCGGAACACCTGAAGAGACAAAAAAAATGTTTATTCAGAATATTGAAGGATTCTTATTGAAAAGCAAAGCCACAAATCTTTAAGACAGCATGATAGTGTAACTGATACAGACTGTCAGTCAGAACACATTATGGAATATTTCAGAAAGGTAAGAATTGAAATCCGATATTTCATTTTTTATTAACAATCCTGTTTTAATCATCTTAATTGAAGTATTTTTACAATGGACTATCTGTGACAATAACACATTGTAATTCAAATACTTTAGAACCCGGTAAGGATATATGTTTGTTATTTTTGATACCGAGACCACAGGGCTGCCACAAGATTATGATGCTCCTGTTTCAGATTCGGATAACTGGCCCAGGATGGTGCAGCTTGCATGGGAAGTACATGATATCAAAGGGAAGCTTCTGAATGCAGAGGATTATATCATAAAACCTGAAGAATATACCATCCCGTTCAGTGCTGAAAAGGTGCACGGAATTTCAACCGACAGGGCTTTGGCTGAAGGGTATGATTTGAAATTTGTTCTCGGGAAATTCAATGAGGCTCTTGGTAAATCGTCTGTTGTTATAGGGCATAACATCGATTTCGACCTTAAAATCGTTGGTGCGGAATATTACAGAACAGGTATGGAAAACAAAATTCTACGGCTCAGACATATTTGTACAAAGGAAACAACTACTGACTTTTGCGCCATCCCCGGAGGAAAAGGAGGAAAATATAAATGGCCAACACTGACTGAGCTTTACAAAAAGCTGTTTAATGAAGATTTTGAAGAGGCACATAGTGCTTCTGCAGATGTCGCTGCCACAGCAAGGTGTTTTCTTGAGCTAATCAGAAAAGGAATTTATGATGTTCAATCACTTGATATCTCAGAATCTGAACTTAAAGCTTTCCACCAGGCCAATCAGGATACGATTCAGTTAATTGAAACTGAAAAAGAAGAGGTAATCAGTGAGAAAAAATCTGTCAAAAAGACATACTATCAGGATAAAGGTATCAGTGACAAAACAAATCTGAACAGCAAATATCCGTTTACCCACCTGCATGTTCATACCCAGTATTCAATTCTGGATGGTGCTGCAGATATTAAACGATTGATAGCCAAAGCAAAGGAAGATAAAATGGTAGCTCTGGCCATTACTGATCATGGCAATATGTTTGGTATAAAAGAATTTCATAACGAGGCAGTTAAAAAGGAGATTAAGCCCATATTAGGTTGCGAAGTATATGTTGCCAGACGAACCATGTATGATAAATCAGATAAAACAGACGGAGGTGGATTTCACCTTATTCTGCTGGCAAAAAATCTGGAAGGATATCATAATCTTATCAGACTTGTCTCGATGGGTTGGACCGATGGTTTTTACTATAAACCAAGAATTGATAAGAATTTACTCAGAAAATATAATAAAGGACTGATAGCAAGTTCATCATGCCTGAATGGGGAAATTCCCTGGGTCATCAGGCATGAAAGTTATGAAGCAGCCAGGAAGGTTGTTATCGAATACAAAGAAATTTTTGGAGATGATTTCTATCTTGAAGTCATGAGACACCCCTCAGGTGATCCTCAGATTGATAAGGAAGTATATCATGATCAGGTATTTGTGAATGAGCAGTTGTTAAAACTGTCAAATGAGACAGGGACAAAGGTAATCGCCACAAATGATGTACATTTCATCAGTGAGGAAGATGCTCCCGCACACGACCGTCTGCTATGTATTAATACAGGCAAGGACGTTGATGACATGAACAGAATGCGATATACCCGTCAGGAATGGTTCAAATCACAGGCTGAAATGAAAAAGCTCTTTTCTGATATTCCACAGGCTGTTGCAAATACAAACGAAATTGTTGATAAAGTTGAAATTTATGAGCTTAACGGACCGCCGATTATGCCTGATTTTGAAATACCGGAAGGATTCAAGGATGCTGACGATTATTTAAGACATCTGACATATGAAGGGGCCAGGTTCAGATATTCTGAACTGACAGATAAATTAACAGAAAGGATTGATTTTGAATTGGAAACAATCCGAAAAATGGGTTATCCGGGTTATTTCCTGATTGTATGGGATTTTATCAAAGCGGCGCGTGAAATGGGGGTGTCGGTTGGCCCGGGTCGCGGATCAGCTGCCGGATCAGTGGTTGCTTATTGTCTCCGGATAACAGATATCGATCCAATCAAATACGATTTGCTCTTTGAACGGTTTTTAAATCCTGACCGTGTTTCGATGCCTGATATAGATATTGATTTTGACGAAGACGGAAGAGAAAAAGTTCTTCAATGGGGTGTAAAAAAATATGGTAAGAAGAAAGTGGCGCATATCATCACTTTTGGCACCATGGCGCCTAAAATGGCCATCAGAGATGTTGCCCGGGTGCAGAATCTGGAACTTTCTGAGGCAGACAGACTTTCAAAGCTTATCCCGGAGAAACCCGGAACGACTTTTTCAAAAGCCTATGAAGAAGTACCCGAACTGATCTCCGAACGGAATTCATCAAATGAACTTATCTCTCAAACCTTAAAGTATGCAGAGGTACTCGAAGGTTCAGTCAGACAGACCGGTGTCCATGCCTGCGGGATCATCATAAGCAGAGAAGATCTCGAGGAGCACATACCCATTTGTGTCAATAAGGATACTGATTTATACGTAACCCAATATGATGGTAAGCATATTGAATCGGTAGGGATGCTTAAAATGGACTTTCTGGGATTGAAAACATTGTCAATTATCAAAGATACGATTGAGAACATCAGGAAGTCAAAAGGGATTGAAGTCAATATCGATGAAATTTCTCTCCAGGATCAAGAAACCTTTGAGCTTTACAGCAGGGGTGATACCACCGGTCTGTTTCAGTTTGAATCTGAAGGGATGAAAAAATACCTCAGGATGCTCAAGCCTAACAGATTTGAGGATTTAATTGCCATGAATGCCCTTTACAGGCCGGGACCTATGGAGTACATACCAAGTTTTATTAACCGTAAGCATGGCAGGGAAAAGATCACCTATGATCTTCCTGAGATGGAGGAGTATCTTAAAGATACTTACGGGATAACTGTTTATCAGGAACAGGTCATGTTGCTTTCCCAGAAGCTGGCAGGATTTACCAAAGGAATGGCTGATGCATTAAGAAAAGCCATGGGGAAAAAGATAAAGGCCATGATGGATGACCTGGAAGAGAAATTCATTGAAGGCTGCACAAGGAATGGCTATCAAAAAGCAACAGCTCAGAAAATATGGAAAGACTGGCAGTCTTTTGCACACTATGCGTTTAATAAAGCCCATTCCACATGTTATGCCTATGTGTCTTATCAGACGGCCTTTTTAAAGGCACATTACCCGGCTGAATTCATGGCTGCTGTATTAAGCCGGAATCTCAATGATATCAAGAAGATCACATTTTTTATGGACGAATGTAAAAGAATGGGACTTAATGTACTGGTTGCTGATATCAATGAAAGTCATGTAAGGTTCACAGTAAATAAAAATGGAGATATCAGGTTTGGATTGGCGGCCATTAAAGGTGTTGGTGAATCGGCAGTTGAACATATCATTGAAGAAAGAAATAATGGAGGACCCTTCATCAACATTTACGATTTTGTTGAAAGGATAAATTTATCCATCGTTAACAAAAGGTGCATTGAAGCTTTGGCAATGGCCGGTGGATTTGACAGTTTTGATGAAATCAGCCGGCATCAGTTTTTTGCCAATACTGATAACGATATATCTTTCATCGAATCATTGATCAGGTACGGAAACAAAATTCAGAATGAAAGCAATACATCTCCCACTCTATTTGGTGATATTGAACCAATCGAAATTGCCAAACCTCATGTTCCGGAAGGAATAGAATGGTCTTCACTGGCAAGATTGAACAAAGAGAAAGAACTCATTGGGGTTTATTTATCAGCCCATCCATTGGATAATTTCAGGCTGGAAATCGAAGCATATTGTAATACCCGGCTTAATGAGTTTCGTGATCCGGAAAAATTGAAAGACAAAGAAATTACTGTTGCCGGCATTGTTAATTCTGTAAAAAATGCAATAACTAAGAACGGGAAACCTTATGGGACCATGACCATTGAGGATTATTCCGATTCTTATACCATTCCAATGTTTGGAAGAGATTATGAAACCTTCAGGAATTATTTTTATGAAGGATATTCATTGATGATAAAAGGCGTCTTTACCGAAAGTACATGGAAAAGAGGCGAACTTGAATTCAGGATAAAAAATATCTGGCTGTTAAGTAATGTTCGTGAGCAGTTAATTAAAAACCTGGTAATTAAAGTACAACTGGATAACCTGTCGGATGAGCTACTGGAAGAATTTAAGAAAAACTCAGCCAAATCCGGCAACGTGACCATGAAATTCATGGTTATCGATCCAATGGATAAAATGAGTGTTGAAATGTATTCCAGGTCTTATCGCATAGAGTTGTCAAATCAGCTGGTTGATTTTTTACAGAGGACTCCTGAGCTTGAGTTTAAGGTATCCTAGTGGATAGTCTGGAATAGATAAAGAGTAATTTCATAGATTTGAGAGTTATCAAACAAAAACAATATCATTAAATCCTATATAATGACAATAGAATTAACAGATGCAAATTTTGAGGAGATTATAGCAAAAGCTGATAAGCCTGTAGTTGTAGATTTTTGGGCAGAGTGGTGCGGACCTTGTCGTATTATCGGGCCAATCCTTAATGAAATAGCCGGGGAATTCAATGGCAGAGCTATTATCGGTAAGGTTGATGTAGACAATAATCCTGGAGTATCAGCAAGATATGGTATCAGGAATATTCCGACAGTATTGTTTTTTAAGAATGGGGAAGTGGCTGATAAGCAAGTTGGTGCCGTACCTAAAAGTAATTTTGTTAAAAAGCTTGAGGCGCTTTTATAAAATAATGATTGTAACTGTTAACTTATCTCTGTTCACAATTTTTATCGCTTAAATTCATTATTTTCAGAATGTTAATAACCTGCTTTCTGTATTTATCTTTAAATTGTCCTTTGTTAAAGCAGGGCTTGTCCCGGTTTAACGGGATTATCCCGGTATGGTTGTACTGGTTTTAATTTTAAGAATAACATAACTTATTTGCAGAAAATTAATTAAAACAGGTTAATAAATAATTTGGGATAAAAGCAATTATTTTATGTTGCTAAGACTATTTAGAAGCAACCGGTCTCTGGTTATACTTGTTTTGCCATTATTTATTATTGCAATATGGTTGCCGGGATTTCAAAAGCAGGATGTTCAGTTACTGCCTTTTGAAAAATATCCGGGGATATTGTATGCCATATTCATCAATTTTACAACAGGCAGTGCTGTTATCTCAAAAATCCTTGCACTGCTGCTGTATTTTATTATCAGTATATTGATTGCCAGGCTGAATGCAAGGTATTTCTTTATTCCTGTACGGACACAATTGCCAGCTGTCATCTATATGTTTATTGTCAGCAGTGTTACTGGTCTTCAAAGTTTTAATCCTGTTGTTATTTCATCGCTGATTTTGGTCGTCGCAATAAGCAATATATTCGGGTCTTATAAATACAAGGGACTGGCTTATCATTATTTCGATTCTGCCCTGTTGGTTTCTTTATCAAGTCTTATTTATATCAACTCTTTTTTTTTCATTTCATTTGTATGGACAGGATTGATCTTACTAAGAACTTTTAATTGGCGCGAATGGATAATTTCAATCATTGGACTGATATTGCCATACCTGTTTCTGATAACATATTTTTTTGCCACCGGCAAAAGCATAAACGAATCATTAATTAATGTAATCATAGGTAATTTTAATGCCGGATTGAGTTTGGCGGATAAGATTGCGGGAATTGATATCATCGCAATTGTTCTGACAGTGTGTCTTATTATATCAAGCTTATTTATGATGCATAGGTTTAATACCAAGAAGATCCATGCCAGGAAGTATTTTTTATTCTTTTTATGGATGTTTATTATTTCAACTTTTCTTTTTATTTCAGTACCGTCATTCGGTACGGAATATATTCTTTTTGCCGCAATACCCTTGACATATCTTTTCAGCCATTATTTCGTATTCACAAAAATAAACCTTTTCAGCAGGATTGTATTTTCCGTTTTGATATTGTTGCCATTTTATCTGGTTTATTTTGATATTGTCTGCGACCTGATAAAAAAATAAAACCGGCTTTTAGCCGGTTCATAATATAAAAAAAATACAGGCTATAATCTTTTCACAAATGAAAGCACACCAACTGCTTCCCCGGCTTTCCCTTCTTTAAATGAGATGAAAATATGATATATTGCTGATTTCTGGCAATTAAAGTCAAACATGTGAAAGTCTTTACCTGTAGCCTCAATAAAGGTACTTCCAACCATAACATTCATATCATACAGTTGAAGGATGGGTTCCCCTTCGGAATTGGGAGCAGGACAAATTGAAAACCGGTACTTGGTATTCTTGCTAAGCATCAGGGCAAACCTTGCCTGATTGGGAGCACCACCCGGTGTACTGGCATCGAGATTAACCACGTAGTCTTTCAGATAAACAGCATCGGCCGCAGCTGCGCATTGAGCAACGACCTGTGAAATATCCTGTGCCTGAATATGAGAATATAAAGCGACGAATAATATTGATGATAAGAGAAAAATTAGCTTCTTCATATTACATATTGATTAACTTGTTACGAACTTCTTCGGTTGTTTTGATGATTGTATTTAACTGCTCATCGGTGATTTTCACAACGCTTTCTTCGTTTTGGACAAAAATAAGCATACCATTTTCTTCCCTTGGCTCAGGCTCACCGGGAATGATGGTTATTTCAATATCTTTATAGAGTTCGTATATTTTATTCAATTCAGTAAGAAGGTTTTCAAATTGTTTGTTTTTTGCAAAGTTTTTGACTATCAGAATAAGCTTTTCCAGGATGATTTTTTGTTCACCGATTCTTTCGGCCAGATCAGGATGCGGAGCTTCTTTGGCTACCTGGGTTGCCAGGTACTGGCCTTCAACCCAGACACCAATTACCATAAGTGCACTTAAATTACTTCTGTTATTATCACGCAGATACTGATCCATTTGATTGAAACTGTGTACTGAAAGATACATCAGTGAATCAAGATTCTGACTGCTCTGGGCAAGTCGCTTTAAAGTTGTAAAATCAAAGAACTGTCCAACCCTGATCCCATCGGCCAGGGTCTTAATTGCAGATATATAATCAATTACATTGGCAGTCTTGTTATACATATTCAGGTATCCCAGATCAGCACCATATATACCAAGATGGTACGCTTTCTGGAAGCTTGTAGTAAGCTCATCCACATCATCAGTAGGAGCAAGATACTTGTTTGAAAATTCTACCCCAAGTCCCTTAACCAGTGCAGCCATCTCAACCGGAGATGAAACACTCTGAATAATATCCTGCATCACCTCACCGGAAACCTCCAGTTCTCCCCGGACAATATCAGAATCATCAAGATCAAGCGAATCGGCTTTATCACCTCCGGATTTGCATGATGCAATTAATATCATTGCCAATAGAACATAAATGACTTTTTTAATCATAACAGTAGTTTATTTAACAAATTTAACAACAATAATAAAGATATTAAAATATCTGTTTTAATAAAAGACTATTTGTGTCTTTTTAGAGTCTCGGAAATGCTTACCAGTTTTTTAAGCAGATCAAAGTATAAAATGATGTAAAGGATCACGGTAAGAATCCATACAACAACAATATTAAAATAAAAGGTGTCAAAATATTTTCCCATAAAATGCTTGGTGGGAGAAAAGAAATGAGATCTGAAATCAAGTTTTCCTTTCACTACCGGATCCTGGTAAACCGGATCATAATGTTGTATTAATTCGTGTCTGTATTCCAGTATTTTGTTTGATTCATAAACCTTTTTAATGATATCAGCGATACCTTCGTTGAAATACCTGTTGCGCACCTTCTTAAAGGTTTCAGGGTGCTTTTCCAGATGGATGTTTATCAGATTATCCTTGAATTGCACTATATCTGAAAAACTGCGGCTGTAAAACCTTTCACGCTGATCGAGATATGTCTTAACTTTATCGGCCAGTTCAAGATTAAAAGATGTGGGATTCAGTTTATCCAGTTCACTAAATTCATTGGTGAATTCCGGTTGTCTTCTTGACCTTCTGCCAGTCATGTACTTCTTTCTTAATTCATACAGAAAGGCAAACCGCGCTGTATCGGGTAATTGTACTTCTTTGGATATCTCGTTATATAACAATTGCAGGGTTTCGGATTCGTCAGCTATCTTTTGTTTTTTCCGGTACTCTGATTTTAGTTCATCAAGTCTTGTTCTCATTTCAGGCAGCCAGTATACCATTTTAAAATCAGCCTGGCTCTCGATTCTCTCGAAATCATAAAATTCTCTGGTAAAATTATTGTCTTTGAACTGATGAACCATCAATGCTTCGTAAGTCCATTTTGTAACCATGAATTCAGCAATAACAGGTACTTTGTCCAGCCTGCTTATTTTGCTGTTCATTTTATCAAAGCTGAACATGGCACCGCTGAGTATCATCATGGGAATCATAAGCAATGGAATAATGATGTAGATGGTTACCGCAGAATTAAAAGCAGCTGATATATTAAGTCCCAGCAGATTGGCGAATGCAGCTGTTGAAAACATTGCCAGCCAGTATTCGAAATACATGCCCCTGATTTCAAGGATTGAATTTGCAATGAGAACAAAGAACAGTGCCTGAATAGCTGAAATTACAAACAGGATGATGATTTTGGATAAAAGATAAGATGACCTGCTCAGGTTCAGGAATGCTTCTCTCTTAAGGATTTTCCTGTCCTTGAAGATCTCCTCGGCACTTACTGTCAATCCAAGGAAAAGTGCCACAATAAGAGACATGAAAATATAAATATGGATATTTTCATTGACCCTGAAAATATATTCATTCTTTTGCGGGTCTTCCGCATATTTTATGATAAATGACAGAATCAGTCCCAGTACAGGAGCTTCAAGCATACTCAGGAGGATATACTGGGTGTTGCTGATTTTCGAAAGAAAATCCCTGATGGTGTATATCCTGAACTGTTTGAACCAGCCAGGTATTTTCAGGTTTTTTGGAGGAGACTCTCTTACTGGTTCAACAGGTTGGGGGGTGATATTTTTTTTATAATAATCTTCCCATTTTTGGGGAGAGGTTTTTCTGGCATCAGTATAATTACCAAATTCATCCACGACCTTTGCTTCCAGAATATTGAAAATCAGTTCAGGGTTAACGTTACCACAGGCAGGGCACTCACCGACATCGCTGTTTATCTGGGCATCAAGCTTCTTGAAATACATCACTGCTTCCACCGGATTGCCATAGTAAATCATATAGCCCCCGGTATCGAGAATGATCATTTTATCAAACATTTTATATATCTCGGAAGAAGGCTGATGTATCACAACAAATATTAGTTTACCTTTCAATGTCAGCTCCCTCAGAAGATCCATGACATTCTCTGAATCGCGGGAAGAAAGACCGGAGGTAGGTTCATCTACAAAAAGGATGGATGGTTCACGGATTAGTTCAAGGGCTATATTCAGCCTTTTCCTCTGACCGCCGCTAATGGTTTTTTTAAAGGGTGATCCTACTTTCAGGTCCTTTTTATCATATAATCCCAGGTTTTGTAAGGTCTTATCAACCAACTCTGTGATTTCTTTTTCAGATTTATCCTTAAAGCAGAGTTTTGCATTGTAATAAAGATTTTGAAAAACAGTCAATTCTTCAATCAGCAGGTCATCCTGTGGTATCAGCCCAATGACACCTTCCAGTCTTTCCTTTTCTGCATGAAGATTTATTTCGTTAATAAGAACCTTTCCTTTGGAAGGTTCTTCAATGCCGGCCAGAACATTGAGGAGGGTTGTTTTGCCGGCGCCACTGGCACCCATGATACCGATAAGTCTTCCATGCGTTTCGGAAAAAGAGACATCCCTGATACCGATGTTCCCGTTCGGGAATTTGAATTCAAGGTTGAAAGCCTCATATGAAATGTGGCTGGCGGTGATATCTGCGAGGTAATGTGCAGCAATATCACTGTAGAAAACAGGCGGACCTTTTGGAAGTTTAACTGTGCTGCCGCTTGCAAAAAGATAGATCCGATCATTCCTGACCGCAAGTCCGTTCAGGTATATATCCTGTGTGCCGGTGTATTTAAGAAAGTATAAATCAACGCTTTTAATGCGAAGGATGAATATATTTTCATCAAGTTCCTTGATCTTGATTTTCTTTGCATTCTTCAGTTTGAAAGATTTGTCGCTGATGATTAAGACATTTATATCATCAAGTTCTTCAGGTTCATTCTTTATTACAAAAGATTCGATACTGGTAAATTCTTCTTTGGAGACTTTAAATACTTCAGCAACAGTATTAATGATTGCCATTCGCTGGTCGGTAAATTTCCTGTCAGCATTGACAATCTCAAATAATCGAACAAGAACTACGACTTTCTGTTTCTGGGTAAGGGTTTTATTGATCTTTTTACATAACCCGAGTATTCTTACGGAATCCCTGACAGAGGTAAGCTTTACTTTATTTTTATCCTCATCTGATTCTTCTTCATCCTCTCCCTCAATCAGGCCGGCGTGCAGCTCAAACAGGTTAAAATACTCATTGACATCCTCTTCCCTAAGTTGCTGCTGGAGAAAGTTTTTAACATATTCCACCTGGGTTGTTTCAACTCCCTCATCCTGTTTGGCAATAATGGCAAACAATTGCATCAGGGCCTTGAGGATCTCTTCACTCATACGTCAAGGATTAGTAGGAACGGTTTATAGCAGATCCTGTATGTCATTAACCTGAATAAGCAACTTGTTCAAAGGGTACATCTACAATGTCAGCGTATTCTTCACCCGCTTCTTCCATGTCTTCATCATCTTCTGGATAGTGCCACCTGATCAGAACATCATGCCCTTTCTCATGAAGCTCTTCAAGTTTCATCAGAATATCAAGCAGAAGTTTTGAGGATGCCGTATTGAAATAGGTTAGTTTAAAGTTGAATACGGTTTTATCATTTGGATTTTCTGCATATTCATTTAACCAGTTCAATACCGGTTCATAAAATGCTGAAACGTCTTCCGGAAGGGAACGACCTGAAATTTCCAACAAATCTTTTTCAGCGTCTAAAATAATTCTAGGAGTATCTTCTGTTCCTTGAATTTTTATTGTTTCCATATAGATAAAGGTTTAAATCTCAGTTCTTGAAATAGTTGAAGTAAGTAAAAAGAATGAAGTATCATCAGAAATTGGCAGAAAATGATACTCAAGTTCTTTACCAGTTTTTCTTTTAATATCAATGAATCCCAGTCCGGCTCCTCCTTTGTCAGAAAGCCTTCCTTCCTTCATTTGTCTTTTATAGAGCTGTTTAAGTTCCTCCTTGTCCATTCTGTTGATACTCTCAAGCATATCTGTCAGCTCTTCGATACGGTCGTTCTCAACCGCATTTCCTGTAGTAACACTATATTCGTCTTCATTTTTGCTGACAAGAAAGATACCCCGGCCAGAAAACAAATAATCGTTTGATGTAAAATCATCAGCATGTTTGCTAATATTTTGCAAACATTCAACCATTACATGAAAAACTTTACGTTGTACAGTTCCTGCCTCATCATCTTTTTCCATATTTGATTCGGTCAAAGAAGTAAATGCTTTTGTAATCTGATGAGTGATTTCGCCTTCATAAACAAGGGTAATTTCATGGGCTTTCATTGATTTGTAAAACTCATATACAAATTCAAGAAAACCCTTCACATCTCTTTTGTTGTCCATATGATTTGAATTTAAACAGTTTACAAAAATTAGAACTCGATCCCGATCAATAAAACATCGTCAATTTGTTTATAATCCCCTTTCCACCTATTAAAATCTTCAACAAAATAAGCATTTAATTTTTCCATTGTCAAATCTTTATTCTCTAAAATCAATTCACGAACCCGTTTTGGAGAATATTTTTTACCTTCTTCACCTCCCAGCTGGTCTGTTAAACCATCTGAGAAGAAAAAGATCCTGTCTCCACGGACGTATTTTATTACGTGATTTGTAAAGTTTTGTTCCTCTTTTTTTCGATGTGGTATTCCTCCAATGGCTTTACGGTCACCCTTAAACTCAATCAGTTCGCCGTTATGGATCAGATACAAGGGACGGTGGGCGCCGGCAAACTGAACTTCCTTGTCATTATGGTTGATTTTGCAGAATGCAATATCCATTCCGTCCCGGGCTTCGGCATCTTCCATATCCTGTTTAAGTGTTTTTCTGACACCAAAATGTAACTGATCAAGGATTTCAGCGGCTGCCATCTTTTTTTCATGGTCGACAATCCCGTTTAATGAAAAATAACCAATAAAAGACAGAAGTGCACCAGGTACTCCGTGTCCGGTACAGTCGACAGCAGCAATATAAATATCATCTCCTCTTTTAAAGAACCATGGAAAATCACCACTGACAACATCGCGTGGTATATAAAAAATAAAAGATTTTGGCAGGTATATTCTGATCAGATCAGTGTCTGGCAGGATGGATGATTGTATACGTTCAGCATAATTGATGGAGTCTTCAATTTTCCTGTTTTTATCCTGTATTTCGAGTTCAATCTGCTTTGCCTTGGTAATATCATGGCCAACGAACAATATTGTCTCAAGCTCATTTTCATTGAATTCCGGTATTGCATCCATACTCATAATCCGGTCACAATTCTCTTCATTGATAAAGGCCGAAACAGTAAGCTCGTTATTAACTTTTACCGGATCAGATTTGATGGTGTCGATGGTATTTTTAAAGTAGTCATATAAAATTTCAGGACATTCAATATCATTTAATGTTTTGTTGATCAATTCTTTAGGGTCAATAAACATATAATTCTTAACGACCGGATTCGCGTAGAAAAATTGTCCTACCGTGCTCAACCGGATGATCATATCAAGTGAGTTTTCAGAAAGAGACTGCATTTTACTTTTCAGCCTTTCTTCCCTCTCGGCACGTTTTCGCTCGGTAATATCTGTTGAATTAACTATTATTCCCCTGATTGCGGAATCATGTAATAAATTTCTGCCTGTAGATTCTATGAAAATTTTCTGTCCGTCCTTTTTCATATATGTATATTGGATGGAAACAGGTTCATCCGGATTTTCAAGCAATGATTTAAACATTTCCCTGATACTTGATTCACCTTTTCGTGTCAGTCTGTCTATATCCTTTCCTCCCATCATTTCTTCAGGAGTATAACCCAGGATTTTGATAACAGAGGGACTTTCATAGGTCATGTTCATATTCTCATCATAAATCGAGATGATTTCTGAAGCATTTTCAAGCAAAGAATACAATCGTTTCTGGGCGTTCTCCACTTCAAGTATCTTGGTCTCAAGCTGTTCATTGGATTTTCGCAGTTCTTCCTGGGTAGCCCTCATTTCTTCGGCGTTTTGCCTGAGTTGTTCCTCATTTTCCTTTAACTCAACAGTCATCTGCTGTGATTCGTGCAGCAGTTGTTCTGTACGCTGGGTAACCTTGAGGTTGAAAATTGTTCTTGCAATAATTTCACCCAGTTCTTTCAAAAATCTGACTGTAATTTCCGGAATCTCAGGTTCAACAGATGAAAATTCCAATACGCCCTGGAGCTTTTCATCAGTGATGAGCGGCACTAAAAGAATACTCTGGGGTTTTTGATCTCCAAGTATTCCTGAGGTTATATGGGCATAATCCTCCGGTATTTCTGTCCGGTAGATATAATCCATCTCGTAGGCACATTCACCGATGAGGCCATGTCCAATCTTAAATTCCTGGTTGATGTATTTCTTTCTGTCATATGCATATGTTGCAAGATTATTAAGCATTTTTTTATCCTCATCATAAATATACAAAGCACCCTGGACAACCTTTATATACTTGATCAGTGAATTAAGAACATCATTTGACAGTTCGTTGATATTGTTATGTAATCTGAGCAGATCGGAAACGATTTCTTTTCCTTCGGCAATCCATGACTGCTCGGATTCTTTTTTATAATTATCAAGAAGGTTGTTGCGCATCAGCAAAAGCGACTGACCCAGAATATCGTTGTTTGATGATACTTCCAGTTCGGTACTGTAATTACCTTCTCCGATTTGTTTGGCAAATTCAGCCATTTTATTGAGTCTGAGATCCCTCTCTTTAATCTGTTTGTCAAAAGAAGATTTTTCTGCCTCTCTTTGCCTGTTAATGGTATAAGCTGTTATTATGAATAAGATGGGTATCAGATATAGCACGAACAGCACCGGATTATCACGGTGCATTTGCACAAAAGAAACCAGTGAAACAGGCATTCTGTTTTTTATGATATGAATGGTCCATGATAAGATCGGGAACAATGAACCAATCAACAAACTGTATATCACAATTTTTGATCTAAAAAATTTAATGATCCCTATATGGCTTTCTTCGTTCATATCTTACTAAAGTTACTTCATTATTTTAACAAATCTTTCACCGAGATATCCGGTCAATTCCCTGAATACCGAGAGTGTTTGTTCGTCTAATGATATAAAATATGCCATTTCAATTAAAGCAATGGTTTTTTTCTTATATATGACAGGTACAAATACAAGATGTTTCGGATAAGACTTACCAAGGCCGGATTCTATTTTAAAGTAACTTTCAGGAATATTGCTGACAAGCATCATTTCCTGATTTGCTGCTGCCTGTCCACCCAGGGTCACTCCCAGTTTAAAGCTCTCCGGATCCTTTTCACCTGTAAAGGCAAATTTTGCTATTGTCCTGAAATTGCCTTTACTCTCCTGATAGCAGAGTCCCTGAACCATCTGGAATTTTGAAGCCAGGCTTTTCAGAAGACGGTCAGCAAAAGATTCTACGGTTTTTATACCTTTTATATCAGGCACAAATTCTTCAATTGCTTCCTTTACATTGATGTCTTTGGTTTCCTTTATATCGTTTACATTTTCCTTTATAACCTCAGATTCACTAAATATTCCTTTTCGTTCACTCTCCTTCACCTCTGCGATGTAACTTTTCAGTTTCTTTTCATTATAAAGATTATATGTGATTACCAGCATCATGATACCGGAAAGAATTGCCAGGCATAACCAGATAAAAAGCCATCCGTGCTGGTTTGATTCCACAGATTTCAAAAGATGATTCCATATTGTTACTGCAAGCAGCAACATTGAAATGACAAAAACAATCATTACTGATAATAAATAAGACCTGTATTTATTAAAATGTTGCATCCATCCGGGCTTTAAAGTTTTAATAAATATTTAATTATCTGATCAGTGGAATAAACATGATCAACCTTTGTCAGTTGCAGTGCCGATTGGGTCATGGTACGGACTTCGCATTCGTTGGGATCCTGTACAATCGTTGTTCCTCCGTTATCATGGACTTTTTTCAGTCCGTATGCCCCATCCTTGTTAGCTCCTGATAATATTATTCCTATCAGTTTTTGCCTGTAGGCATTTGCAGCTGTGATAAATGACAAATCAATGGAAGGCCTGGAATGATTTACCGGATCCTCTGTTGAAAGCGCAATTCTGTTTGCCAGTTCAATATACATGTGGTAATTTGCCGGTGCCAGGTAAGCGTGGGAAGGTTTCAGCTGATCTTTGTCATATGGTTCTTCAACCGGTATACTGGATTTAAGTGACAGGGCCTCGACAAATCCGGATCTGACATGCTTTAAACGGTGTAAACATAATAAAACGGGGATGGGAAAGTTTTTGGGCATAGAATTTAAAATTCTGGTCACCACCTGAAAACTTCCTGCTGAACCACCTATAATTACAGCCTTATAGTCCATATATTATTGTCCAATTCTTTTTTTATAGACTCCCTCTGCTTCATTGATGATTTCAAAGTCTTTAATAATGTTCAGATTTCTTATTCTTTCACGTATGCCTAAAATAAGATATCCTCCTGCTGAGAGACAGTTATACATATGCTGCAGTATTTTTTCCTGCAATGAAGGATTAAAATAAATCAGGTTATTACGGAAAAGAATCAGTTTAACATTTTGAGGTGAATCATCAAAGTTAATATTTTGTTTCTTAAATTCAACATCTTTTATGATACCTGTGTCTCTGAATGCATAGTACCTGTCCAGGGTATAATAGTCTGTAAAATCACTGTTTCCCTGAAAACGTTTATAATTTTCACTGGATACTTCTATTTTCTTCAGATCATACCTGCCCTCCTTAATATATTCAATACTTTTGTTACTGACCGTTGTTGCCAGAATATTGACGTTATCAGACAATTCCAGTTCCTTTAATAAAATGGTAAGGGAATAAAGCTCTCCTCCCGATACGCAGTTGGGCAGGAAGATTTTATATTTGCTGATACTTTTATCAATGGCGTCCGGAAGGTATTCTTCGCGAAGCCATCTCCATAACGACGGATCCCTGAACATCTCGGTTGAAGGCACGGATATTTCATACAGAAACAAGTCGAAAAACTCCGGATTGTTTTTTAATTTGTTAACCAGGTTTTCAGCATTGCTGATATTGTTTTTGATAATTAGTCTTTCAAGCCTCTGTTTAAATGATGTCATTGCATACTGTGAGAAATCATAATTATAAATTTCTTTTACGGTTTTATATATTTCCCTGATATCAACAATTCCTAATTCAGTCATCAGAACATCTTTTAAGATATCATTATTTATTCATTTCCACTCCCAGGCATAAAATCTTATAAGGTACTTCATCCCGGTTAAGTTCAGGAGAAAAATGAAATTGCACCTTGTATTCCAGTTTTTTACCAATTTTTATTACATCATTGAAAATCAGGTGATTTCCTTCCTCAACACTACTGAGGAAGGCTTTATCTACCTTTGCTGCGTTCTCACTTCTAACAACTTCTGCAAATGATTTGCCAATTATCTGTTCACGTTTCTTTCCAAGAAAAATAATGAATTTCTCATTGATAGAAATCAGTTTCCCTTTCAGATCAAACTCTGCAACAAATAATGCCTTGCCCATTGCATCCGCAATGCCCTTGAACTCTTCTTCACGTCGCGAAGATTCTTCCTGGGTTGCTCTCAGTTCTTCCATATTCTGTCTCATTTCTTCTTCCTGTTCCGCCATGGTTTGTGCATGTTCCTGCGATTGTTCCAGAAGCTTTGCGGTACGTTCATTTATTTTGGCGGATGAAAGGGTATTGGAAAGATTATTTGCCACCTGTTTGGCGAACTCAATCTGGTGTTCCTGAAAAATGTCCAGGGAAGCGATCTCAATCACACCAGTCACATTATCATCTTGAAGCATAGGCAGTAACAGAATATTATTTGGTGGAGCATCACCAAGCCCGGAGGTTATTGAGATATAGTCAGGAGGGATTTCAGTCAGGAATACCGGCTTTTTTTCCAGAGCACAAGTTCCAACAAGTCCTTCACCTACCACAACAGTTTTTGTAAGATATTTTTTTCTGTCATATGCAAATGCGGAAGTCAGGACAAGTTCATTCTGATCTGTATCATCATTCATGAGGAATATACCTCCCTGAATACTTCCCAGGTATTTTACCAGTTCTTTGATGAAGGCATCTGTCAGATTATTGATCTGGTCATATCTGGCATGAGTTATCTCCGAGAATTTTGCAAGACCTTCATTGATATATCTTCTTTTTGAAGACTCTTCATCGTGCTTTTGCCTTTCAATAGCTGCCTTTTGAGTATTTATCTGGATATCAAGTAATTCTTTGCCAAGTTCATCCTCCTTATCAGATAATTCAAGTTTTGCCTGCAGATCACCCTGGTTCAGTGCCTTCACAAATCCGGTTTTTTCTTTTAAATGAGCAACAATGGAATTCAGATTTTCACTGATCAGTTTGAATTCATCTTTTGTATTTAACTGAAGTGTTTCTTCAGGAAGTATTCCTGATTTTATAATATTTACATAATTTAGAATTTTACCAAGAGGCCCGGAGATTACCTTACTTATATGTTGTACATACCATATGGCAACCGAAAGAATGAATGCAATGGATAAAGCAGAGATCAGCCAGATGATCAGTTTTTTTTGTTGACTTATCTTTTTCTGTAAATAAATATCAAATCTCTTAAAAAGATTATTTGAAGTCTGTTGTATAATGCTGTATTCAAATAATATTCCTGATGTATTGTTTTGCAGTCCAATCCTTTCATAAAGCTCGATTATATTTCTTGCAATGTTTCTGTATTGATGAATTACTTCAATTAATTTATCTCTTATACTTTCATCTTCTATAAGATAAAACTGACCTTCCAGAATATTGATATAAGTTGTTAATAAGTTGGATGAGACCATATCAGCATTGGTAACAAAATCATTCTGGGCAATCATAAGATCTTCAATTGATTTATGAAGCGAAGGATATTCCAGCATGCTTGAACTATCTGATACTGAACGGCTTAAATTGATTAATTCATAAATTAGTCCGGAATTTGATGTTCCTTTACGCTTCAGCATTGCATGAAGCTGTGTGAGGTTATCAAGCTGGTATTGAAATGTTGATTTCATGCTGTCAGAAATTCCGGTCAGCATCTCGTTTTTACTAAAGAATTTTTGTTTTTGAATTTCGTTCAATAAACTGTAAAAACTGATGCGGTGCTCATTCAGTTCCTGCTCAAATTCTGTGTCGGAAATACTGAGTGGTTCAGTATTAAACCTGTATGTAAATAACAACCTGTTTTTCAGTTCTTCGATCCTGACAAACTGTTTATTCAATTCATCGTCAACGGATAAAAACTGATTCAGACGATTGATTCTTGTTATTGCAAAAAATGCCAGTAATATTATAATGAAAGCAGTCAATAAGGGAAACAGTGCAAATAAGTAAATCTTCTTTTTATTTGATGTTTGTTTTTTCATCATGAAAGAAAAATTTGTCTGTCCGTTCAGGTTAAATTTAATCTGATAATTTTAATTTTTATAATATGCATGTCCTTTTTTTTGAAATTTTACCGAATAAGAACCTAATATTGTTTCATGAAGACCCAGAACAAGACAACCATTATCATACAGATTCTTATGAAAAAGATCGAATACCCTGTTCTGTAAATCATAGTTAAAATAAATGATCACATTCCGGCATAAAATAATATCAAATTTTACGTAAAGGGTGTTATCCTCTGTTACAAGGTCGTGTTTTTTAAAGATTGGTTTATCTTTCAGGTTACTGCTCATTTTGATAAGATCACTTGTCTTATCTATATAAAAATAATTCTCGTACGGAACGTCATTATACTCTTCGAAGTTATATGGATTCTCTTTGATGACTTTGTCAAAATTATCCAGATAGCCTATGTTAAAGCGATACTTGTACTGACCCTGGCGGGCATTATTCAGTACTTCGGCATTCAGGTCAGTGGCATAGACTTTTGTTTTTTCAAGCAATCCCAGTTCACTCAGCAAGATTAACATGGAATAGACCTCCTGACCGGTGGAACATCCTGCATGCCAGATGTTGATAACAGAATTATTCTTGAGTTTGGGCAATATGGCATATCTTATTGCCTGCCAGACCTGTGGATCACGAAAAAGTTCAGTAGTATTTACAGTTATTTCATTGACAATCTTTTCAACAAATTTGTTGTCATTTTTCATACGGCTGATAAGCAAAGGAGGAGTTAACTTATTGTCTGCAAGTACTTTGGCAAGTCTTCTTCTGAGAGATTTTTCAGAGTACTGGCTGAAGTCATATTTGGAGGAGTTTTTAAGCGCATATATAAACAGCTGAAAATCCTGATCCGTTATCGTCATAAATCAATTATTAATCGAGAAACCTGCCTTTTTCAAATCTATTTTTCTATTAATAAATCTATTAAAAGTTCATGAATATATAAAATAAAATTAACAATATTTCAACAAATCCGGAGGTATATTGAGTCCTGGCAGCAATATGAGATTTGGGAGACAGACTTCAAATCTGAAGCGACCTTATTGCTTTCTATCAGAATAGAATAATACAGGTATTAAAAACAGATTGCAGAGTAAATAAATGGTGTAAATCACCTGATAAAGTTGTTCAAAGAATAAATCAGCATTATTTCATGCGATCCGAATGTCTGGGTTTTCAGTTCATTCATTAT
Organism: Bacteroidales bacterium; assembly: GCA_016933335.1. Classification (GTDB taxonomy): domain Bacteria; phylum Bacteroidota; class Bacteroidia; order Bacteroidales; family UBA10428; genus JAFGPL01. The sequence continues at coordinate 18,643 of JAFGBD010000064.1, read as the reverse complement.
CAAATCGAAGGAATATCCAATGGTAAAATCCTTTGCCTGATAACCCAGGCGAAAAATGACAGCATCCGAGGTTCTGAAAGACAGACCGAAGTGTACCATCTTTTTATATATGAGCAACGCGTTAATATCTGCCTGAAAAAGTCCGGCTTCAATGAATTTGAAGAGCAGCGAAGGTTCAAGTGCCAGGTCGGAGCTCAGATCAAAGATATATCCTCCGTGCAGGTAGTAATGTCTTACCTGTTTTTGCTGCAGGATTCCGTCAGACTTGAAATCAATATTCCTGTTGAACAATTGAGGGACAGCAATACCGATATAATATTTGTCATGATACAAATACATTCCAAATGATGCATCAGGAACTATCATTTTTTCAGTACCCAGGAAAACCTCATCATCAGGATCCTCGATATTAAAACCGGATTTGTTCAGATAAACCTGGTAGAGTAATCCTGAGAGACCAAAGGACAGGTTTGTTCCATTCTGGTTCAGCGGCAGATGGTAGCTGTAAGTAGCTTCAAGTCCTGTTTTACGAAGTGGTCCTGACTGATAATTAAAGACTTTCATTCCTGCTCCCATTGTATTTGCAACCTTCATGTGCCCTGAAAGGAACTGAATGGAAGGTGAACCATCAACTCCGGCCCAAAGTTTACGGTAGGTAAATGACAGGGGAAGTTTATCATTCGTGGCAATGGCCGCCGGATTGATAAGATAAGGATTCAGTGAATACTGGCTCAGCGGAGGAATCTGTTGTGACTTCACATCTGAAATACCCAGTATAATCAGTATGCAGAGTGGTATCAGTCTTTTCATCACAGTAAATTTTCTATTTTACAATATTTACAGAACCTGTCAGCGGATCTGATCCGTCCCCCAGATCAATGAAATAATAATAAGTTCCCGAAGGCAGATCGTTGCCATTATATGTTCCGTCCCAGGGTTCGTGATATCCGTCGGAACTGAAAACCTTATTTCCCCATGAATTGATTATTTTGATCTTGCAATCAGGGTATCGGCTGATGTTACCTATATTCCATACATCATTTTTTGTGTCTCCGTTGGGACTGAATGCATCATAAATGATGATTCCCGTTACGGTTTCTTCCAATAGCAATACATTGATGGCATTTGATATGCACTGGTTGTCATCAATGGCATAAAGCAGGTAATCTCCTGCCTGGAGATCTGAGAACAGTCCTGTGAAATTGGTAAGGCTGTCAGCAGCCAGAGGTCTGGCGATGAAGGTAACCGTTCCTGTCCCTCCCGCTGCCTGCAGTGTAATTGATCCGTCTGCACCTGCTGTAAGGTGGATGACGCTGGTTGTATCAATAATAAGCGGGTCAGGATCAATAATGGTTATTTCTATATCACCTGTATCACAGTTATTCTCATCCCTGACGCGGATGTAATATACTCCGCCGTCAAGTCCTGTAAAGTTGCCTTCATTATCAAGATACTCAACACCATCATTGATGGAATACACCAGGTTGCCTGTACCGCCGGTGGCTGTCAGGGTTATTGAGCCGTCTCCAGATCCGTTGCAGGATACATTTTCATAAACCTGGATTGTTACACTGATGACTTGAGGTTCATTCACAGTAAGCATACTACCAGGGAATTCACAATTTTCCGCGTCTTTGATTCTGACCGCATAGCTGTCTGCCTCAAGGTTATCAAATATTCCATTATTGGCAAAATAAGACAGTCCGTTGTCAATTGAAAATTCAAGACCGCCTGCTCCGCCTGAAGCGACAATGGTGATGCTGCCGTCATTTCCCCCATAGCAGGTGACGTCTTCAGCCGTTTCAGAGGTGATTGTAACTCCTTCAGGCTGGTTCAGTGTGACGGATGAATCTGCAGAGTGGCAGTCATTGATATCTGTCACCCTGATAACATAATTACCGGCCAAAAGGGTATCAAAATCGGGATCAGATTGTGTGTGAACGCCGGCATCAACAGAATAGGAAAGATCGCCAGTTCCCCCGGTCGCAGCAATTGAAATAATACCGTCATTATAACCAAAGCATGCAGGGTCGGTGAGGTCAACTGACTGGATTGTAATTGGATCAGGCTGTGTAAGCGTAAAATTTTCTACTTTTGTACAGGAATTCCTGTCGGTCACCGTCAGGGTATAATCATCAGCAGGTATGTTACTTATCGTCCGCTCATTCCAGCCGGTATTCCAGGAATAAACATCAATGGGTGTTTCAAAAGAAAAGACAGGATCGATTTTACCATCAGAAGCACCAAAGCAGCTTGGGGTTGTATAAGTAACAGTTGTCAGAGTTATTTCAGCAGGTTGCGTCAGAGGAACCGGGTCGGAAACTGCAATACAAAAGTTATTATCTGTTACGGTAACCTTGTAATTTCCGGCTCCAAGACCTGTAGCTATTTTTGTAACCTGTGCCCCGGGATCACTCCATAAGTATTTATAGGGTGTGGTTCCACCACTGACATTAGCTGTCATCTGGCCGGAAAGCTGACCAAAGCATTGTATCTCTTTGGTAATATCAACCTCTACATAAAGAAATTCTTCCGGCTCATTCACAAACACAGGAGGGGCTGTCTGGGTACAATTATTTGCATCTGTTACTGTAACTGCATAATTTCCTGAAGCAACATTCACAAGGTCTTCGGTCGTGGCTGTGAATCCGTCCGGACCTATCCAGCTGTATTCATAAGGCAGGGTACCACCTGAAACCTGCAGGCTGACAACGCCTGAATTGTCCTGCTTGCATCTCAGGTTGGTAACATTAAGGAGTAATGAAAGGACAGCAGGTTCATTGATTTTTACTTTTGCTGTTGCCGATTTAGGCGGAGCATCGGAGTCGGTGACAGTGACCGTATAATCCAGAGGTGCCATAGCTGTTCTTTCATATTCATCGCTTGCGTTGCCGTATGAATTGCCAATGCCGTCTGACCATTCATAATCGAACGGTGCGATGCCGTTATACACCTTGACTTTAGCTTTACCGTCATTCGCATCATTGCACGAAACATCGGATTTGGAAATTATCTGTGCAATGAGTACTGTTTCGTCATAAACAACCAGTGATGTATCACCTTCACACCCATTGATATCTTTCACATTAATGGCATAGTCTCCTCCAATAAGACTATCGAGGTCTTCGGTATTGGCAGTATCACCCAGGGGAAATGTCCATCGATAGTAATACGGCTGAGTGCCGCCAGTAACATTCAGGTCGATTGTACCGTTTGGAATGGTATCACCACCTGTGTTTTCTGTTGCAACCGAACCTGCAAAGATAAACGGATCAGGTTCTGTCAGAACAAAGGTATCGATTTCAGTACAAAGATTCTGATCCCTGAGAGTCAGCACATAAGTCCCCCGGTTCAGCCCGCTTTGGTTCTGACCTGTGGGATTCAGCCCCGAACCATCCTCAGATGTCCAGTTATAAATATAGGGTGTTGTACCACCTGTGGGCGAAACATCGATTTTACCATTATCGTCATTGTAACAGGTTGGATTGGTTGGCGTACCGTTAATAAGAAGTGGGTCAGGCTGATAAACAGTACCGGTTATAATGGCTGTGCTATCCCGTCCATCAGTAATTGTAACAGTATAACTATTAGCTGCAAGTCCTTCTGCCACAGGATTATTCAGACCAGGATCGTGGCTCCAGGAGTATGTATAAGGTGGACGTCCGAAATAAGGTGTAACTGTAAGCATCCCATTGCTCAAACCATGGCAGGTAACGTACCGTTCATCAGTTATTACTGCTTTGAAAGGGTGCTCATAGATGGCAAAGAAAAGATCGCTTTTGTTTTCATTGTTGCTTGTATAAATACTGTCGCCAATTTGTATTTGAGGAGACTTGTAATAACCAGCTACATATGCACGCGAATTAGTTCCCATATTCACAACGGTACCGGCATCATTGTAATCACCTGTGCCCTGGACACTCACGCCGGCAATGGGATCACCGATCTCGTTGAATGCAGCTAGAAAAGCATCTTCGTTTAAACTGCTGCTTGACCTTAATGTATCCTCATTGAAAATAATCTGGTTGGCAAAATATCCTGTGGCATAGATTAAATTGTTACGTATAACAAAATTTAGGTAGACGTCCTTCGCTGAACTACCTTTTCTTAGCAACCATTGTAAGATGCCACTTCGATTGTATTTACCTATATAGGTATCATATCCACCAGAATTACCTGTAAAAGTTAAGATTTGAGTTTCTGTTGAATCAACAAATATACTTGGACTATTATAATTACCCAAAACATAGACATTATCAAATTCATCTGTTGCAATTGTTCTGAAGTTTTCGGTACTTTGTCCCCTAATACGCCGAATCCATTCTCCATTCCCGTTTAGGTCAGTTTTGTATAAAAAAGCATCATAATTTCCCGCAGTATAACTAGTTATCGTATCAATATCAAAATATAAATTATTTTGATAATAACCTCCAAAATAATAACCATTTTGACTTATTCCTATTCTCCAGAATCTTGTTAAATTACTTGTACCCAAAAATTTTTTCGACCAAATATGTTTCCCTTCCAAATCAAATGTTGCAATAAAGTTTGAAAAAATTGAATTACCCAGAAGTGTATCTTTGTCAGCTGAATTACTACCAATTATTAGACTATCCCTAAAAAAGCCGCTCATTATTAGCCTATTATTTCCATCAAATTTTAAGTCCGTTGATGATTCTAGGGTGCTGGCAGATCCGACACTTTTTGTCCAAATTAAACTTCCATCTGAATTATATTTTGCTAAAAAAATATCACCACTACCCTTATTTATTAAAGAATCAGTGGGAGAAAATTTACATGTATAATTATTAAATGTACCAGTAACATATATATTATTTTGATTATCAATGATTAATCCACCATGTATATCAGGTCCTAAACAACCTATCCTATGGTTCCAAAGAATATTACCAGTTTGATCAATTTTTAAAAGAAATAGATCACGTACTCCATATGAAATATAGAAAGGATTATAAATTGTATCAGTAAAAAAGGAAAGTATAACTAAATTATTTTGGTTATCAATTGCCGAAAATCCTGGTTCTATCGCAGATCCTTTAATAGATGTTGATAGAACCCAGTCTTGTGTAAAAGCCACTTTTTCAAATAGAAAACATAAAATAATAAATGAAAAAACTAAGAAATTTTTCATGTAAATATCTTTTAAATTATACTATTTCAATGCATTATTCTAATTTCTTTATCATGGCTTTATGAGAAAAATGGGTATACGCTATTAAGACTCTAAAGGATGATAAGAAGCACCTTCATACCCCGTCCATGTATATCCACCGTCCGTTTTTTTTAAACTTAGGAAAATAAGTTTTGGCTTATTCCAGACTTTTTTAATAATGTTATTATCAATTTTTATTTCTTTCATTCTCGTTAACGTTAGCTCAATCAAAAAATATTATTTAAATACTAAAGTTTAATATCGTACTGTTTCAGACTAATCCACCTTGCTGATAGGACTACAATCCCACAGTTTCAGACTAGTAATCCGGAACCAAATTCATTCAATTGAAAAAACTTCATAAAATTTTCTTCTTTTCAGATATACTATTTCTTCATCCACCTTTACAAAGGCATGTGCCCTTAGAAGCCGTAATTGAGAATTATTTATGCCCAGCACAACGTTACTGTCAATGCCCAGTGTATATAGTAACAGTTTAAAAGTCATAGATTTAACCAGACAGCTAAATCGCAGCGGAGCAAACCGATCGATTCGCCGCATGGTTTTTCTCACCAGCCGGATGAAATATTTTTTATCACTAACAGTTACGGGTGATTTTGGATTATTTTTTAATAACCAAATGTAATTTTTCAGAGGCAATAAGTTAACGATAGGTACAAATGCCATGCATAATAAAAATCCTTTAATCAGTAGTTTTTTTTCAATTAAAGGTATTTGCCTGATGCGTTTGATATAGTGTAAAATTTTCATTCTTGCTTTGTCTGCTTTTCTTTGCATTGGGATTGCAAAATCCGAAGAGTATTGGTGAGTATTTGCATTAGATTAAGTAACCTCCACCAGCTCTTTCTCCATTAATTGTTCAATGAACTTTCTGGTATCTTTTGTGCATTGTTCCTCTGTTACCTCATATTCGTCCATCAATATTCCGATGAGTTGTTTAAAACTTAGAGGTTCCTCTAACAATTGCCAGATGCGTGAACCCACCTTATCCATGCCGTAATATTCACTGTTTTCAATACTGAGCATGAGTACTTCCCCGTCGATCTCGCTGAATAACTGATCCTGTTTTCGTTTCAGGATGGTATCAGGTTCAATCTTTCTGCTTTTTGCCGCAATTCCCATCCGTATTCTTTATTATTTACACTGTTCTTATTTTATTGACTTTCTTCATGGGAGTATTTAAAATCATACTGTAAAAATACGTACAAAGAACCTGTGTTCCAAATCATTTGAAAATATACAAAAAATTGTTGTCAATCAGGAAGTTTTTACTGGTAATTTTTAACAATCCGGGGAATTGAAAGCCTGCACCTGTGTGCTTATAGGAAGCTATAAAATTATCAAACCGGCCAGTAGCCAAATCGTTCCATCATTTTCTGATGCCTGGATACAATTTTATCTATCTGTTCACTGGTTAAAACATTTTTCCAGTCACCTGAAATGCCTTTGCGGAAAAAACTCTCCGATTTGGTTGCTTTTTCCCTGAAGCCCTTTTCCTTTTCCTGCTTCTGAATATTTTCAAAGGAGCTGAATTCAATGGATTTTCGGATTTTTTCATCGGTTGCTTCAATCCCGCTGAATTTCATGGCATCTTTAAAAACAGCTAATGTATCGGTTATCATATCTTCATAACGCATTACCAGCACCGGCAATCCTGACTGATCAACCCAGCTGGCTATATGTTCGCTCCAGCTTAACAATTTTTGCCGTGTCTGGTTATGGAGTTTTGTTTGCCTACTGCAAAATGCATAATGGCTGTCGTTCATCATCCCGATTGCTTTGTCAATGGTTGTTGAAGAATGGTGAGCAAAGGATATTGCCACGTCGAGGGGATTACGGATGAAATACAAAACCGCTTTGGTTACATCCTCAGGTACCAGTGTATTGCCATCCGGCAGACTGATCCATGCATCATGTATTTTATGATAGAGAACCTCATTGCTTGTCCCTGCCATATAACGGTATACCTGCGGTCTGAGCAGCTCAACTTCATCAAGTGTCAGGTCGGACGATTCCAGTCCGATTGCCTCGTCAAAAAGTGACCGGCTGCTGGCAATGGTGGAGGGATACAGATTATTGATATCAGCCGGCTCATTGGTGTGGTTAAGTAAATTGGTCAGGAAAATCCTGAACCAGGTGTTACCTGATTTGGGATATGAAGCAAGCCACACTATTTTTTTGTTTTCGTTCAAGAATTCAACAATTTGTCTGTAATTTCCCTGACCAGTTCATCAAGCCTGAAACTGCCGTTAGGCCTTGTGATATGCGAAACAGGTACCTGTTGGGCAAGCTGGTTGCACATCTGAAAGTGCTTTTCGAGAATGCCTGTTTTGTTCATGCCCCTGAAAAAATAGGTGTTGTTTTTCAGGGTGTTGAATTTCTCAATGCCCTGGGCATCCTTTATTTCAAATGTTTCGCGATTATGGGATGAAATAACAAAAATATGACCGAGAGCAATACTCTGATCATGATATTTTTCAACAGGATAAAGATATTTTTTCAGGTCTTCACGTATTGGACGGTATTTTTCCGGATTTCTGCCAAGATGTTTCAGGCTGTCCTCCCATATTTTCATGCCCGGAAATGCAGGAACAATCTGAGGCTTTCTACCATTAAAACTGATAAGAGAAATATCGTCGGCAAGAAGTCTGGCTCCTTTATGGATCATTGCAGCAGCCAGGGTGGATTTGCCTGCACCTGAATTTCCGGCAAAAATCAGACCTTTCTTTTTATAAATGACAGCACTTCCATGCAATGGCAGAAGGCGACGCTGGTGAAGCAGTGCGCCAAATACAGTTCCAAGGATAAAGGCAGAAAATTCATTCCATGAAGTATCTTTAAAACGCTCAACTGTAATGGTGTTGCCATTCTGAACATGAATACGACCAAGTTTTAGAATGCTTAACAGGAACTCATCCTCGGTGGACTGGAACAGGACACCCTTGTTCAGGGGATTTACCAGCTGCACAGGTGTTTTCCCTTCCGTGATAACAATATCGGGTTTTTGTGCATCACTTTGTGCCAGTCCTGCTACCGGGATCCCCGAAAAAACATCCAGGTTAAACGCTTTGTAGCGATAAGGATAATCTGTTATCTTTACATCCATGACACAAAATTAATCATTCGGAAAGAATAATGATAATGTAGATTATAATAAAGTCCTCAGATGCGGAGACTTGAAAATTTGACAGATACACCATTGAGATGATAACTGGTATTTTCGGTTCAGTTCATTTACCGGATAACAATACAATTCCTGCGTTTCTTAAAAATGAAGCAAAATACGGGACAAATCACTCCGTTCATTTTGAGAATATTGATTACGGTCAGCTGGGTGTTGTATTTATTGGGGAGGATAAAAATCAATCTGCAAATCTGCCATTACAAAAATTAAGGGATCTGGTTGTATGTGCTGATATCACACTTTATAACAGGCAAGAGCTGACAAGCAGGCTGAATGTTGACAACAATCCTGATGACACAGAGTTACTGATAAGCTCTTACAGAAAATGGGGCGCCAGGTGTGTTGAATACCTGGCTGGTGATTTTACATTCGCGATATGGGATGAACAAAAGCAGGAAATCTTCTGTGCACGCGATCAGATGGGTTTGAGGCCTTTTTATTATTCGATACATGAAAAAGGTTTTGCATTTGGTTCGGAAATGAACATGCTTAAGTCTGTTTATAAAAATGAACTGACTTTAAACAGGGATTATTTTCTTGATACGCTGGTGACAGGGATTTCAGATAAACCATTTACTGCATTTAAGGAGATTTTCAGGCTGCCTCCTGCACATTACCTGATTTACAGGAAGGGCAAAATTTATATTGAAAAATACTGGCAGCTGAATCCGGAGCAAAAAATCCGCTACCGGAACGATGATGAATATATTGCTCACTTCTATGATAACTTAAAAAATGCTGTTGAAACCAGGTGTGAGGGAGTTTCAAATATCGGTTCGGAACTGAGCGGCGGACTTGATTCCACTGCCATAACTTGCATCACCTCGCATTATGCAAATGAGCATCAAAAAAAATTCATAGCTTTCTCCAATACATTACCTGAAAATCACAACACCGTCATGAAAGATGAGCGGGATCACATGCTAAAAGTGATTGAATGGGGGAAAATGAACTGGTTTGAAGTGAATGAACTGAAAGAAACCATTCCCGGATTAATTGAAAATACCCTGAATCTTCAAGGCTGCTTTACCCAGCAACGCTTTCATATGTTCAATAAAGGTATATATGAAGCTGCAGCACGGTCTGAAATTCAGGTTTTGTTATCGGGCTTCGGAGGGGATGAAATGGTATCGGCACGTACCGGCAATGCCTGGAATGATTTGATAAGGGAGAAGGAGTGGGAGCATTTCTATCATGCTTTGAAGTATAACACATTCCTGCCAAAGGCCGTTTTAAAGGGCTTAAGAATTCTTTTAAAATATCAGCTGAAAAAAAACAGGGAACAGGGAAAAACAACAGGTGTATTTACGCCCGGTATGCTAACAAGAAGGTTTAAGAAATTTGCTTTAAATCCTGCGTTTGCTGCAGAGAATCAACTGAAAGAAAGATATTTTCAAAAACATGAAAAGAAAGCCGAGCTCTGTCTTGCTTTCCGTCAGTTGAACCGGATCAGTCATCAGCACGTGCCACAAAGACTTGAATATTCCTATGCTGCAGCAGCTTACTACGGCATCCAGTACCGTTATCCTTTGCTGGACATCAGGTTGCTTCAAACCTGTTTGTCTTTTCCTGCATGGATGAAGAACAGGCCGGGGACGGACCGTTATCTGTTCAGGCAGGCATTAAAAGGAGTGATCCCTGAAGAAATAAGGTTGCGGGCAGATAAAACGGGTGCGGTTATACCTCATACCTACCTGAGACTTAAAAAAGACAGGGAATTGATCCTGGATTTCATCAACATGTGTGCATCGGAAGGATATCTGAACCACATTTTTGATTTTTCGAGGTTTGAAGGCTGGCTGGATGCCCTGATTGAAAGAAATCCGGATGAGATGAACTACCTGATGCCAGGTGCTTTTTATAATTACCTGATGATACTTGCATGGTTTAACCGGCAAAATGGTACAATGTGAAACATAAAAAAACCATAAAAAATTTACCGCCGGAACATCAGATATTGATTCAGGTTCTGGGGGATAATAACAGGAATAAAATTGAGAATGAGCAATTACAATACCTTGATACAAAAAAGCTGGTTACACTGTCTGAAAGACACCGTCTCACCCCCATATTGTTCAATTTTCTATACCGCCATCAACATCTGTTTGACAGGCAGCTGATATCTCATATCAAGGAACTGACCCGTGAACATACACTGAAGTCATTGAATCTTCAGGCAGAATTGCTTAAAATCTGCAGTCAGTTTAATCAGCGACATATCAGCTACATGACCATCAAAGGGCCGCAACTCTCCCATCTCTTATACAACGATGCTTCCAGGCGGGTGTGTGTCGACCTCGACCTGTTCATTCAAAACAGAGATGAATTTGTATCTGCAGCAGAGATCCTTCATGAATCCGGTTACATACGGACCAACTACCCGGAAAGCAGCAACCGTTTTAAACAATGGGTTTTCACTACAGGTAAGCATGAGAGCGTTTTTATTAACAGGACATCCGGAACAGTCATCGATCTTCATATCAGGCCGGTTGGGAACACGCTGTTTTCAGCACGGTTTCACAGATATTTTTTCACTGAAAGGCAGTCCTACGAAATGAACGGAATTCAGCTTTATATACCATCTCTTATTCATTATTTCATTTTCCTGTGTTATCACGGGGCTGTGCACGGTTATACCAGTCTTCACTGGCTGGCTGATATCTGTGCTTTTTATCATAAATATCCCCTGCGTCCGGATGAAATACTGAAAACTTCAGAGATCTTCAGGCTGAAACGGCATGTTGAATTGTCACTTTTCATCCTCAACAAATATTGCGGAACAAGTCTGCCTGCAGATTTAATAAGACTTTGGGAGAACAAACGAATCATGAGGAAACTCGTGAGCAGATTTCACAGCAATTTAACCAGGGAGAGAAATCGCATATTTACTCTAAAGGGCCGGACTGAGAAAACCATATACAGGCTTTTGCTGGCAAAAGGATTTTCAGGTAAAGCTGATGTCGTGATAAGTATCTTTACACGTTATTTCTACAGGATTTTAAAACTGACGGAGTTTAAGAATCGTCGTTGAGAAATATCGGACCGGCTTGAGATGGTATCCGGTATTGTACTGAAAGTATACCCACGGGTCTTAAGAATTTCAAGAATTCCGGGTAATGCTGCAAGTGTTCTTTCACTGGATTTTTCAGAATCGTGAAAGACGATGATCGAACCGGGCCTGGCATGGTTGATGACATTTTCAATGCATTTGTCAGGTGAGACGGTGCGATCATAATCATTACTCATCACATCCCACATGATGATGCTGTAAAACTGCCTGAGGTATTTCAGCTGTGAGCGTTTGATTTTTCCGTAAGGAGGTCTGAAAAGCCGGGAATGTATCAGTCTGTCTGCCAGTTCAATATCCTTATAATATTCGGTGTTGGAATGAATCCAGCCTTTCAGATGGCTGTATGTGTGATTTCCTGTAGCATGTCCCTTGTCCTTTATTGTTTCGAAGACATCAGGATACCTCTCCACATTTCTGCCGATGCAGAAAAAAGTTGCTTTTGCCTCAAACTGATCTAATATTTCAAGAACTGCAGGAGTGACATCCCGGTTCGGACCATCATCGAAGGTCAGAAAAACTTCTTTTTGCCCGTTTTTTAAATCCCAGAAAAGACTGTAGTATATTCTTTTTAATAACCAGGGTGTTTTGGTAATGATCATATCAGTAAACTGCAAAATTCAGTGCAACAACATAGTCCTGGAATCTTGACTCCAGTTCCTCTCTTAAATCGTCCCTGCCATTTTCTCTCATCATGCTTACCAGTTCATTTAACACATGGAGATTAAGTCTTTTTTCATAATTGAGAGCCTCATCATATTTCTTTTCAAGACTCACAAAATAATCCAGCTCATCATACGCATTATCCTTTAGTCTGTTTGCCATTTCAAGCGCCTTCTCCTTTTCATTCATCCTGAAATAACTTTCTATCATCGAAAGGGTGAAAATATCATAGGGCACAATTTCGTCAGGCATCAGCTGCAGGCATTTTTCAAGCACCATTTTGGCAGAATCAGTTTTTCCTTCAGAAATCAGCTCTTCTGCAAGCCTCCCAAAGTTATTCCTGTAATTCGATAGCATTCGCATTACATTTTCATCAATATAAACATCAGGGTTGTCAATCCCTCCCCATTTGAATGTATTCATCATCTTTTCGAATGCGATGCCGGTATCAATGCCACCGGTATTGGGATAATAACTTTCGGTCTTTATGGGCACGATCCTGTATGCCAGTCCCTGCACCTGAAAATAATTGCTCAGATTGAGGTAATTTTCATTTGAAACCGTGATTGCGATGTAAACAGGCCGTTCCCAGTCATTAGTGGCCAGTAAATCCAGTACCATCATATGATTTTTGAGGACATAGTTGCGTGCCAGATCAAATTGTATTTCGGTGACAATCTGGTCAGCAAATTTCGGACTGACTGTTCCGTTTGAAAGTACTTTTTCTTTATCAACAGGAATACTAAACCTTCTGTTAGGCAGATAGTCAATCCGTTCACGGTAATTCGGTATTCTTTTCGACCGGTCACTGTCATCTGCCAGAAAATCGATGGCCTGTTTAAGATCGGTATAACCTTTCAGGCGTTCAATCAGATAGACAATATCTCTGTTGCCTGCAATGTATTTGTCTTTTGTTAATGTGAAAGGTACAGGATCTGAATCATATGATTTCCGGTGCATCTGTTCAATATACCAGTCGGCTCCAAGATAACTCAGATTAATAACGCGGACATCGGTTCTGATGCCTTCTACTTCCTGGGCATACCAGAGAGGGAAAGTGTCATTGTCTCCGTTTGTAAAAAGAATGGCATTCTGAGCACAGGAATTGAGGTAATTGTATGCAAAGTCACGGGCCATAAATCTTCCTGACCTGTCGTGATCATCCCAGTTTTCCTTTCCCATTATATATGGCACGCCCATAAAACAGATGATACCTGCAATGATGGCACCGGCAGTTTGCGGCAGATACCTGTTAAATAAATCATAGAAAGCAAGAACGCCCAATCCGATCCAAATAGCGAAAGCATAAAACGAACCTGCATACGCATAGTCCCGCTCACGTGGTTGAATAGGATTCTGGTTCAGATAAATCACAATGGCTACACCGGTCATGATAAATAATGCCAGGGTTATCCAGAAATCATCCTGTCTTTTTTTAAACTGGTAAACCAGTCCGATCAATCCGAGTAATAAGGGCAGCAAATAGTACCTGTTTCGTGCCTTGTTATTTAAAAGGCTGCGTGGCAGATCATCCTGGTTGCCAAGTCTTGCTTCATCTATGAATTTAATGCCGCATATCCAGTTACCTTTGGTAATTTCATCACTGTAGTGAGCCTGCATATCATTCTGCCTTCCTGCAAAGTTCCACATGAAATAACGAAAATACATGTGCCCGATCTGGTAGTTGAATAAGAACTTCAGGTTTCTGCCAAATGACGGGCTTTTTTTTGGTTTTGAACGGTCATAGATGATATTTCCCTGGTTATCCCTTGAAATATTTCCATTTTCATCGGCCTGCGCTTCATAAATATCCTTTTCATTGATACCTGTCCAACTCATATAAGCAACAACATGTTCCGGATCAGAGCTCCACATACGGGGTAAAAGGGTTGTGTATTTTTTATCATAAACATACCTGATCTTATGATTTGTAATTACATATTTATCTTTGATGGGAGTGTAAACAGCTTTTCCCTCTTTGACAGACAGGGGCTGTGCATTAAAATACTGACCATGCAAGAGTGGCCTGTCTCCGTATTGTTCCCTGTTCAGGTAGCTGAGAAGTGAAAAAAGGTTTTCAGGATTGTTCTGATCCATGGGAGGATCAGCCTGTGACCGGATAACAATAATGGCATATGAGGAATACCCTATCAGGATGGCTGCCAGGGTAACCATAATTGTATTCAGTATGACTTTCCTGTTTTTATGGGTGTAATGAATACTCCAGGCGATCAGTACTATGAGTAAAACAAGATAAAAGAATACACCAGACCAGTAGGGTAATCCAAAGTTATTAACAAACAGCAGCTCAAAGACAGAGGCAATTTTTACAAAACCAGGTATGATGATGTACATAACACTTCCCAGTATCAGGGCGGAAACCAACAAGGCCTTGATAATGCCTTTTGTGTTGATCTCATTGTATTTGAAATAGTATACAAGCACAATGGCAGGAATAGCAAGCAGATTCAGAAGGTGTATTCCAATGGATAATCCCATGAGGTAGGCAATGAGAATAATCCAGCGGTTAGCAAAAGGCTGGTTGCCGGTGTTTTCCCATTTAAGAATAGCCCAGAAGACAACAGCAGTAAAAAGCGAAGATGTGGAGTATACTTCACCCTCGACTGCTGAAAACCAGAATGTATCTGAAAATGTATATGCCATAGCCCCAACGACTCCGCTGCCAATGATGGCTATGATCTTACCCGTGGTATATTCTCCGTCTCTTGCTACAATCTTTCTTGCCAGATGTGTGATGGTCCAGAAAAGAAACAAGATAGTGAAAGCACTTACCAGGCCTGATAGTGCATTTACCATCACTGCCACTTTTGAGGTGTCATTGCCGGCAAATAAGGATGCTAATCTTGTCAGGAGCATAAAAACCGGAGCTCCCGGGGGATGTCCGACTTCAAACTTATATCCGGCAGCGATAAATTCACCACAATCCCAGAAACTTGCTGTAGATTCTATGGTGGACAAATAAACATAACCTGAAATAATAAAGACTAACCAGCCTGTCAGGTTATTGATCAGCGTAAATCTTTTCATTCGGGAATTAACAATTTGAATTAATGCACAAAGAACGAGAAATTTTGTTTAAAAATAAAATCAGACTGGCAAAAATATGATCTCTGAATGATATCGGGTGATATGATTATGCAGGACGGTCGGTCAGAATCTGTTCAGATCTGCAGGTTCATAACAAAACGCCATGGTTTGCTTTTCCAGTATTCCCCGGCATAATCAACACCTATTCTGGGACGGGTGACTATCTTCCCTTTGATATTACTGTCCTCAATCCATATTCTGTCTGATGAAACGAGATCTTCACCATAATAACTTCCGTCAATACCTAATTTACGTGATAATACTCCTGGTCCGTTGTATCCTTCGACACTCCTTATTAATAATGCCTGCGGATTGCCGTTTTTTCCGGTGACAAAATTCAACATCCAGTACATCCCGTAAATAAGATATACATAAATATGGCCTCCGTCTGCATACATGATTTCATTTCTTCGTGTCCTTCCTTTGCTTGCATGGCATGCCAGATCTTCTTCTCCCCTGTATGCTTCAACTTCAGTGATTATATATTTTTCAGGACAATGGCCATTGTTCATCACGATAAATTTACCCGGCAGGTGCGGGGCAATATCGAGCACATCATTCGTATAAAAGGATCTTGATAATCTTTGTGCAGACATATTTTAAAACCTCTTCCTGAATCCAAAAATGAATATTGAGAAGAAAAAAGAAAAGAAACAAATACCTGCATGGGTTTCAAGCGTATCTTCATTCAGCATTGAAAGAAATGCAATAACCAGGAACAGGACAGGCAGCAGTTCTTTCCATTTTTTCTCGAAGGAAATGGCATACATAAATGCAAAAATGATCCAGGTAAATCCAATGAAACCAAATGTTATAAAAAATGTAACAAACTGATTATGAGCCCTTAGTCTCCATTTGTTTTCAAGCCGGGAATCTGAAGCCTCATACTGGCTATCATATTCCATTTTCACGTCTCCCGTTCCCACACCGATCCAGAAATTCCTTTTAATGATTTCCACACCGTTTCTTATATATTCTATTCTTTGTGCAAGAGAATGCCCGCTGGATCTACCCGTTTTCATATAAACATCCAGCTCCCAGACAAACTGATAAATTCTCGGGTAAATGGCAAAACGCTTTTTAAAAATGTAATTTGAATATCCGTTCTCAATCATCCTGATGTCTTCCTGGTCAAGCGAGGCAATACCTGCGGAGTCTTTGGTCAGACTTTTGGAAGTGAGATACCTGATAAGCGTCTGGTTTAACACCTGTCCTTTATTGTCGGTGCTGTCAAAATGAATATTACTTTTTTTACTCCATTCATTTCTCAATTCCTTTTCACACAGATATAAATATATATAGTTGCCATTTTCAAGAAGTCCGGATTCCAGGTCATGGTGGTAGGGATTCCCGTTTACCGTATATTCTTCGAGTTTTTCCGGTGATATTTCCAGTGAAGGAAAGAACTTTCCGATTATTGAATAAAGCAAAGTTAACGCCAGAATAAATCCAGCCAGTACAACTATTATAATGCTTATCGTCAGCCAGGTATTTTTTTTAATAACAAACCAGTGTATGAGTAAGACCGGTAGAACCGTTATGAAAATCCATATGCCTGTAAATGATTGCAATATAAAGAGAAATATTGCGAACCATACAGCCAGAAGCAGGTAAACGATTTTTTCTTTCAGGGTTGTTCTGAATGTCTGGTAGAGCCCGAAGTAAAGACATATAAATAACGACATATTGATCAGTAACGAAAACCTTATGTGAGAAATAAACAGTGATATTTCCCTGGTATCATACATTACGGACTGATTCATGATGATACAGGCAACGGTGCTGATGATGGTTGCAATAAATACACTGGCAATAAAGAACTGTAAAATGATTTTAAGCCTGCTGACTGATATTCTTCCGGAAGTTCCAACCACTATTGTCAATACCAGTAAGGGAAGTTTGATTTTCAAATCATGAAAGGCATACTGATAATCCGTTGAATACACCAACCCAATAACATGGACCAGGTAAACAGATAAAACAGCCAGCAGGCTTTTCCTGTTGGTGAGTATATGCCATTTCCCGGCAAAATTTCCTTCAGCGATCCAGTTTAACGATAACACAAAAAGTGCAATACTCATGAAATAATTGGAGACAGGTAAACTAACACCGAGCAGGATCAAACCCCAGAAATAAATAAATTGATGTATTTCATCCCTCCTGATATTCAGTTGCATCTCACCATATGATTGATAATTCAGGTCAAATTTAACCAAATATAGAAGCAGAAATCAATTTTGCAGGGTGAATAAATAAAAAACCAATTAATTTATTGTATAATTAAAAATAATTGTATTTTTGCACTCCACAATTTTTGGGTTAGATTGTGTATCGTGGTAGAAATAAAAACTTTAAGATTACGTGAATACGCTTAGTTATAAAACTGTCTCTGTCAATAAAGCCACTGTAAAAAAAGAATGGTATGTGGTTGACGCGACAGATCAGATATTGGGCAGATTTAGTTCAGAAGTGGCAAAGATCATCAGGGGTAAAAATAAGCCAGACTTTACACCTCATGTTGATTGCGGAGATTATGTAATTATTGTTAATGCCGAAAAAATTAGACTTACCGGGAATAAGCTGGCTGAAAAGCAATATAAGCGCCATACAGGTTATCCCGGGGGTGAAAGATGGGCAACACCTGAAGATCTTTTGAAGAAAAATCCGGCACGCATTATTGAACAGGCAGTCAAGGGAATGCTGCCAAGGAACAGACTGGGAGCAGCAATTTTTAAAAACCTGTTCATCTATGCCGGACCGGAACATCCACACCAGGCTCAGCAACCTAAAGAATTAAAAATCAGTACCATTAAATAAAGGTTATGGAAGTAATTAATGCCCTTGGAAGAAGAAAATCTGCAATTGCGAGAATATATGTCAACAGCGGTAAAGGACAGATTACCATAAACAACCGGGATTATAAAGAGTATTTTAGCATACAGCAATTACAATATATCGTTGAACAACCTTTAAGGACGGTAGACGCCCTTGATAAGTATGATATCAGTGTTAACCTGCATGGAGGAGGAATTAAAGGTCAGGCAGAAGCTCTCCGCCTTGCTATTGCCCGTGCATTGGTTAAAATTGATAATGAAAGCAAGGAATCACTAAAAGACAATAAATTTCTTACAAGGGATCCGCGTGCAGTTGAAAGAAAAAAACCTGGACGCCCCAAAGCCCGTAAAAGATTTCAGTTTAGTAAACGATAAAAAAGGATATTGTTTAGTATCTAAATTGGCAGGACTCATCCCTAACAGAAGGGATGGCTACCTGGTGATTGTAAAACAGAAAGTAAACAATTTAAAATATGCCAAGAACATCATTTAACGAATTACTGGACGCAGGTGTACATTTTGGTCACCTGAAAAGGAAATGGAATCCTAATATGGCACCGTATATTTTCATGGAAAAGAACGGTATCCATATC
>JAFGBD010000063.1 GCA_016933335.1 Bacteroidales bacterium | reverse complement strand
GGCTGTGTGGAGGGGTAGTGGGAAGGCTGGTGGGGCTGTAGAAGCAAAGGACACCGCCCCAATGCTGGAGGATGTCCTTTCATGTCGGGGTGGCGTGACTCGAACACGCGACCCCTTGCACCCCATGCAAGTGCGCTAGCCAACTGCGCCACACCCCGAGTTTATTTTTTGATTTATTGGTTTACTATCTTATGAGTTTTAAATTGGTTCACAAAAATAACTCATCTTTTAAAATTACAGAATTTTTTACTAAAAATATTATTTCAGACCAATCCCAATAAAAAATAAAGTTGCAACATAAAAATCCAAAAAATACCTATATTGCCGGTAAATACCGGGATAAAGGAATAACCTATAAGAATCTGCCTAAATTACAGATATTGAAGCTGATAAGCTCTTAAGTGTTTTTACGGATAATCTTAATCATCAACAATAAAAAAAATGAAAGATCATATAAAAAAAATACTCCTGGTCCTGTTTTTTCTGAGTATGATTCAACTGGCAGCCGAAAGCCAGTCAACCCGGCCTCTTTCTGTCAGGATGGCCGAATCAATTGTGCAAAGGCATCCTGATCATTACGGATCATGGAATTATGAAACAGGTACTGTACTGAAGGGATTTGAAGATCTTTGGAGATTTACGGATGAGGTAAAATATTACAACTATATTAAATCAACTGTTGATTATGTTGTCAACAATGATGGGATCATATCCGGATACAAGATGTCAGATTACAATATCGACCAGGTTAAGGAAGGTTGTTCGGTTTTACTGATATACAAGCAAACAGGTGAGAACAAATATAAGGTAGCCGCCGATACATTAAGAAGCCAGCTGAACAAACACCCCCGCACATCAGAGGGCGGATTTTATCATAAATTGAGATATCCCAAACAAATGTGGCTGGATGGATTGTATATGGGAGAACCCTTTTATTGCGAGTATGGAAAAATCATGAATGAACCTGCCAATTACGATGATGTGGCATTGCAACTAAAATTAATGGAAAAGCATGCGAGGGATGAAACCACAGGACTGCTTTATCATGGATGGGATGAAGACAGGGTGCAATACTGGGCCGATCCGGTAACAGGAACCTCACCTGTATTCTGGGGGCGGGCTTTGGGCTGGTATGCCATGGCACTGGTTGATGTGCTGGATCATTTCCCCGAAGAACATGCTGACAGGGATTCCATCATCCAGATCTTTCAGCGGCTGGCACCGGCAATAAAAGATTTCCAGGATCCGGTCAGCAAAGTCTGGTGGCAGGTGATCGACAGCATCAACAGTTCAGGCAACTGGAAAGAATCGTCCGCTTCATGCATGTTCGTCTATGCCCTGGCAAAAGGAGTGAGGATGCAGTACCTTGATTCCTCCTACCTGGAGGTTGCAAAAAATGGCTATGGAGGCATCATCAATGAGTTCATTACTTACAATTCTGACAGCTCTGTTAACCTGCTGAACACATGCGAAGGTACAGGTGTCGGCGGATCATACGATTTTTACGCCGGCAGGGGCAGGCGTATCAACGATCCGAAGGGAACCGGACCTTTTATTATGGCCGGTGTGGAGATAGAAAAGGCAGGATTGCTTGTTCCACCTGACAGATTCATATTGGATTCTTTAAATAAAGATGCCGTTTTTCTAAGCTGGCAGGATCATTCCTCAAATGAAACAGGTTTTATCATTGAAAAAAACAGCGGACAGGGTTTTGAATTTTTGGCCGATTTGGAAAGCAATGTCACCCATTACCAGGATTCTGCGATCATTGAAGGAACCATCTATGAATACAGGATCAGCACATATCATTCAAATGACACATCCATCTTTTCAAATATTTTAAGTGTTGTTTCTGCTCCAACAGGAGCATCAGGTTATACTCCGGCACATAACAGCACCGATATCAGCACCGGTGTTTCTCTTATGTGGCAGCCAGGCCGGATTGTGAATTCGCACAATGTATATTTCGGGAAAACAAATCCCCCGGCATTTGTTAAGAATACAGCCGATACGATTTACAATCCGGGTACGCTTGACGGTAATACAATGTATTACTGGAGAATTGATGAGGTCAATGAAAATTATATAACAACCGGAGAGGTATTGTCTTTCACAACTGAAGAAGTCCAGTCAGGATTCAACAGCCCGTCTGAAACAGACAAACTTGTAAATGTCTATCCAAATCCTGCGAAAGATGTGTTATATATTGCCATGAATTCCCCGTATGAATCGAAAGCTTTGATTGAGGTTATTGATCTACTTGGTAATCGTGTCATTACAGCAAAAACAGGGGGATTAATAACCGGTTTGGACCTGCGCAGTCTGACACAAGGTATCTATTTTATCAGAATAGAATCAGCCGTTTCAGACAAGGTATTTACCATGAGATTTGCGAAAACCGGCGATAAGCGTTAAACACAAATACAATGGAGGTTATTCTTATTAATAAAGGCTTTATATTTTTGCGTTCTTAATTCCCATATCAGGGATGGTTTATTATTTGATCCTCCAGTAACCTGACATCCTCTTTGATCTTGTTCAGATTAATTTTAAAATCAGCGAACTCGTTTCTGACGATTTCAGCGGATTGTTTTTGCGCCTTGCTGACAGCTTCCGAAGAACGGTTAAATGCACGCACTATGAAAGATAGTCTTTGCTGTATGGGCACATGCGATGGAGGTATTTCCTCACGGCTTGCTTTTGGTTCATAACCTTTCAACAGGAGTATCAGATCATCGGCTTTGGTCTCAGTCTCTATAAGCTTGTTGTTGATATCCGGATTAAAAAGGCTGCCTTTGAAATTAGCCTGTTTGAGCTGCTGGATCTTCTTTTTTGTTTCGGTCAGGTATTGTTCTGCGAGCTCGCTTTCGTGGTAAAGGGATGCAATGCTTTTCTGAAAATCAAGTGTAACTTTCCTTTCGCTTTGATTGAATTCCGAGGTCTCCAAAGCCACAACCTCAAATGGACGTTTTTCAGTGAGACGTGTGAGCCGGCCTTTTTCGCTTGCAAAAAGAGATACATAATAACTTCCCGGCATTGCATAAATCCCGCCGTCTTCTTCTTTCACCGGATCGAACTCTTTTACATCGGTTTTTACAGGCATCACATCTGGATATTTCAGATCCCAGTAAGCACGGTTGATGCCCTTTTTGGCTTCCGCGGCAATCTTGCGTATTGTGTTCCCTTCATTGTCTTCCACGACAAATATCAGGTAGGGTTTCTCCTCCAGCTTTTCCAGCCGGTCGTCTTCCCAGCTGTTCACATCGATTTTTGAACCTTCTTTAAACAGCTCTTTTTCTATCTTCTGTCTCTTTTCTTTTGAAGTTCTGATTTCATCCTTTAAATAGCAGGTGAATTCAGCTCCAAAAGGCAAATTCTCGGTCAGGTGGAAATCATCGCCAAGAGAACTGACCCTGCGGTTTTGCGGAACATACAGCTTTGCATCTTTAATATTGAAAATATATGCCCGGGCCGATGCATCAATATCCTTGATTTCACGCAGTATACCGTAATCATGGAGAATATAGAATCCCCGTCCGAATGTTGCCAGTACCAGATCGCATTCACGTTTCTGAATCACCAGGTCCCTGACGGCAATATCGGGCAATCCGTTATTAAACTGTAACCATTCCTTACCATTGTCAAATGTCACAAACAGACCGTACTCTGTACCGCAAAAAAGCATTTCCGGGTCTTTGTAATCCTGTACCACCGTATAAACACCTCCTTCAGGAAGATTCGAGGAAATTGATGAC
This sequence comes from Bacteroidales bacterium, assembly GCA_016933335.1. Lineage (GTDB taxonomy): Bacteria > Bacteroidota > Bacteroidia > Bacteroidales > UBA10428 > JAFGPL01. Next base: position 31,739 of record JAFGBD010000063.1, on the reverse strand, counting down.
CACGATTTCCCTTTGTCTTTGCTCATCAGTATATAGGGTTTGAAATCGTCACTTTTGGTATTGTTGAAAGTTGCATATACAACGTTTTCATCAAAGTTCGAAGGAGCAATATCACTTACATAGGTATATTGAGGAACACCGGGGAAGCTGCTTATTTTTCTCCAGGTATCCCCGTTGTCTTCGGTTATTTGAATGACGCCGTCATCGGAACCGGTATAGAGCATACCCTTTTTTAACGGACTTTCTGCAAGTGAGACCAGTGTACCGTACTGCGAGGTGGAAACATCTTTTGCCACGGCATCGGAGCTCCAGAACTTACCCATAACCCTGAAATCGTTGCGGTCTTTCTGTGCAGTCAGATCCCCGCTGAGAACCTTCCATGAATCTCCCCGGTCTTCACTCATAAATACTTTGTTTGCAGCCATATAAAGCCTGTTATTGGAGAAATGACTGAGAATAAGGGGTGTATCCCAGTTCCATTTATAGGTCAGCTCGTTTTCCCTCTCCTGTGGTTTAATGTACACTACTTCGCCATTTGTGCGGTTGAAGCGGTAAGCATTTCCATACTGATATTCTGAATAAACGATGTTCGGATCTTCAGGATCTGTTGCAACCCAGAATCCGTCTCCGCCGATGGTTATAAACCATTCGTCATTTGCAACACCCGAGCTTGAAGTGTTTTGCGAAGGTCCGCCCATGGTATTGTTATCCTGGGTTCCTCCATAAACATAGTAGAAAGGTTCCGAATTATCTGCATTTACCCGATAAAACTGGGTGACAGGCAGATTGCCTGTGAATTGCCATGTTTCACCTCCGTCAAATGATTCATACACTCCTCCGTCGCCTCCGATCCTGATGTTGCCGGTTGCTTCCGGGTTGATCCAGAGTGCATGGTCATCAACATGACGGCGCTTGTTTGAAAGCTTTTTCCAGGTTTTGCCTGCATCGTGCGAAACCTGTGAATATGTATCCATGGAATATATTTTATCCTGATCAACAGGATCACAGTAGATCTCTGTATAATATTGTCCGGAAGAGGTGTAATCGCTCATTTTTTCCCAGCTCTCACCCTGGTCCGCGGACCGGAAAAAGCCACCTTTATCATCAGCAGCTTCAATTATGGCATAGACAAGGTCATCATTGGCAGGGGTAACGGCAAGCCCGATTCTTCCTAGGTGCTCTTCCGGCAGTCCTTTTGTTATTTTTCTCCAGTCCTTTCCTGCATTAGTCGACTTATAGAATGCCGATTCCGGTCCGCCGTTGATTTTTGTGAAAGTTCTTCTCCTTCTCTGGTGTAGGGTTGCATAAATAATATCGGGATCCGAGGGATGAAACTCGAGATCATAGGCACCTGTATTTTCGCTTATTTCAAGTACCTTTATCCAGGTCTTTCCGCCATCGGTGGTCTTATAAATGCCGCGTTCACCACCCGGCCCCCACACGGAGCCTTCAGCTGCAACATATACTACATCGGAATTCCGGGGATCAATCAGCATCTTTCCTATCTGGCGTGAAGTTTTTAATCCCATGTTTGTCCATGATTTACCTTCATTAAGCGATTTATAAACTCCATTGCCATAACCCAATGCCCGCTGGCTGTTATTTTCGCCCGTTCCGGCCCAGATGATATTCGGATTATTCGGATCTATGGCCAGACATCCAATTGCATAAGAGTCGTACTTATCAAAAACAGGCTTCCATGTTATGCCGTTGTTGGTGGTTTTCCAGATGTGACCCGATGCAACAGCCACATAATATTCAAAACTATTCAAAGGATTAACGGCAAAATCGGCAATACGGCCCGATGCCATTGCCGGGCCAATACTCCTGAGTTTTAAACCGTTTATAAGTGCCGAATCGGGTTTTAGTTTTACCTGTCCTGATACCGTTGCTGCAAACAGGTAAAAAAGAATGAAGAGGAATAAAATATTATTTTTCATATGGTTAATAGTTATTTGAGTAGTTGGTCATATATTGATGCTAAATATTGATATAAGTATTTCCTTTTGAAATAATAATGATTGCTTTATCATTGGCATTTTATCGGAAGTCGATCTGGTTTTCAGTTGTTTTAATAATGAATGAAGATTTCAGATAATGTTGATTGCGTGTTTTGTTACCTGACATAAGGAGCACCCGCCTCCCTGAGCTTGTTTTCCAGATCAGGAATTTTAACACCCAGAATGTCATCAAGTTCTTTTTTGATTGCCTGCAATTCGTCTCTGGCAATCTCGTAACTCCTGGTCAGCATGGGTGTCGGTCCGTATGTCGAATAAGCCACGCCGCTTAATGCTACCCGCAGACGGTCAGTGACAGTGGGACTGTTTTTTTCTCCTATCTCATTCTTGGAATAGTCACCATTGATTCTTTGATCCAGGTCATACAGTTTCTGTTTCAATTGATACAATTCACTGTCTGTCTTTCCCGGCTGTTGTTCAGAACGTTTTAATGCCATTTGCATGGCATCTGCTTTTGTCATTGTTTTCTTAAGTGAAAGGGAAACAGCGCTGAGATCCTTCTGTATCTCTTCAAGCTTTCTGCAAAATGAAACAAGTTCATCAGGTGAAGATCCCTCGAGGGATCCTGAGCGCACGGGCACCACTTCAAACTCAACCGGTTCTGACAATGCGGTTACCTTGCCGTTGATCTTTTTCGACATGGTTACGGTATAAATGCCGGGAGGTGATAGAAAACCTGTTGTAAACCTTTCGATATCAGGCGATTCCTTTATTTTATCCTGGTCGATAACTCTTTTGGCGGGATATCTCAGGTCCCATGCGATACGGTGAAATCCTGATTTTGCAGGACCTTCCAGTGTGCGAATAACACTTCCTTCTTTGTCTTGGATGGTCAGGAGGATTAAAGGATTCTCCTCCCTTCGTTCTTTTTCAACCTCCTCCCATCCGGGGAAGCCGATGCTTAAATTCTGTTTTCCGGCTTCTTTTTCCTTTTCCTGTCTTATTTCTTTTCCTGATTTGTATCCTTTTGAAAGATAATAGGTAAAAACAGCCCCGAATGGGGGATTGGAAGCTGTGAAGTAAGACGCGCCCTGGTATCCTTTTTCCTGCATTGCCAGTACCATACGTTCTATGTACCACCATGCTTTTCTGACGGGAAACAGGGTGGCTTCCTGTTTTAGTTGTGATTCGGTGACGTGCCGCAAGGCCGAATAATCATCAAGGATATAAAATCCGCGTCCGAATGAAGCACCAACCAGGTCATTTTCACGGCGCTGAATGGCCAGGTCTCTGAATGATATGGTCGGAACGCCTCCACCCAGCCTGACCCATTTTTCACCTCCGCTGATGGTGACATAGATACCAAACTCCGTTGCAGTAAAAAGCAGTTTTGGATTGATATGGTCCTGTACAATCCGCCAGGTTAGTATCCTGTCAGGAATATTACCTTTTATCGATCGCCAGCTCCTGCCTTTATCAGTGCTTTGATACAGGTATGGGGATAGGTCGCCGAACTTGTGATTATCAAGTGCGGCATATACCGTATTCTCATCAAACAGATCTGCTTTGATATCATTCACAAATGCTGTTTCCGGTACTCCGGGCAGTTTGTTCACTTCAATTTTTCTCCAGGTCTTTCCGCCATCTTCGGTGACCTGGATGATCCCGTCATCTGTACCGGCATAAATAAGGCCTTCCTTTACCGGGGATTCGGCCAGTGATGTAATGGTATTGTATGTAGACATGGCATATATATCCCAGGGCGAGTCCCAGCTCCAGGTCTTACCGTCTACAGGTAACATAAGCCGTTCCTGGTTGCGTGTCAGATCAGGGGAGACAGGATCCCAGCTATCGCCCCGGTTATCGGATCTCCAGACTCTTTGAGAGGCATAATACAACCTGGTTGGTGAATGGGGACTGACCAGGATGGGTGCATCCCAGTTAAAACGTTCAAAACCTTCACCGGCTTCAGGCTGGGGCTGAATGAATATAAGTTCCCCGGTAGTTCTGTCAATCCTGTATAAAAATCCTTCCTGTGCTTCTGAATATATGATATCAGGATTGCCTGGTTCGGTTGCCGGCTGATGCCCGTCTCCAAACAGTGTTACAAACCAGTCTGAATTGGTTATGCCATGCCTGTTGTCAGTCCGTGAAGGTCCTCCCTGGGTATTATTATCCTGTGTTCCGCCATAAATATGATAAAAAGGTAATGCATCATCCACGGCTACTTTATAGAACTGGGTTACGGGCAGATTGGCAATAAAACGCCAGTTCTTTGCCAGGTCAAAGCTTTCATACAGTCCTCCGTCTGTGCCCACCAGCAGGTAATCCGGATCATCTTTTCTGAAGGCAATGGCGTGGTCATCCGAGTGTTTATGCTCATCATTCATTCTTGTAAATGTTTTACCCCCGTCCTCCGAAACCTGCATGATGACATCAACAAGGTAGATGCGGTCGAATTTATGCGGACTTGCATACAGTTCCTGGTAATAATGCGGTCCTGTTGCTCCGGAAACAGTTCCGGACATCTTTTTCCAGCTGGTACCTCTGTCAGCTGAGCGGTATATCCCTCCTGAACGTCTGTTAAGTTCAATGGCTGCATAAACGACATCCGGATTCTGGGGAGATATTGCCAGACCAATTTTACCCATTTCTGAAGCAGGAAGCCCTGATGACAGTTTAATCCAGTTTTCTCCCGCATCCTCCGAACGGTAAATGGCACTTCCGGGTCCTCCTCCGATATATACGGCCACATTACGGTGTCGTTCCCATGTTGCCGCATAAAGACGGGAGGAATTTCCCGGATCAATAACAATATCCGTTGCACCGATCCATTTGTCATCACCCAGCGTTTTTTTCCATGTTTTTCCGCCGTCCATCGTCTTGTATAGGCCACGCTCGCCTCCGGATGACCACAAAGGACCCTGGGCAGCCACCCAGAGTATGTTTGGGTTTTCCGGGTGTATGATGATTTTCGATATATGATGGGATTCTTTTAATCCCATGCTGGTCCAGCTTTTACCTCCGTCTTCACTTTTATATATGCCATCACCATAACCTGCATGCCTTCCTCCCACATTCTCACCCGTTCCTACCCAGATTACATGCGGGTTTTTCCGGTCAATGGAAACGCATCCTATTGAATATGAGCCCTGATCGTCAAAAACCGGTTTCCAGGTGATGCCTGAGTTTTCTGTTTTCCAGACTCCGCCTGAACCAACAGCTACATACCATACACTGTTTTTCTCAGGGTGAATGGCTATATCAGCTATACGACCAGACATGAGCGCCGGGCCAATGCTTCTGAACTTCAATCCGGCAAGTACCGAATCGGTTAAAAGTGAACCACCTGACTGGGAGAATATGTGAAAGTGAATCATTATAAATAAGACAGGACAAACAAAGAATTTGAATGTTTTCATAATTCGGGTTTTATTTATGTTAATCAGTTTTCCTAAGACAAGATAACAAGTAAAGTTGTCAATAAAAATGACAAATGCAATATCAAATATGCAATGCAAAAATTGCCATACCAGACAGGCCATACCAGATATGCCTTACCAAAGATCCGATTAAGCAGACCGATAAAGATGCTTGTTTTTTGGAAGATCGAGGTGACAACCCGAGGACTCCTGCATCATTAATCAGCTGCGTCTTTTTTATGGAAAGAAGAATTATGCCTGACTTTCTGCCTGACTGTATCTGTATAACAGCCGGAATTCAGCAATACCTCTGGAAAAAGGATTGTTAACCTCTTCAGGGAACTGTCTTTGTCTTGTGTTAAATGATCATCCCGGCACAGACAGTTTCATTGGTGCCTTCTTCAATTAAGATAAGGCTTCCGGTTGTACGGTTTTTACGGTAGGAATCGTAACAAAGTGGTTGCGTTGTTCTGATGGTGACCTGTGCAATTTCGTTTAATCCGATATCTTTATCTTCAAAATTTTTTTCAAGGTTATTGATATTCATTTTGTAATGAATTTCCTTTACGATGCATTTAACATCTTTGGTCGTGTGCTTCAGGTGATATTTGATCCCGGGTTGCAAGGGCTTTTCATTCAGCCAGCAAATCATCATGGTGATGTCCTGACCGACCTGGGTCAGGTTATTTTCTTTGACTATCATATCTCCGCGGCTGATATCGATATCATCCTCAAGTGTAAGGGTGACTGACTGGGGTGGAAAGGCAAGGTCAAGGCTGCCTTTCATGGTTTCGATGGATTTGATCTTTGATGTCAGTCCTGAAGGCAGAACAGTAACATTATCACCGGTTTTAAAGATCCCACCTGCAATCCTGCCGGCATAACCTCTGAAATCGTGGTATTCATCTGATTGTGGTCTGATTATATATTGTACCGGAAACCGGGGGTCGGTGAAATCGCGGTCGCTTGAAATATGCAGGTTCTCAAGCAGGTACATTAGTGTCGGACCGTCATACCAGGCCATGTTTTTAGACCTTTCAACCACGTTATCCCCTTTCAATGCACTTATCGGAACGAAGCGTATATCTTTGATATCAAGTTTGCTTGCTATGTTTTCAAAATTCAGCCTGATTTCTTCGAATACCTCTTCTTTGTAATCCATTAGGTCCATCTTGTTTACACAAATAATAAGATGGGGTATTTGAAGCAAAGATGCAATATAAGCATGCCTGAGCGTTTGTTCCACAATACCGTTTCTTGCATCAACAAGAGTGATGGCCGCATTGGCCGTTGAAGCCCCGGTGACCATGTTTCGCGTGTACTGAATATGACCGGGTGTATCTGCAATGATGAATTTTCTTTTTGGTGTTGCAAAATACCTGTATGCCACGTCAATGGTGATACCCTGTTCACGTTCGGCACGCAGACCGTCAGTCAGCAGTGCCAGGTTTACATGCTGTTCGCCCCTGTTGATACTTGCCTTTTCAATGGCTTCAAGCTGATCTTCGAAAATGGCTTTACTGTCGTAAAGCAAACGGCCTATCAATGTGCTTTTTCCATCGTCTACACTGCCTGCTGTGGTGAAGCGCAGTAATTCCATATTCAGGTATCCGGCCTGTGCGTCTTTAAAGGCTTGCATAATATTGATGTTGTTTTTTCTTAATCTGCAATCTGTGTTTTATGGTCCCTTACGAATAATAATTTACATTTTATGGTTTGGTTTTTTTCTTTTGATTTTTAATTCCTGAAATTTAATTTTCAAAGGTATGCCATTAAGGTTATCTGTCAGCCGAATGATCCCGAGTAAACCACAGGGATTAATACCCGGCGGATTGCTAAATACCATGTTTTTAAAACCTGATACAGATTTCATACCTGTGTTGATCAGATTAAAAATATCCTTCCTTTTTCCTGTCTTCCATGGCCGAGTCCGACCTCTTGTCATCGTACCTGCCTCCTCGCTCTGTAACGCGGGTGGCAGCAACTTCCCTGATAATATCCTCGAGTGTTGTGGCACGTGAAAGTGTTAAACCGGTACAGGTGATATCACCGATGGTCCGGCACCTCACATCCTTTATCTGCGGTTTTTCAGATTCTTTCATGGGCATAAAAGGTGCGGTTGCCAGCCAGACACCATCACGGTTAAATACTTCGCGTCTGTGGGTGAAATAAAGATCCGGAATTTCCACGTCTTCCATGTAAATATATTGCCATATGTCCATTTCTGTCCAGTTGCTCAGGGGGAAAACCCTGAAATGTTCGCCCATTCTTTTTTTACCATTGAAAATATTCCAGAGCTCAGGTCTCTGGTTTTTCGGATCCCACTGTCCGAACTCATCCCTGTGCGAGAAAAATCTTTCCTTGGCCCTTGCCTTCTCTTCATCTCTTCTGCCTCCTCCCATGGCAGCATCAAATTTGAATTCTTCAATGGCATCCAGCAGCGTGACAGTCTGCAAGACATTCCTGCTTGCATTAATCCCTGTTTCTTCAACAACCTTACCCTGGTCGATGGTATCCTGAACCATTCGTGCGACACATTTGCCACCTGTTTTTTCCATTAACCGGTCTCTGAATTCAAGTGTTTCCGCGAAATTATGCCCTGTGTCAATGTGTAATAAAGGGAAAGGGACCTTTGAAGGCCAGAATGCTTTACGTGCGATGTAATACATAACAATAGAATCTTTCCCTCCGGAAAATAGCAGGGTAGGACGCTCAAACTGGGAAGCCACCTCACGAATAACATAGATTGATTCTGCCTCCAGCTCTCTCAGGTGGTTGATGTTGTATTTTTCCATTGTTAATGCTTAAATTCAATATGCGGCAATAAATATTTTAAAAGTTTGTCGACACTTTCCTGAACATCAAGCTTATCGGTCCTGATTTCGATACCAGGCTTCACAGGCGGTTCAAAAGGGGAACCGATGCCTGTGAAATCCTTTATAACCCCCATCCTGGCTTTTTCATACAATCCTTTCTGATCCCTTTGCTCACAGACATTAATCGGTGCATTGACATATACTTCTATAAAATCCTGATGCCCGATGATACTCCGGGCCTGGCTACGTATTCTGCTGGTCGGACTGATGAATGCATTTATCGAGATAATGCCCGCGGAAATAATCAGCTTTGACAGCTCTGCGACCCTGCGGAGATTTTCGGTCCTGTCTTCGGCTGAAAATCCCAGGTCTTTATTTAATCCCGACCGGAGGAGATCTCCGTCGAGAACCTGGGCAATATAGCCAAGGCCGAAAAGCTGATGTTCGAGTTCAAGTGCGATGGTGCTCTTGCCGGCGCCCGACAAACCGCACATCCAGATGACCCTGGCATGTTGCCTGAGTTTTGCTTCATTTCTGCTTCTTATATTCAGCCTGTCGATAGGCTGCAAGTCCTGAAGTTCTTTTTCCTGCATAAAATTATTGTCAGAAATATGTAAGGTGCAAATATAGCAAATATGTATAAAACCCGATAAATTAACAAGACCGGTAGGAGACGGCCGGTCTTGGGCAATGAATACATTCAGGGTGTGTTATTATCATGAAAGATTAATTTCAATCGGATTACCTTGAAAAGTGCAGTCAGACGGATACAGCGAGGTGATCTTCCCGGGTTACAGGGAGCAGAAAGGCCTGCAGCAGGGAGAGATCCTGGGATATGATCTCAACATGCCGGTCTTGAGTCAATGAACAAAAAAGCTTCTTGAAGTTTGTCTGTCAGGATATTCCAGAGATAATACATATTCTCCGGAATGAATATAATGAAGGTTGATCTCTCTTTTCATAACCATATCATTCTTTACTATCTGTTCCGAATAGATCAACCTGCCATCAAGTCCGTGTATCCGCATGGATACTTCACCCCTGTATTCATTGTTGAGTTCAAGATAAAATGATCCTCGGTTCGGATTTGGATAAAGTGTGAGATCCTCATCCGGACCGGCAATGTATTCAGGATTATTTACCAGGTTAAGATCCAGTGACCAGATACCTCTGCCATGGGTAGCCACAATAACATGATTATCCTGGATAAACATCTGCCATACAGAAACGGCAGGAAGGCCGTTATCGGCATAATGCCATGAGACGCCGTTGTCAGTTGATTCGAATATCCCGATCTCTGTTCCTGCCCAGAGGATATCCGTATCATATGGCATGACAAGCAGAGAATAAACCATCACATCGGGAAAGCCATTGCTGCTTACAGTGTTGTTTTCAAATCCTGTGATGTCTTCCCATGTCTGTCCGAAATCAGTCGTTCTCAGGATCTTTGGTTTGCTCTTCAATGAGAATAAGATGTATGCTGTCTTTTTATCAGAAGGGTGGGTGGCAATAGCACTGATACGGAACATTTTCTCATTTTTGTAATTTGGTACGGAGTCGAATGTGCGTCCCCTGTCTTTGGAAAGGAAAATATGAAGATCAGGTTTCCCATACATGCCGGCACCTGCCCATACAATCGAATCGTTTGCAAGTGACACATTAATGTTTAGAGCGTCAAGATCATATTCAGTGTTTGTCCAGCCGACAGGAATTGGAATGGTCTCCCAGTCAAACCTTCCTATCCCGAAGTTGTTATGACGATAAACACCTTTACCACCAACTGCAAAAATCAGATCAGGATTTGCACGTGAGTGTGATAATCTTGAGACAAAAGGCCCGTCATCATAACCGATGCCCTGTGTCGCCCTGGTCCATGTTTCTCCGTCGTCATTTGTGACATAAAACCGGTTATAATACGAGCTTCCGATTATCCTGTGAGGATACTGAGGATGCCACAATGCCTCGAACCCGTCACCGCCAATCTTGTCATCGTATTCAGATAATCTTGAAGCTGCAGTATTTGCCGGTGACTGCCATGTGCCATTGTCCTGCATGCCTCCGATATACTCATGGGCATATGGTTTTTTGGCTACCCCGTAAAACTGGGTCGTGATATAACCGCTGTTTATCTGTTCCCAGGTTTTACCTTCGTTATGTGAAATACCCAGGCCACCGTCATTGGCTTCCAGGATAATGAATTCCCTGTTCACTGAATCGGTTATCAGGGTAAGTATTTCATGATGATCAACATGAAGGTTATTGTTTTTCTGTGCATCAGCAAGTACGGTAACGGAACTTTCTTCGTTCATCATGATGAACCTGCCATATTTAATGACAATTCTGGCAGGAGTGATGGAGTCTGCATGCCATATTTTCTCGCCGGGCAAGGTTGGCCAGAAAAAATACAGTTGCTTATAGGTATGGCCTCCGGCTTTCATTATTTTTTCCGAAGGGGTGGCAGGATTATAATTGACAGCGTGAATAAAGAAATACTCCCTGCCTGGAATATCATCATCGATATCGCGCTCAATCAGGTTGAACTTACCGTCTCTTTCCTGGTCACGGAAAGATATCATTAGCTGGCGATTGTTATCTGTATCCCATGCCTGAAAGGGTACATCAATATAATCGCGATATGAGTAATCTTCAGGCGGCACCCCGGCGCCTTCACCTTCAGGAACGGTAAAACGGTGGGCTTTTTGCTTTAACCCGTTTCCGAATCTGATCTCAACAGATGACCAGTCGGTTGAAACCAGTTCAACGCCATCTTCTTCATCTCCGGTTGACATCCCTCCGCCAAGAAACCTTCCGCCGAAATTGATAAAACGCATGAAACTGCCCGTACCAAAAGAATCCACCTTCATTACCTGGGGCTCACTGACCGAACTGCCGCCCAGGAAATCGATCATCCCGAAATCAACACCGGCAACATAAAGGACATTCTCATCAAACGGATGCGCGTGAATGATGTTATTGAACCAGCCCTGGGTGCCCAAAAAGTTATAGGAACATACAAATTTACTCCAGTTCCGGCCGTTGTCGATCGAAATATAAATATGTGTCTGAAGGCTTGCAATGCCGTTTTCATCATATCCGACCGCCTCAGCACTGGTATATATTTTATCAGGATTTATTGGGGATATTGCCAGGTGAAATCTTCCGCCTTCTCCTATGCCTTCGTAAGCGTGGCTCCATGTATCTCCTGCATCAACCGATTTCAGAATGCCCAGGCCATAGGCAGCTGCGTACAAAGTGTCAAAATTTCTCGGATCGGCAACAATGTCCTGCACTGCGTAAGATTCATCATAAACCTCATTCCATGATTCACCCCCATCAGCAGATTTATAGATACCGGTATTTGTTCCTGCAATCAGGATGTTTTCATTTGCCGGATCAACAACAATCACATTGACATAAAGAAAATCATCATTCAATACGGTGGATGATAATTGTATCCATGTGACACCCCTGTCTGTACTCTTAAAGATGCCGTTACCGGTGACCATTCCGACTCCTCCATAGCCTTCACCTGTACCGGCATAGATGATATTGTGGTCAGATTCAGCCATAACAAGCGCTGAAGTGGAAAGGTTAGGAAAATCGGGCGACAGATCAGTCCAGTTAAGGCCGCCATCGGTAGTTTTCCATATGCCGCCGCTGGCTGAACCTGCATACCATGTTTTGAATGTCTTGTCATCAGGATCCACAAGGATGCTCCTGGTACGGCCTCCCACATTTCCCGGTCCCCTTTGAATCCAGGGATATATTTGCTGTGTGTTTTTCAGTCTGTGATTTCTGTTTCGCGCTTTATAAAGCTCTTTGTATTTATAATTAATGCCATAACCCGAAGACTCTTCACCCAGAGGAGTACTTATGTTCTTAAAGTATTCGATAAACTTGCCCGGCTGATCAAAACCTGCCTTGAAATCCCCATGATCATTATTTTTTTCAATGAACCTGATTGCTGACATGACAACACATAACAGTAATGCCAATAAAACGAAGCTTTTTACATGTACCCTATTTCTCATTCGAAACCAACTACAGTTACTAAATTATAAAATCAGTTATTTAACAGGCTGCGATATTCGGTATCTTCAAATCCGGTTTTCCGGTAAGCCTGGATAATTAAGGATTCAAGCAAGGTCTTTTCCTTATCATAAAGACCGACCACCATGAAAATCAGATCGCCCTGCGTGTCTTCAACCATCTGACCGGAAACTGATACAAAGTTAATATTATATCCGCCATAATTGATCATTTCAAGCTGATCTTTCAACCTTCCTTCAAAAAACCTGTCATTGTAATCAACACGGATGCGGATACCTGAATCATATATGTTGTTGAATATGATACTATTCTGAAAATAAGGATCCAGTGCACTTACTAGGTCATAAGGATCGGATTCGCCTGTGATTTCAAGAAGTTCTGCGAATTCATAGAATTTCGTGTCAGAGGTTAAGTCAAAGTCATTAATGGTATCAATGGCCACCAGGTAATTCTCCTTTGTAAGCTGGTAGTCGACAGCTATCCAGTTTCCCGCTAACCTGTTCGGGTATCCTTCCTGGTATTCAATTTTGTAACCGGTATCTTCACAGGAAGACAGGAGAAAGGCAATTGTCAGGAATACCATACCTGAAATGACCTTAGAAATAGTATTATTATATAATGAGAATATGTTCATTCTTTTCATTCTGATTTGATCCATGTTACCGGTATCTCTATTCCTGTATTTGGAGGATCCAGTAAAATCACCGTCCATGATACGGTGCGCTTTGAATAACTTCCTTCAGAAATATCATACCTTCCGAAATAACCTTCACCCGGAAGGAGAACCAGGCTGTTGTTGCCAAGATCAACAATTCTGCCTGGCATGGGTGCTCCCGGAAAACCCAGAACATCCTCACATTTATAGAAACCCATGGAATCGATCCTGGTTATTCTCATTTCTGCAGCGCCAAATCTACTGGTTTCATAATCTCCGGACAGGTCATTATGAATAACACTTTCGAATGTGACAGCCAGAATTCTGTCGGCGGTTTTCGAAAAACCTTCATCGTTTTCGGCGTAATATGTAATGATATATACGCCGGGTTTATTAACATCATATTCATTATATAAATAAAAACAGCTGACTTCTTTGCCCTGCACTGTTGCTCTGACTGACGGAAGTTTAAAACCGGCAGTATCTTTTATGATTGAAATAAATTCTCCCCCGATCATTTCAAATTCCGGCAGGTAACTGACATGCGAGATATCGGCTGTATCATCCCATTTATCGCATGTTGTAATAATAACTGTAAGTATGACAGGAAGCAGTATTTTAGTTACCTTATGCATATTATAAAATTGGAAATCAGATTTAAAAGTTTAAATATAAGTATTAACATGTTAATCGATCAACCAATCATCCATTCAACAAAAATTACTGCCGGTTTACCATCGTTGGCATAGCAGTCTGTTACTCTGTCTTCACATCCCACCATATCTTTTCATATACTTCTTTCTTTTCAGGCGTATTGATGTTGGCAGAATATTCCGATTCAGGATACATCAATCTCTTAGGAAACCTGCCGCTTGTTACATTGTTCACAGAGATGGTAAACTCTCCGGGCACGTAGTTACCTTCATCCGAGGCAGGAACCTGGCTCTCCCCGGGATAATGCGTCCGGTTATGCTCAAAGAAGGTTTCGAGGCTCTGAATACCTGCCAGTGACACCCATTTCTGTATAATAATGGTTTTTATGAATTCTTCAACCGGACTGCCTTCAACAGGGAAAGTATAAGGATCGCCCGGTCCGTAAAAATCTTCGGCAATACCGGTAATCTGGGATTCGCTGTAACCATATGGATACAATAATCTCAGGAAGGAGGCTTCAATTCCTTTCTGGTACAATTCTCTGGCAGTGGAATAAGATTTTGTTCCGAACCTGACAATGGCTTCCGACTGCAAAAAGTATGCTTCGCTGGCTGACATCAGGTAAACGGGTGCGGCCGGAATAAATACAGGTTTTGAATAGCTTGAGCTGTTTGTGCCTGTTGGCTCATCAGGATCATTATAGTTGCCCTGGATGAGTGATTTATGTCCCCCGCCTGCTTCAGGGAAATCAAACATGGCATTCAGCCTTTCCAGATCACCATTATCTGATAATAAGCTATAGAGGGTATAGCTCAGTATAAGGTTGGGATTATTCAGGAACCTCACTTCTGTTTCATAAAGAGGATTTGCCCTTCCGGTTTCATTGACAAACTGGGTCATGGCTGCATCTGTTGTCAGGAATTTAACATCCGGATTTTGATAAAGGTTCTCAATACCTGTCTTCGAAATCTCAGGATTCTTATATACCTGTCTAAGGTATATTTTCAGTTTCAGTGTATTGGCAAACTGTTTCCACCGTTCGATATTGCCTTCAAATAATAAATCTTCAGATCCGATCTCTTCTGCCGTTTCTGCTTCGAAATCACGGGAGAGCGCAAAATCAAGCCTTACAATCAAACTGTCGTATATATCCTCGCCTTTCTCAAAATGCGGATTTGTGACATTATCTTCTCCTTTCAAAGCTTCTGAAAAGGGTATATCATCGTACAGATCGGCCAGCAGCTGAAAGGTATAGCACTGCATTACAGTGGCAATCAGATAATAGCCCCAGTTTTGTTTTTCAAATGAGAGTGTCCTTACGTATTCAAGATTTTTTAGTGCTCCCGTGAATAATTCACCATACTGCCTGTTATCAAAGGTGCTGCTGTTGATATCATATGAATCCAGTCCGGAATACTGGGACGCGCCGAGAGACTGTGTCCAGTGCTGCGACCATAGCGCTCCAAGCACCTGGTATTTACCGCCATAGACATATGCAACCGAAGAGATTCCTGATGAAATAGCCAGCTGTTCGTTGGCTTCATCAGGGTTATTTGGATCTTTGTTCACATCAAGCCAGTCTTCACAGGAGGAAAAGAACAGGATGAATGAACAAATTAGAAGAATGATGGCAATCAGAGGCAAATTTTGGCTTTTCCCCCTTGGAGAAGGGGGTTGGGGGGAAGTTATATTTACACCATATTTATTATCGTCTTTCATAATTTCAAGATAAAAACTACAACACCAGCCTCAGGCTGAAGGTTATGCTTCGTACTGTCGGCTGAGCACCATATTCTCCAAAGTCTCCGTTCAGGTCGGTCCCGAATGTTGTAAGTTCAGGGTCTATGTATGTCTGGCTTTCCGGAGTCCATAGCAGGAGATTCCTGCCAATCACACTGAGCTCCAGTCCCTGCAGCCGGATTTTGCCGATCAGTTTCCGGGGGAAATCATAGGATAATACGATCTCCCTAAGTTTGATATAAGATTTATCGATAAAAGACATCCCATCGAGTTCGGTTCCGCCGTTACCCCAGTAGTCACCAATGTGAACTGCGTCAACCGGTATTGTATTTTGTGCATATACCGGGTCTCCACTGGCGTCTTTTGCAATCTCATAGACCGAATTGGGAATGACAAATGGTTCACGCATATTATAAAGAGTAAGTGGAACGGTTCCCGCCCATACCGATATATCTTTGGTCTGTGAATACATGATCCCGCCCTGTTTGATATCGAGGTTTGCTGACAGCGATAGTCCTTTAAATGTCAGCCGGTTCATGATACCGCCTATGAAATCATATTCGCGGTCACCATATTCGATCAGGTCTTCGGCAGCCTTTGGAAGGCCTGTATTATCCACAACAATCCTTCCCTGGTCATCCCGCATGACTGTTCTTCCTTCAAATATTCCAACAGGACGCCCGGGCTTACCGACAAAATAGATTTGTTGTCCGCCATCAACTGTCAGTCCGTTAAACACAATCCTGTCAAGTCCTTCGGTCAGCTCCACCAGCTTGTTGCTGTTTTTTGAAAAGTTGAATGACAAATCCCATTGAAAACCTCCTGACTTTACTGGTGTCAGGTTCAGCAATGCTTCAATTCCTTTATTTGTGAGCTTACCTAGATTGATGGTCTTCGAGCTGAATCCCGTGGAAGGTGATAATGGAGCAGGCCAGATGAGGTTTGTGGTTGTTTTGTCATAATAAGTGAAATCGATTCCTATTCTGTTATTGAACAAACGCAGATCTGTTCCAGCCTCAATTTCAGAGGTCAGTTCCGGTTTCAGGTTTTCGTTGCCGATAAGATTTGAAACTTCATAGGAATTTACTCCGTTTGGCAAAGGATATCTTAAAGAACCATACCCGTCTGAATGCCCTCCGGTGACAAAAACATTATAAACAGAGTATGCGGGGGCATCGTTACCGACCCTGGTCCATGATAACCTGAGTTTACCATAAGATAATATCCTGCTGAATTTTGGAAGTAATTCTGAAAAAATGAAAGAGGTGTTTACTCCGGGGTAGAAAAAAGAATTGTTGCCTTTTGGCAGGGTTGAGCTCCAGTCGTTTCTGGCGGTTGCTGTTATGAACAGGATACTTTTGTAGGAAACATCAATATTTCCGAAGACACCGACAAGTCTTCTTCGCCCGAAGCTTTCACCGGCAGAGGGTGTTTCGGAAGTGTTCGATATCTGGTAAAAGTCAGGAATGGTAAGGTTATTTACCGCAGCATAGATGCTTTTTGCACTTCTCTGGTTCAGGTTGTGTCCGGCAAGTGCATTCACCGTAATATTTTTGAATTCCTGATGGAAATTCAGGATGAGGTCGCTGTTGAGCTGCATGACATAGCTTGAGGATTCTCCTACCTGACCGGGCTCATAGATTGATGTAAATTCATTGTGTCCCTCCGGATCGATGACAGCCCTCCATGATTTGAGCTGTTCGTTGCTGACATCTGCGCCAAGACGGTAGATGGCTGATATGTTTCCGGTTAGATCATAGCTGAATTCCAGGTTCCCGTAAATCCTGTCCTCGTTATTGGAATTACCGTTCTTTTTGAGGATAAAATAAGGATTCACCGTGTATTGAGAGTAATAATTATCCAGGTTATTCCATTTGTTTTCAATGTCCTCCAGCTCAAGCAGGCTGATGTCTCTGGGAGTCTGCATGATCTGGTAGTACACCGATTGCTCCCCCTGTCCGGTGGGAACAGATTTATTGTTTTTTTTCACATAGTTGACGGAAGTTGTCGCCTTAAACCTGTCGGAGAGCATTGTTGAGCCTCTGAAAGATAATGTATGGCGGTTATAGCTGTCTGAGTTTGTCGGGAAAATACCGTCATGAAGGATATTTGAATATGAAAAGTAATAGGATGTCTCCCGGTTTCCGTTGGAAAAAGAGATGCTGTTGTGGTAGCTTTTACCTGTGTCGAAGAATTCACGGATATTGTCGGGCAATCCGGTATAGGCCTTGACACGCAACGAATTATCAACTTCATTGCCCCAGTAGCGAAGCTTGTTATCAAAAGGCGGACCCCAGGACATATTTTCGTAGCTTACTGCATCTCCGTATATACCCTGTCCGAAATCATTCTGGTATTGAATCAGCCTCAAAGGTTCCTCAAACGTCACCGAGCTGGTAACTGCAATCTCAGGTTTTGATTCACCTTCTGCCATCCCTTTTTTTGTGGTGATCACGATCACTCCGTTGGCCGCTCTTGATCCGTAAAGTGCCGCTCCTCCCGATCCTTTCAGGAAGTTGACCGATTCAATGTCGTCGGGGTTGATGTCATTTATTCCGTTGCCGAAATCTGTTCCTCCGTTGATGGATGTACTTCCTGAAAAACCATTGTTAACAGGTACCCCGTCAATGATAAACAAAGGCTGGTTTGAACCGCTCAGCGACGAAATGCCCCTGAGCAGAATTCTGGTGGAAGCTCCCGGAGCTCCTGAGGATGAGCTGATATCCACTCCGGCCACTTTTCCCTGTAATGAATTCAGGATGCTCCTGTCCCGGCTTCTTGTGATCTCCTGGCTGCTGACACTTGTTGCTGAATAACCCAGTGCTTTGCTGTCGCGCCTGATACCAAGGGCAGTTACTACTATTTCTTTTAGCTGAAATGCTTGTGGTGAAAGAACAACATTGATGATACGTTTCCCGTAAACAGGGATTTCCTGGCTTTCCATCCCGATGAAACTATAAACCAGAATATTAGTATCAGACGGAACAATAAGGGAATAGAATCCGTTCATGTCGGTAATGGTGCCTGTTTCTGTTCCTTTGATAAATACGGCCACACCCGGGATGGACAGGCTGTCTTCGGCACTGATAACCACCCCTGAAACCTCGGATTTCTGAGCCTGCAAACAGAATAATGCTCCATAAAAAATCAATCCCGCTACTAGTATTGGTCTTTTCATATCACGTATAGAAACGCAGAACCCGTTGCATTGTTTTTTCAAAACTATCAATTTTTTGAATATTTAATGCAAGGGATTATGTAAAAAGGGCTGAAAAATTTGTTGACTTGTTATCAGACCGGAAAATGAAAGAATATTTGCGATTTCTCACAAGACTATTACAAATTCACATCTTCGCTTTTGTCTTTCGCCCATGTCAGCAAGCATTCAAAAAAAAACCGTTCTGTCTGACAGAACGGTTTTAAATGTTATATGGTGAGAATTATAGACTAATCTGCTGCAAACCAGGGTTTCTGATATAAATCAAGAACGCCCTGGTAATTGGCATTGGTAGTACGTTCGTCTATCGGTGTCGGCAGACGGTATGGTATTCCGCCGTCATTTGCGATCGGTGACTGGTTTGGAACCAGTGCCGGGAAGCCGGTTCTCCTCCAGTCAGACCAGACCTCAAGCTGTGAGAAAAGAGCATCGTATTTACCGAGCATGATGGTCTCAAGGGTCATATCGCCTGCAGCTTTGGAAGCATGATTTGTAATAAAATCAGCCGGAGCATCAGCACCCGTAACAGCCATCACAGAAGCCAGAACACCTGCATTGTATGCTGTTGCTGCCCCGTCGGGATTACTCTTTCTCAGTTGGGCTTCAGCTTCAAGGAATTTGGTTTCTTCATAGGTTACTATCGGCACCGGCTGGGCAGAACCATTCAGATAAGGTCCGATGACACTGGCATTGATATTTGCTTCTTCTGTATTGGGAGAAGATCCGACATATCCAACCACCGTTCCTTCGACATCCTTATCCGATGAATAGAATGGTAATCTCGGATCACTATTGGCAGCCAGCCTGTCAACCAGGAATGCACCCATTCCCATGTATCCTGAACGAAGCGTGTACATTGCATACCATTGATTGGCATTGTTGGCTTTGGCACCGAATTTCGCATAGGCATTATCCTCAATTCCGGTGAGATTGGCATTCGTCAGATATGTCAATACATCATCGGCACTTGATGCGGATTTCTTGCTAACGCGGTTGGCATAACGAGCTTTAAGTACCCATGCCATTTTAATCCATTTTGAAGCATCTCCCCCGAAAATGTAATCATCCTCCCCGGGTAAGGCTGTATTTGCGCTTTCAGCTTTGCCAAGTTCGGTGATACCTTCGCTTAAAATGGTCTGAACAGAGGCATAAATTTCCTGCTGCGTATCGAATTTGGGATTCAGGTTGTCAATGCCCTGCAATGCTTCGGAGAAAGGAACATCACCCCATACATCGGCGGCAACTGCACCTGCCCATGCTTTGAGCACAAGGCCAATACCCTTGTAATACGGATTTACATCTCCTGCCTGATCAATCAAATTCTGGGCCGATTCCATCCAGTCATCGTAAACAGAACCCCACTCGTTAACGTTATCGCCTTCGTAAATCTTATAGGTTCCAAGTTCATTTAATGGTTGATCTTTAATACCGGCCTGGCTCTGTACAAATATTGAAGACAGCCTTGCCAGTTCACCGGTCAGATTCCCAAACAATGCGACTTCGGCTGCTGCCAGTATGTTCGATTCCAGCACCTCTCCCGGACTGTTTGGTGATACATCGACACCTTCGATGTAGCTCTCGGTGCACTTGTTAAATAGTAGAAATGCACCGATGATTCCTATCATTAATATTATTTTTCTTTTCATTGCAATTAGTTTTAAAAATCAAATTTAACACCGAAAATATATGATTTGGTAGCCGGCATATTGAAATAATCAAATCCTGTCAGGTTCGAACCGGCTCCGGTAAGACTTGTTTCAGGATCAATTCCGGGATAATCAGTTGAAAGCCAGAGATTCCTGCCACTTGCTATAAAAGATACGGCTTTGATGTATTTGCCTATTTTGGAGGCGTCATTGAATCTGTACCTGTATTGCAGGGAGACATCTCTCAGTCTTATCCATGATCCGTCATAAACTGCATTTATACCCGGACCCCAGTCACCAACAACATAGGTATAATAATCTTCCTTTGGTATGGGCACAGTATTTGGCTGTCCGCTTTCGGTCACACCCTCGACAACAATTGTGCCTTCACGATCGGCAGTAATATCTGTCCGGCCAATTTGATTTAACCTTGCAATCGTTCCGTTCCATATAGCTCCGCCCTGACGGACATCAATAAGGAAACTCAGGCTTAGGTCTTTAAAGGTTACGGTGTTCCTGACATTGGCTAACCAGTCAGGGAAAGGATTACCAACATTGCCTCTTTCATCGGCAATAATCGGGTAGCCATCCACGTCAATAACCATATTACCGTTATCATCAAGCAGCCAGAGATCGGAATAAAGGGCTCCGTAAGGATCACCCACTATGGCATATGAACCCATTGAGTAGAAAGCAGCTTCAATCGAGATCTCATCAACGCCTTCTGCCAGTTTCAGTACTTCATTGACATTTTTGGAGAAGTTAACCATGATATCCCAGGATAAACTACTGGTTCTGACAGGGGCGCCTGAAAGTGTTACTTCCACTCCCTTGTTTGACATCTCTCCGGCGTTCTCCCAGAGATAGCTGAATCCTGTTGTGGGTGCTATAGGTCTGGCAACCAGAATGTCTATTGTTTTCTGGTCATAATAGGTAACATCGAGGTTCAGTCTTCCATTGAAAAATCTTAAGTCCAGGCCGCCTTCAATTCCTGTTGTCATCTCAGGCTTTAATCCACTGTTACCCAGAACCTGGGATTTGCTGAAACCGCTCACTTCAAGATAAGGCCATCCCAGACCTCCGGTATAACCTGCAGCAACCGTGGGCTGTGTATAATAAGTACGCGTTCCGTAAGCGCCCGGGTTATTACCTGCCTTAGCCCAGCCCAGTCTGAGTTTTCCAAAGGTCAAAACTGAATTTTCCGGTAATAATTCGGTGAAAACCAAAGAAGCGCTTACTGACGGATAAAAGAAATTATTCTGTTCTAATCCCAGTGTTGATGCCCATTCATTTCTGCCTGTAGCATTTATGAATAAAGTGCTTTTCCAGTCGAGATCAGCGATAAAAAAGAGAGCTGATGTTCTTGCAGTAATTGAAGTTTCATCAGCATATAGATCAGAACCGTTGTTTAAGTTATAAAAATCGGGCGCTGACAACACGCGTGATCTGCTGAAGAGACTCTGACTGAATTGTTCGTTGATGTTATGGCCAAGACTCAGGTTACCGTTAAGCCCGTCTACAATCTGATGATGAACTGAGGCCATGAAAATAGAATACAATTCACGGCTTCTGATGATGTTTTCAGATACTTCACCCGTTCCGTCACCTGCGTCACCACCATAGGAACCAATCGCGATGATCCCTTTACGTGCATCGGTATAGAAATCTGTTCCCAGCCTGTAATCAAGGGTTAACCAGTTATAGGTATAATTGGCATACATATTTCCCATGATTCTGTCAACACTGCTTACAAAGGTATTGTTATATGCTGACCAGTAAGGATTGTCAAAAGCCACATAGTATTTTCGTGGTTCTCCGTCAGGTGTTTCATAACCTCCTTCGGCAGGGTCATCCAGGTTAAAGTTCACCGGGCACCGGAACAGTGACAGCATCAAACCTGCAAGGTTACTGCCATTCTGCGCAAAATTACCTTTGGTCTTGGAATAGTTTGCAGTACCTCCGATTTTTAAATTTTTCAATGCGGTTGATTCACCTGTCAGCCTGACATTGGTACGGTCTAGATAGGTGTTTGGAATAACACCGTTGTTATTGAGATTGCCAAAAGCAACCCTGAAATTGGCCGATTCATTTCCTCCTGTTACTGATACGTTATGCGTATGAGAATAGCTGTTTTCAAAAAACTCCGCAACATTGTCAGTTGTCGTAATTCCCAGAGAACTCATTGGTGCGCCCCAGCTTCTGTAACCGCTGGTAGTGAAAGCTCCGCCTTCACCCTGGGAATAGACATCCTGCCATTCCGGCAACTTGTTAACCTGGGACAATTCAAATTTGTATTCATAGGTTGCCCTGATCTGTCCCTGTACTCCCTTTTTGGTGGTATAAATAATTGCCCCGTTTGCAGCTCTTACACCATATAATGCTGCAGCAGCAGGCCCCTTCAGGATGGTGACACTCTCAATATCATCAGGATTTATGTCCAGGGCACGGTTGGCATTGTTAACCCCCTCCAGGTTTTTGTTATAGGGATTA
This sequence comes from Bacteroidales bacterium, assembly GCA_016933335.1. Taxonomy (GTDB): domain Bacteria; phylum Bacteroidota; class Bacteroidia; order Bacteroidales; family UBA10428; genus JAFGPL01. The sequence continues at coordinate 9,091 of JAFGBD010000063.1, read as the reverse complement.
TCCCCGGCACTTGTCTGTTCAGTTTCGTTGCCTATAGGAATACCATCCACAACAATAAGCGGCTGATTTTCTCCTGTAAATGATGAATTACCCCTGATCAGGATCTTGCTCGAAGCGCCGGGAGTTCCACCGGAACTGATAACCTGGACACCGGAACCTTTTGCGGTAAGTGCACTAATTACATTGTATTCACCGGAACCTGAAATTTCATCTGAACTTACTACTGAAGTAGCATATCCGAGAGCCTTTCTTTCCCTGGTGATACCCAATGCAGTAACCACAACCTCATCCAGCCCTATGGTTTCTGATTCAAGCTGAACATTAATAACAGACTGCCCTGCAACAGCAACCTCTTTCGACTTCATCCCCACTGCACTGAATACCAGTGTTGCATCCGGGGGAACAACAAGGTCGTATTCCCCGTTGACATCAGTGGCCATCCCTGTTCTGGTGCCTTTGACCACTACAGAGACGCCTGGAAGCGGCTCACCATCTTCAAGGCTGGTAACCGTTCCTTTAATTTGTATATCCTGTGCATGGATGGCAAAAAAGCCAAATAGCGTCAGACATACAATTAGACTTGTAATTCTTTTCATAGATAAAAAATTTAGGTTTATAATAGGTCATAAAAAACACACACAGAATAAACCTTTCAGGTTATTCTTCAAGTCAAATCTAGTAAAAATTATTAAAAACAAAAAAAGTATCATAAATTTTTAACTTATTAGCTATTAATTACATACATTGTATATTTATAATAAAGCCTTTTATAAAAATCCAAAATAGATTGTAATCGATAGAATATCAATATTTTATAGAAACACTAATTTAAGAATAGAATTATAAATTTATGAATGATAGAGTGTTACATGGATATTCCTTTTTTTCGGTGCATATTTTATACAAATATTTACATATTTCTGACCACCAACCGGCTATTTCGTGAGTTGTATTATCTTTATAACCAATTTAAAATTGTCGTAACAGCATGTTTAAGAAATTCCCCCACACATACGTAATTATTTTTTACATCATCATCGTTGCAGCAATATGTACCTGGATCATCCCGGGAGGCATGTATGCAGAGAAAACAATCGTGGTTAACGGCATTGAAGAGAAAGTGATGCAATTTGAATATACAAAGAACATCAAACAGACCTGGCAGATATTCGCTTCGCTCTTTAAGGGATTTCAGAGGCAGTCCGGGATCATTGTTTTTATACTGATGGTTGGCGGGGCTTTCTGGGTCATGAACGACAGTAAAGCCATCGACGCAGGGATCATGGCGTTCCTGAGGTTTACCCGCAAAACGGAACATTACCGGTTTTTCAGGGTATTTGGGATCAATAACCTTATTCTGATACTGATCATGATCATGTTCAGTATATTCGGGGCAATCTACGGCATGAGTGAAGAGACAATTGCCTTTATCATCATTCTTGTACCACTGGCCATATCAATGGGATATGACTCGATCACAGGTGTTGCCGTTGTTTTTGTTGCTGCCGGACTGGGATTCGCAGGGGCACTGCTCAATCCGTTTACCATAGGGATTGCACAAAGCATTGCCGGCTTGCCTTTGTTTTCGGGTATTGAATACAGGTTTATCTGCTGGCTGATCATTAATCTTGCCGGTATCTCTTATATAATAAGGTATGCCGGTAAAGTTTCGAAAGATCCGGAAAGATCTCTGGTTTATGCCGAGGATGAATACTGGAGGAAAGCAAAATCCGGCACTGACAGACGGTTTGAGTATCATACACCGTTGTCCGCATGGCTGACTTTTGGCATGATTGCGGTTGTTCTGGTCATTTTCTCGTTTAATTATCATCAGACCCCTTTAAAGGTTGGCAATATTACCGGATCAATTCCTGCCATCCCGGTTCTGACGGTACTTTTTATTGTAACAGGTTTTTTTGCATTGCGTAAATCGGTCCACTTTTTTGTTCTTTTACTCCTGCTGTTCACCATTCTGTTCTTGATGGTCGGAGTAATGGGTTACCAGTGGTTTATCATGGAGATTGCAACTTTGTTTCTGGCCATGGGCATACTGGCCGGTGCTGCTGTCAATAATTCCCCGAATAAGATTGTACGGCTTTTTCTTGAAGGAGTGAAAGATATCATACCTGCAGCGCTGGTGGTCGGACTTGCTGGCGGAATCATTGTTATTCTCGAGGACGGGCAGGTGATAGATACCATTTTATTCAGGCTGTCGGGATCGATGGAATCGATGGGAAAGGTCAGCACAGTGGGAATGATGTATGTCATTCAGACGATCATCAACATTGTCATACCTTCGGGTTCTGCCAAGGCAGCCCTTACCATGCCAATCATGGCACCCTTTTCTGACCTCGTGGGACTTTCAAGGCAGGCCACCGTGATGGCTTACCAGTTCGGAGACGGATTTACGAATATGATCACACCGACATCAGGGATCCTGATCGGGGTACTTGGTATTGCCAGAATTCCTTACGGCAAATGGGTGAAATGGATCACACCCCTGATTATCATTCTTATCGTGCTTGGTTTTGTAATGTTGATTCCGACGGTGACGATATCCCTGCCGGGATTTTAAATAATAAAGATCATTGAGCACTGAACGGATTTACATTTACCGGTAACCGGATATCTGTCGATCCTGAGCTCAGCAAACCGGAATTTTTAACATTCAGGGGTGATTCGTAATGCATAGCCATGCAGCATCTGTCAGGAATAATCCTTAAAGCTCTTATCATACTGGCTCATTGCTCTTTCACTCATACCCATACTTGAGAATCCTCCGTCGTGATAAAGGTTTTGCATGGTAACCTTTCTGGTCAGGTCGGAGAACAGCGTTATCACATAATTTGCACAATCCTCTGCCGAAGCATTGCCAAGCGGAGACATCCTCTCGGTAAAATCAATCAGCGTATCAATGCCTTTAACGCCCGCACCGGCAGTGGTCATTGTCGGGGACTGGCTTACTGTATTGATCCTTATTTTTTTGTCTTTTCCGTAAATATAACCGAAACTCCTGGCTATTGATTCAAGCAATGCCTTGGCATCGCCCATATCGTTGTATCTGTCCAGTGTTCTTTGGGCTGCGACATAAGACAGCGCAACGACTGAACCCCATTCACTGATAGCATCCAGTTTGCGGGCGGTAAGAAGCATCTTGTGAAAGGATAATGCAGATATGTCAAGGGTTTTAAGAAAAAAATCATAATTCAGCGCATCATAGGGCAGGCCTTTCCTGACATTGGGGGACATACCTATTGAATGCAACATAAAATCGATTTTTCCTTCAAATATTTCCATTGACCTTTTCATCAGATTCTCAAGATCTTCGTGGCTTGTTGCATCTGACGGAATAACTTCTGCACCGCAGATTCCGCCAAGATGTTGTATTGTTCCCATGCGTATGGCGACAGGCGTATTGGTAAGAACCAGTTTTGCTCCTTCTTCATGGGCTTTAACTGCTATGTGCCATGCAATGGATTGTTCATTCAGTGCTCCGAATATAATCCCTTTCTTCCCTTTTAATAAATGATAAGCCATTTTTGATTGAATTATAAATTAGTGTGCAAAGATAATTGATGAGGACGAAACAGAAAAGATAATTTAGAATTAATATAAATAAAGAAGCGGTCAGTTCTTCAGCAACTCACGGGCATTTTCCATGGCGGCGTCGGTGAGTTCCTTACCGCTCAGCATCTTGGCAATTTCGAGGTGTCGTTCTTCATGGCTGAGCAGCTTCATATAGGTTTTGGTAGAGGATTCATGATCCAGCTTGTAAACCAGGTAATGATAGTCACCCTTGCTGGCAACCTGTGGAAGATGTGTAATGTTGATCACCTGCATCCCTTCCGACATTTTTTTGATAATGGTTCCCACTTTGTAAGCAATTTCGCCGGCAACACCGGTATCGATCTCATCGAAAATAATGGTTGGCAGTCCGACCGAATCAGAGATCAGCGATTTGATAGCCAGCATAAAACGTGAGAGCTCTCCACCGGACGCTATTCTGGATACTTCCTGCAGCGGTGCATTCTTATTGGCTGTAAACATGAATTGTATCTCATCATTGCCGTTAACAAACGGAATTTCAAGCGGTTTGTGCTGTATGCTAAACTTTGCATTGGGAATGCCTAAATCAACCAACAGCTGTATCACCCTGCGCTGTATTTCAGGTATCATTTTTTTCCTTGCGGCCGTCAACAGTTCCGACTTTTTCTTCATTGTTTCTTCATGCTTTGAAAGCCTGGAGGATAATTCGTCGAGCCTGAAATCGGCATTTAAAATGTCATCTGTTTTTTTCTTTAGATTTGCCTGGATTTCGATCAGCTCGCTTACGGTTTGTACACCATGTTTTTTTTGGAGCGTAAAGATCAGGTCAAGCCTGCTGTTCACAAAATCAAGACGTTCCGGGTCAAGTGTGGTGTGATGATACAGATTGTCAAGTTCGGAACCGATATCTTTCAGGTCAATATAGGCACTTTCAATCCTGCCTGATAACTCTCCGGTCTGAGGCAGGTATTTAAGGAGTCTGGAGATAATGTTCTGAAGGCTCTTTAATCTGCTGATCAATCCCGAAGCATCATCAGACAGTATGGTCAGGGCTTCTTCAAGACCTGTTTTTATCTCTTCGGCATGTGCAAGCTGTTCCTGTTCAAGCTCAAGATCCTCCTGTTCACCGGCCTGTAACCTGGCTTCAGCTAACTGGTTATACTGAAACTGGAAATAATCAAGATCTGCTTTGTTCTTTTCATAGTTTTCCTTCAGTACATGATATTCCCTGAGAAGATCACGGTAGGATAAATAAGCAGACCTGTAATCCTCAAGAATCCCATGGAGATTCCCGTAACTGTCGATTACTTTTAACTGAAACACACTGTCATTCAGGCTCAGGTTTTCATGTTGCGAATGAATATCGATAAGCTTCCGTGTAAGCTCATTGATGGTGTCGAGGGTCACAGGTGTATCATTGATGAAGGCTCTCGACTTTCCGTTGCTTCCGATTTCCCTTCTGAGAACAGTGCTTTCATCATAGTCAATGTCATTTTTTTCAAAGAAATGCTGTAAATCATATTCGTCGATATTAAAAATCGCCTCTACGATACATTTTTTTGAGCGGTCATTCAGAACACTTGTATCTGCACGTCTCCCCAGAATGAGGGAAAGGGCCCCCAGCAGAATTGATTTGCCTGCACCGGTTTCACCGGTAATGATTGAAAGACCTTTGTGGAAATCGATGAAAAGATTGTCAATCAATGCATAATTATCTATATATAAAGATTTTAGCATAACAATGAATCCTGCCTGTGTAAAAACCTAAATTTAATTAAAAAGTAAGAAAACATGAATGAAATGCAGAATAAGATATAAAAAGGTTTTGAACAGATTTCACAAGGGTTTGGTCCTGGTAATCGATGAAGTTTTTTCGCTTCTTTACCCGGTTCCGGCAGGGAATGATCCGGATTCCGGGATCAAAGACTCTGTTTCATGATCTGTTCATATTTATTACCGTGAGAGGGATCAATTTCGTTCAGCAATGAATATACCCTGGTTTTTTCATCCTGGAAAGATTCTTTGAAAATACTGACCAGTTCATCAGATTTTGCATCCAGAACCACCTGAAGATAATACATAAACGGATCGGGTTTTTCCCTGGATATTTGTTGAAGAAGCCTGAGGTATTCCGCAATGTTGGTTCTTGATTCATTGGTTTTTTCGTACATCATGTCCAGTCCCAGGCGATGATATTTATAAACAAACTCACGCAGCAGGGCAAAATCTTCATTCAGGATATTGTTGATCAGCCAGTACCTGTTCTTTCTGCTGGTACTCTCCATTGATTTCCATCCTCTTTCAGGGGTGTTCTGTGCATTGTTGACGATCTTTTCGGCTGCCTGGAAAAAGGGGGTGCCACCCTCAAAAGAATATGTGTCATAATCCATACCGATGATAATATATGCATAGAACGCAAGGAGGGAGGTAAGATTGGACAGGTGCGAAGTCTCACTGAATTCAAGCGGCTGAAACTCCACATACTTGAACTGGATATCATTGTCAACATAGTTCATGACCACAGAATTGTATGAAGTATTATAAACCGGGCGCCTTGACTGAATCTGCAGTGTCCCTCTGAACTCATCAACACTGACCTGTTCTTTGATATTGAAAAGCATGGTGCATTCAATCCGTTCATCGGTTTCAAAAACATGATTTGTCCATGATGTATTATTCATGAATTCATATACGGCTGTCTGCAAGGTCTGGAACACCTGTTTGTTGGTCCCCTGTATCTGTTGTGTGATGATCTGGACATTACACATAAGTTCCTGGGCGGAACCGGTCATTGAATACAGTATCATTAAAAATGTCAGATAAATCTGGCGCATCTCTAAATAATTTTTGAAAGAGCCAGCACAATATCTTTTGCCACCTCTCTTTTGGATTTTAACTCAAAATGCTTCAGTTTATTGCTTTTGTCCAGTATTGAAATTTTGTTGGTTTCTGTCTGAAATCCTGCTCCCTGGTCATCCAGGGAGTTAATAACAATGAAATCAAAATTCTTGCGCTTCAGCTTTTGACGGGCGTTTTCTGTTTTATGATCCGTTTCCAGGGCAAAACCGACCAGAAACTGGTTTTCTTTTTTTATCTTTCCGAGTTCCCCGGCAATATTTATGGTTGGTTCCAGCTTCAGCACCAGGTTTTTGTCTGAACTTTTGATTTTCTTCTTTTCATACCTGGCAGGTCTGTAATCTGCAACAGCTGCGGATAATATTGCTCCATCCATATCAGGATAATGCTTTATGCATTCAAGATACATCTCATTTGCCGATGTTACGCCGGCAATGGTAATATTGTTATTGTTGATCTGCAGCGATGTTGGCCCGCTGATCAGCAGTATTTCTGCACCCAGCTCAGCCAGTAATCCGGCGATGGCATAACCCATCCTGCCGGAAGAATGATTACCGATGTATCTTACCGGATCAATTGCTTCAAATGTCGGGCCTGCTGTGACAAGGATTTTCTTACCGGCTATTTTTTCGCGGACTTTTTTTTTAATCTCTTTCTTCCGGAAAAAGGCATCCATGGCATGAAAGATGGTCCCGGGATCCTCCATCCTTCCTTTTCCTGAAAGCCCGCTGGCAAGATCACCAACTGCCGGTTCAATAATGATATGGCCATAGCCTGACAGGGTTTTGATATTACGTTGTGTCAAAGGATGGTTATACATGTCCATGTCCATCGCAGGTGCAATAAATACAGGGCAGCGTGCTGACAGGCAGGTAGTCAGCAAGAGATTATCTGCGATTCCGCAGGCCATTTTTGCAATGGTATTGGCTGTGGCAGGTGCAATTACCATAGCATCTGCCCATAGTCCCAGTTCGACATGACTGTTCCACTGCCCGTTTTCAGCGTTGAAAAAATCTGAAAGTACAGGATTGTTTGAGAGGGTTGCCAGTGTCAGGGGCGTAATGAATTCCCCGGCACAGGGCGTCATGATGACTTTGACTGTTGCGTGGTTACAAACAAGCATCCTGACAAGTATGGCAGACTTATATGCTGCAATACTTCCGGTAACACCCAGAATTATATTCTTGCCCTTAAACATCAGTGCCCGGGATTATTCAGGTTTTCTGAAATGGATCTGGTCGCGTTCAAATTCATCCAGTGCAATTAAGGTTGGTTTCGGCATCCGTTCATAAAACTTTGAGATTTCAATTTGTTCACGATTCTCAAATATCTCTTCCAGGTTATCGGTATAGTTGGCAAATTCTTCAAGTTTTCTGTTCAGCTCTTCCTTGATCTCCATGGAAATCTGATTTGACCTTTTTGCACAAATCATAACCGCTTCATAGATATTGCCGGTTTTGGCCTCCAGCATCTCCAGATTCCTTGTCGTGGTCGTTGTCGGAGCCTTTGATTTTTTGTAATCTGTCATTGCTCTGTGTTTATTTCGTTAAATGTTGTCTCGTCAGTACCCAGATACCCGGATGATGATTCAAAAATTTTGTCTGCATCTTTCCGGTATTTGCTTTCAGGAAACTCAGTAATAAAAGAATAATACTCATCCACAGTTGACTGAAATCTTTCTTTCTGCTTGCCAGGGATGCTGTTTACTGCCAGCATGTAATTCGATTTTACGATCAGAAACATAATATCCTCTCTGTATTTGCTTTCGGGATATTCGCTAAGACTGTTATTCAATGCAACGATTGAAGCCTTATAATCCTCGAGATCAAAATAAAGCCTTGCACTTATAAATGACTTCTCAACAAGCTTATCCCGCATCTCAGCTATCATTTTTTCACATTGTTCTTTCCTGTCACTGTTTGGGTACCTGATCAGGAACAACCGCAGCGACTGAATGGCCTGATAGGTATCTGCCTGGTCAAGTTCCGGCCTTGGTGATGTCAGATAATAGCAATACCCCACATAAAATGTTGCATCTTCAGCAAAAGGACTGTTACCGTATGTGTCTGAAAAGGTCTTGAAAGCATGTCCGGCCAGGATAAAATCATTCTGTTTGAAATAGGTCATTGCCTGGTAGAAATATACCGAATCTGCTTTGGTGGTTCCCCTGAAAAAAGAGGCAATCTGCTCAAAAAGGGTGCCTGCTTTGGCATAATCGCCCTTATTATAATATTCAAAAGCCTTTTTGTATTTCAGATTTGAATCCGTGCTCTTTAACAGCCTTTCATAACCTCCGCAGCTCAGAAATAATGCCACACATACAATCAGAAGCAAATTATATTTTTTCATTTTTGAAAATATCGCGCAAAATTACAACAAATATTTGTGAAACCAGCCTGATTATTTATAAAATTTATAAATGAATATGGTGGTGGTTCCATAGAACGGCAGAGCAGCGGAAAACGAATTGTGTTCATAAATTTTGAGAGCTTGTATGTTTTATCGGATTTAATCCGGTCTGCATTGAAAAACGAAATTAGCCAATATTCTGTTTTATTCTGAAAGAAGTCAAGAAGCCATGGACAATTTTATGATTTTTTAACACTATTATCCGACTAAATTTATTTTTCTTTAATTTTCATTCTGTATGGCCTATGGAATGGGCATTGTTTTTTTATTTCTAAAAAAG
>JAFGBD010000010.1 GCA_016933335.1 Bacteroidales bacterium | reverse complement strand
CTGGCCATGGCAAGGTTCACCTGATGAATTTCGTAATTGATCAGTGCCTGTCTCTCGGCATTAAGTTCATTCATAAATTCTGTGGCTGTGATGGCTCCGTTCTCATATTGTGATTCCGCAGCCGATGCGATTCTTTTTTTGATCTCAATAAGTTCCGAGTCGGTTTTCAGCAGTGACTCCAGGCTTTCGATCTCCGCTTTTTTGGCATCAAGAAGCCTTCTCAGATTGTCCGTCATATCGCTCTTCCTGCTGTCAATTATGCTCTGTTGTAACGACACAACCTGTTTTTCAGTCCTGATCCTGCTCCAGTCGAAGATGTTCCATTTTACACCGGCACCCAGGATATAATAGGGAGCAAATTCATCTTTGAAGAAATTGCTGCCGGGAGGATTTCCGTAACCCAGGGTGGCAAATCCGAATGCTTTTGGCATCCTTTTGCTTTGTATCAGTATACGCGATGCATCCAGTTGTTCCCTTCTCATATCGAAAAGCTGCAGTTCGGGCCGCGTCAGTTCATCCGTAAGAATTTGCCCAACCGCCGGCATCACCAGTTCTGTTGAATCATCAATATCACTGTCTGTGAGACTTGAAAGGATATTTAACAGGGATGCTCTTCGGATGCCGTTTGCACTGACCTGCTGTTCCAGCTTTATTTTTTCAGACAAAAGAACATCCCTGTCCGACTCCAGTATAACACCGTTAGCCAGGGCAGAATTCATCGAAGATATTCGTTTGTTAATAAGCTCCAGGTAGCTTTGCAGCAATTCTTCCTGCCTGTCGAGGAGCAGAAGGTTAAAATAACAGCCGGTTACCTGTTCACGGAGTTTGTAAAGATCTGTTTCTGTCTGCATCCCGCTGACAGCAAGGCCGGCCTTTTCAAAAGCCCTGGCTCCTTTGACGGCGCCGCCGTCATATATCGTCTGGCTGATATCCAGGGTCACCTTATACTGTTCGTGAGGCAGGGGTTGAATATAGTCACCTATTCCCTGCACAGGCAGTGAACCAAGAACATCGGTCATATCCACCACCGATGAATTATAGATAAAACTCCCGTTGGCATCCAGCGTAGGCAGCCAGCTCCTGGAAAGGTTTTTATCCTTAAGCTGCCAGATATCCGAATAAGCCTGCTTTTCTCCTGCAAAAGCCGCAGCTGCATGAGCCCTTTCATAACACTCCCGGAGTGTCACGATCCTTTGTGTAAAGGCCGAAACCGGAGCCAACAACATGAATAACAGCAACAATTCCTTTTTCATTTCTATCATTGTTTTATAACTTTTTTCCTGATCTTTTTTCACCAATGCCTTTTCACTTCTTAATGGCACTGATTACAAAATCCGCAGCGTACTCTTTCCTTTTCTCAATATAATCATCAAAATCATATCCCATCTTTTCCATGATGCTTGCAATCAATACCCTGCCTGCAAAAGGGAATACGCTCATAGCCGCTATGGATGTCATGAATTGCGGAACAGTCTCCCGGGTGATGTTATATTTTTTCAGCTCTTCTTTATGCTGGGCTTCCAGGGTGGTCCACAATTTATTAATATCAATGTGCCGGATAAACTTTTTAATCATGGCAGGATTGCGGTTTATTTCGTTCAGGAAGAAAGAAGGTAGCCCGGGATTTTTCTGAAGGAAAGTGATATGCTCCCTGAAGAAGAATCTTATTTTCTCCTCCAGCGAAAGCTTTTCATCCAGCACCGGCGCAAACCTCCTGAACAGCTGCCCGGCGATCTTTTCAAACACCGCGTTGAAAAGACGCTCCTTCGTCCGATAATAATAGTGGAGCAATGATTTGTTTATCCCGGCATGATCGGCAATGTCCTGCATCCTTGCACCATCCATTCCTTTATCAATGAATACTGCAGTGGCAGATTCAAAGATCTTTTCCTCGGTTTGCTTGTCATTTTCTACCATCTGGTTTAATTTATTTGTTAAACTATTTAAATAAACTTTATAGTTTAATTATTTGGTCAAATATATCATAAATTTTTTTAAATGCAAATTTTTACCGCTCAATTAATTTATAAAAAAAAAGAAGCCAATAAAGTCAGACCGGATGCCGGTCCGGTCCCGCGATTCTGATAAACCGGAATCAGTGACCAGCCTTCGCCGGAACCAGTGTCATTATTCAAATAATTTATTAACAATCATTTAACTTTCGGATTGGACAAGGTGCAAGCAACAGAGAATGGGTTTAACAACCATACCGATCGCCAAATGAATTATCTTTACAGAACCCTGGCCCGGTGAATCCGTATAAAGACGAAAAGTTTAACGGACTCCGATCATTTCATTACAACGAATACCTAAAAAACCAATTATGACACGAAGAATCACAATTGAAGTTTTATTCCTTTTCCTGATTCAGGCTTATGCTTATTCCAATAAACTGATAGTTACATCAGTCTATGACAGTAAAACCTCGCCTGCCGCCGGTATGCTGCGAACCTGTATTCATGATGCTGAGCCGGGAGACACCATCCTGTTTGAAGTCGATACCGTTTATGCTGACACGACCTTCTTTTTAGGAGATAAAAACATCTTTATAACAGGTGATGCTGAAAACAGGACAAAAATCGTAGGGGACAGCAGTTTTACGATATTTGAGGTTGATATAACCGATGTTAACAGAAAAATCGAAATCAAGAATCTTGAAATTTCATTGGGATATGGATTGACCGGTGCCATTGTCCTGCAAGGCAAGTACCCGAATAAGTTCATGATGCAGGGATGCAACCTGGTCAATAATTATTCCGTGTACACCGGCGCTGTATCTCTCGGAGGGGGTACAGTTTCCAATTGTTGTTTTATAGATAATATTTGTGTAGGCGGCGAAAAATATAAAAGCGAAAGTGCCGGGTTATTCGGATCGTATACAACAATCGAATCATGCGTTTTTATTGACAACCATAATTATTCGGAAAGCTCACGTTACACGGCAGGTGCGTTAAATGTCAGAAACAGCAGTGTTACAGGCTGCAGGTTCCTGAATAATTCTGCCCATGGCACTGATGCCGGTGGAGCACTGTATTCAAATTTTTCAACCATCAGCAACTGTTACTTTGAAGATAATTCTGTAAGGCCGGATGGAACAGGAAATGCCGGGGCTGCAGTGGCCCTGGCAACCGATTTTTACAACTGTATCTTTATCAACAACAAGGGAGGTGATCATTATATTGATTATAGCTCGTCCGGTGCAGTGTCGTCGCGAGGGGAAGTGAGTTATACGAACTGCCTGTTTACCGGGAACAGCTCAAAGATGGCAGGGGCTCTTTCTCTTGCCCCAGATGACAGGCATGTGACAAACTGCACCTTTTATAACAATTCTGCTGAGTATTACGGGGGGATTTTGCTTCATTCCGTTTCTGAGGGTACGTTAAATATAAAGAACAGTATTCTTTATGGCAATGTTCCGAATAACGTTCAATGCATTAACAATTCCGAGCTGGCTTTCTCCTATACGGCCATTGAGGATACCCTGATGCCCGGAACCGGTAACATCCTGCTGCATAATTCTCCATTTCAGTCACAACAGGCGCAGGACAGCTATTTCTTAAATGATACCTCTCCCTGCATCAACCGGGGTGACACAACAGGTATTCTGGCTTATACAGGTAACACCGATGTAATGGGAATGGACCGGATCATCAACGACACGATAGATCTGGGAGCTGTTGAATTCTATCACAGAATTTCTCCACTGGTTGTCTGGCCTGCTGCAAGGACAATCACCTATGGCGATCCATTATATAAAGCCATAAATTCAGACGGGACAGCTAACATCAACGGATACTTTTCCTTTGATTCATCCCTGGTATTGGATGCCGGAGAGCATCTGGCAGAAATTTTGTTCAGCCCGGAAAAAGCAAATGTGTACACATATAAATCATTGACAGACAGCACTAGTGGGCATTTAAAACCCACAGATTTTTAATTGTTTATATACAGGTTCTTTGAAATTTTTGTAATCGAATTTTGTAAGTATCT
>JAFGBD010000062.1 GCA_016933335.1 Bacteroidales bacterium | reverse complement strand
TTTCCGTTAAAACAAAACTACAACATGAAGGGGAAACCTCAAGGGAGTACCCTTCTTTTTAATATTTTAGTCGGACACTACTGATTTGTTTTATTTCTTTGCGAGTTTTTTAAAATCGCTTGCGAGAAATCCATCCGGATTTTTATCGCTTATCTGATGGTAATCAAAGTAGTAGAAATTGGCATCTCCGGCACCAATAATTACTTTATAGCATCTGGCATTCAGTTTTGTGCCTTCCGGTCCAACCTTATGGAGGAAAACGATGTTTTCATCCCTGTCTTTAATGGCCTGTTCAATCTCTTCCCTGGTTACAATCCTGATCCTGTAAGGATATATTTTCTTTATTCTGGCAACGGAGTTAACTTCTTTTGCCAGTTCATTTTCAAGAAGGTAAAGCGTTTTGTCTTTGATTTCTCTGATGTTATCATTATAGTGCTTTAATACATTGGCTGATACAATTTCAGGTCGTTCTTTTATCAACAATGCATGTTTCTGTATAAATCTTACCAGGATTCCCAGTTTATAGGCATAATTGTCCTCATCAACATTATAGTAGGAGAGTGGCACCGATGCAATATCAGGCATCTGGTTCAGCCGAAAATAATCTCCGCCAAGAGACAGATGGAGAAACCGGTATTCAGCATCTGTTTTATCATTCTCGAAAGTAACCCGTGTCATGAAAATGAACGAATATATAGGATCCATTCGTTTTTCCTCAAATTCTTTGGATGAGATAAAATCATAATCTGTAATATTCCATTCCCTTTGCATAACCTCCCTGATATTCAGATTATACTCCATCAATGGATTGTCTTCCAGTACAACAAGTGTTTTGGTGGTGAAAAAAGCATCGATATCTTCGCGTGTAGGGACATATCCCTGAGCCTGAGCAGCTCTTATGAATGCTGAGCACAGGAGCAGCAAAATAATTTTTCTCATTTTTTCGATTGTTTTATTTATTTGATATATACAATGGATTTCTTTCATTAAATTTCCGGATATAAAGAAACTTAAGCTGTTTTTTCTTTTTTCTTCTCAGCGATACAAATTCATCGTGCAGCTCAGGGTCTTTCATAAGAAGCACTTCCACACTTGAAACATCATATTCCATTACCTTACCTGTGCCAAAGTCCATGATATACTGCCTCATTTCATTAGTAGTTCGGGGAGTCTGACGGATGTTATAGGGACTGTAATAATCATAGTAATCATAATAGGGATAATATGGATAACCGGTATTATAGGTTGTAAGATTTGCAACGAAATGACATATGCTGCCAATGATGGTGATTCTGTAAAATCCTTCATTCATTCCAATATATAAAACACCATTTCTTGAATAACCCCATATGTCAGCTATCCTGATTTCCTGTTTAACACCATAAATATCATAATAATACAATTTCTTTTTTTCCACGATCCGGTCAAAAAAATACGGATCATCATAAGATACATCTGTCAGTATCCTTGATTTGGGGATTGGCTGATTTCTTTTAACCTGTTCATAATTGGCAAATATGCCTTCTTTAAACCTGAAATCCGGGGTATACCTGACAAGGTTGACACTATCAACCTGTGAAAATGCCGGTAATAAAAATAATACAAAAATACAGGCAGTTAAATTCCTTCTCATCTTTTTCCTGTGGTTTATCCCTTTAAACAAATTTATTTATTAAATCACAAAGTCTGCTATAATAACGAGATTTATTAACAAAGATTTTCTGAATGTCAATAATATTTCAAGCCCCCTGATTCATTATGATTTAATTAAGAATAGTAAATAAAGATATTAATAATAAAGTGATTATTTCCTTCATATTTTTTTTATCTTTAATAATTGAAACAGAATCCATGATGAAATTTTTAGAGCGGCTTTCAGACATCTATTTCAATAAGGTTTCAGATGAGGTTCATTCTGAAGATGTAAATAAACCTTTTATTGTCCATCTGGTTTCTATCATTGCGTTTTTTACCTGCCTGATAGCAGGAATCATATTGGTATTCAATCAGCAGGTCATTCTGGCAATCATTTTATTCACAACTTCACTCGGCAGCCTTGCATCTTTCTTTATTAACAAAAAGTGGAAAAACTTCAGGTTATCCAGAATGATCATTACATTGCTTGCGGCGATAATTTTCCTTTATGTTTTTACTACATCAGGGAAGACAGGAACAGGATACCTGTGGAGTTGCATTTTTCCGGTAATGGCAATTCTGCTTTATGGTAACAAAAAAGGGGGATTGTTATCCATTGGCTATCTTGTGATAATGATCGCATTAATATTATTGCAGGACAGCCTGAATATTGATATTTCTTATAGTCTGGCTTTTTCCGTAAGACTTTTTGGAGCATATTTTATTATTCTTCTGTTTTTGTATTTACTTGAAAGCGAGAGAGATTATAATATTAACAGGCAAAGGAAATCAATTCTGGAATCAAGATCAGAATCAAGAAAGAAGGATAGTTTTATTTCAAATTTGTCTTACCAGATCAGAACTCCGCTGAATAACCTTACAATGGTATCCAATCTGATAGACAGAAAGAAACTGGATTCCGAACAACTGGATTTGTTTGATACCATTATAGCTTCGACCAATAACCTGATCAAAGTGGTTGATAACATAGTCAAGGTTTCAGGTGTTGAGATAGACAGGGATATTATCAGCAAGACAAGTTTCGACCTTTATTCGACAATAAACAATACCCTCCGGCTTTTCAGGGATCAATACAGAAACAGGATAACCATTGACCTTGACATATCTTCAAAAATCAAATATAATCTGATTGGTGATCCGATAAGATTGAAACAGATATTTCTCAATCTTCTTGAGAATATATTAAAGTATATTCCTGAAAAAAATAACGGCATTCAGATCAGGATTTTCCCCGGGAAAAAAGATGAACAGAATGTAAGGCTTGAATTTATTATTGAGTGCCCCAAAATAGATTTGATAGAGGATGACCTGGGTAATTATATGGTTAAAATTAAAGTAAATGTCGATTCCCGGATGGAAGAAAAGCATATGAATCTTGCCATTGCAAAACAAATCATCGAATACCATAACGGTGATCTTAAAGTTGAGAATGATGCATCTGTTACAAGGTTTTTATTTTCAATAGAATTAATGGCAGATTTAAAGAAGGCACCTGAGGTGGTCCGGCAGGAATTTGAGGATTCTGATGCCCTGTTGCTGGAACCAAAGAAGAAAGTGAATCTCAGGGACGCCAATATTTTACTTGTTGAAGACAATGCCATCAACCAGAAAATCGTTATTTTAAGCCTTAAGAATTTTGTGAAAAATATTGATGTGGCTTTAAATGGCAAAGAAGCCCTTGACAAGTTCGGTTCTTCAAAATATGACCTGATACTCATGGATATTCAAATGCCTGTGATGAATGGAATTATTGCCACAAAAAAGATAAGAGAACTTGAATCAAGCACCAATACACAAATTCCGATTATTGCCATTACAGCCAATGCATTGTCCGGCGATAAAGAAGTATGTCTGGCAGCCGGTATGAACGATTATATCAGCAAGCCTTTCCAGGTGGATATTATATTGAACAAAATGAGAGACCTGCTTGAACAGAATTGTAATCAGACCAGCACCACAATTTAAATCCCGGCGAGCGCATAAAGCTCCCTAAAAATTAATTTTTAATCCGATTACCAGGATATCATCAACCTGGTCGAGGTTTCCTTTCCATTCCGTAATACTTCTGTGTAAAAAATCATGTTGCCGGTTCATTGGAAGATGATGTAAGGCCAGGAGGAGGTGTCTGAACCTTCTGTATTTATATTTTTTACCTTCGGGTCCGCCAAACTGATCGGCAAAACCGTCTGAAAACATATAAATGATATCTCCTGTCTGAAGCTGGATGTTATGATTGGTGAATTCGTTATTCAGGTTATCAGGATGATCCAGTCCGACTGAATTTCTGTCTCCTTTCACTTCGATAATAGAATTTTCCCGTATCAGGTAAAGCGGATTAAATGCCCCTGCAAATTCAAGGGTTTTTGATATTTTGTTCAATGAACAAAATGCAACATCCATGCCATCCCTGAGCGTAATGTTTTCAACATCTCCGAAAACTTCCCTGAAATCTTTATTCAGATTGTTTAATATTTCCGACGGTTTGTTTATACCATCTATATTGGTCAGTTTTCTGAATAGTTCACAACCAATGATGGATACAAAAGCACCTGGTACACCATGGCCTGTGCAATCAACTGCTGCAATGAAGATATGATCTTTAATTTCATTAATCCAGTAAAAGTCCCCGCTTACAATATCCCTTGGAATATGCAGAATAAAGGAGTCAGGAAATATGTTTTTAAATTGTTTCTCCGATGGCATCAGGGCTGATTGGATTCTGTGGGCATAATTAATGCTATCGGTGATATTTTTATTTTTTAATGCAAGTTCTTCTTTTTGTGTCATTAATTGTGCCGCGATTCTTTCTCTTTCACGGAATTGTCTTGTCAGGTTTCTTAAAGCCCTGGTTTGAGATCTGAAAAAGGCAGAGAACAGAATGATGAAAGCAATGATATACAGGACTATTGCGTATACAGAGACCAGAAAATGTGTTTTTACAATAATTCTTAACTTTCCCGGATGAATATCAACATTCTGGCCGGGCACGGTGGCTGATACAATAAGTGTTTGATATCCCGGTTTAAGATTTGTAAGGATAAGATAATCCTTTGGTCCGATGTTTATCCAGTTATTTTTGTTTTTGCTGGTGATGATTGCATATTTAAAAATCGTTTCATGATTCGCTTCCTTGGGTAAAACAGACAAGTCGATTTTCAGGTAGGAAAAACGATATGGCAATACAATCGAATCAATATTATGGGTGGATAGAACTGTTGTTTGATCTTTATGTGACCATTCAACTCTTGATATGGTAACCTGAAAATCAGATCTTTCAGTCTGGTCAGCTGATTCTGTGATATTTTCCGGGTATATTGAAATAGCAGAGTGAGCAGACAAAAAAAACAGAATACAAAGCTTCACCACCATGCAATTAGAAATCCTGTTCATTAAATATAGTGGATTAATAAAGAAATCCTTGTATTAAATTTACTTAATTTTTGTTACTATCCTGTTGAATTCTTAAATTACTTTTTCTGCCACTTCTATTCATTATGCCTGGTTTTAAAAACGGCGGCAGTTCATTTAAAATGTTTCTGAAGAAAAGTCATGATGTTTTCACACATGATGTTTTTTATTATTTCTTCAGGATCAATACTTCTGTTTTCAGGCAGGGCCAGTTTCTTTCCATCATGACGCATATATTCCCCGGCATGAATCAGAAGATAATCTGACAGTAAAGGCAACTCTTCGGAGGTCCAGAAACCATTCAGAGGATCCACAATGCCATCAAAATCAGAGCCCAAAGCAGCAAGATTCCATGCATTTTTACCGTTTTTATCCAGGACTTCTGCGATGTGCCTTATCTGGTTCCATACAAGCCCGGATTTTTCAAACAGCATTTTTTTCCTGCACAGATTCAAAAAGGTATTTTTCAGTATTTTACTGTCTGCTATTCTCCTTTCATCAAGCTGGATACAAAAGATTCCACCTGATTCGGAAATAAGTATTATCTCATCATCAAAAAAATTCAGCTCACTCCGGTTAAAGATATTTTGTTGGTTACCGGTCGTTGCCTGTCTGTTATTAACAGAAGGTAGCCCGTTTAGTGCACCATGACTGACAATGATGGGTATATCCGGTTTATTTTTAAGATAATCGTAATACTGTCTTCTCGCTTTTACGCTCATATGCTTGATATCAATATGAATCCTGTCATTATTGGTGTTATCCAGCAGTTTTTCCAGGATTGCCCAGCCAAGGGCGGTGAATTCGGTGTTCATACCATAGGTCTGATCAAGTATTTTATTAAGGAAACCTGAAAGACTTTGGGCATGACCGCATGTCTGATTGTAAAAGTGATGACCCGGACTGATAAAAAAAGGCTTGTATTTCCAGCTTTTCAGATCTTCCACATTGGCAAGAACCTCATATTCTTCAGCCCGGCGGTTGGCAAAACTGTTGAAAACATGTGAACCTTCAATCGTGTTGATCACTGAAAGGGTCTCAATATTCTCATTGTGAACATTATCCATTATCTGATTCACGTTCTGAACCAGTTTATATTGCATTTTTATATTTTCAACATCAACTGGTATGCCATTCAATTGTTCCAGAAAATCATACTCAGATCGAAGATCAGCAAAATAATCATTGTTTTTCTGGATTGATCCGACTCTTTCTATTCCAACACCGGTTACTAAATTTGACAATGCATTGGAAAAACAGCCTGTCCCTATCCTGTTTGAAAAAAAGTTTTTTTCAATGGGATACAATGAAGCTCCTATCAGTTTAACATTCCCTTTTATCAGAGCAGAAATACTTGACTGGCTGAACTTGGTAAGTGTACTCGAGATGTTCAGCAGTTTATCGAACAGGGTGGGAGGGTCGTAGTGGAAAATGCTGTTCTTTTCTTCCGGATCGGGACTGTTAACCTTTTCGTGTTTAAAACTTCTGCCGTAAGGTTTGATGGTAGGATGACAATGAAAATCAACAAAAAATGAATTTCCCATAAACACCCGGATTATAAATAGTGCCAGAAATACAAGGTATTAAATCTTTCCTGTTGTTTTTTTCATGAACTGGATGCGTTCAAATGCGATATTATTTTCCTCTGATTTGGTAATTATTCCCTTAAATGATTCGATATCATTGTATTTTTTTGCTTTCATCCAGTTTTCCATATCATTCAGTATCGTGAAAATGTGTTCAAAACCGTTTATATAAATGGCAGTACAAAGCTGCACAGCGCTGGCACCTGCCATAATCTGTTTGATCACACCGCTGTAATCGTGGATACCCGTAGCTGCGACCAGATTACAGCGTACAGCATTCGACAGGAGGGCAATCCATCTGAGAGAGAGCGTGATCTCATCCGGGGTACTGTAAATCTTATTTGACAAGATCTGCATTTTCTCGATATCGATATCAGGCCGGTAATACCTGTTAAACATTACAATGTTGTCAATTTCAAGGCTGCTTAAGCTGAGAATGGTACGGTATAAGTTACTGAAATAGAAGCCGATTTTAACACCAATGGGAAGACTGGTATTTTTCCTGACCTCTCTGACGATATCCAGGTAGGTTTCCTCGATTTTATATCCTGTCAGTTCCATTTTTGCGGGAGGAATAAAGATATTCAGTTCAATACCGTCAGCACCTGAGTTTTCAAGCTCTTTCGCAAATAACGGCCATTCTCTGGGGGATACACAGTTGATGCTTGCCACCAGGGGTATTTTAAGTGTTTTTTTTGCATCTTCTACCAGTTTTAAATACTGGCTTATGCCATGTTCCTTTGAGAACCGGCTGACATAATCAATGGCTTCAGGATACCAGAAATACATATCATCCTGGTCAAGCAGCTTTTTTTTGTCGGCAATAATCTGCTCTTCGAATAACGATTTAAGGACAATCGCGCCAGCTCCGTTATCGGCACATTTTCTGATATTATCAGCAGAATTGGTTAATCCTGAACTACTGACTATTAAAGGATTTGCAATCCTGTATCCCATATAGGTGGTTGTAAGATCCATAAGATTTACTTTTTATGATTGATTCCTGTATTATTATAATTGTAATGACTGTTGGACCATTCTTCCAGAAATGATTTAAGAAAACCAATTGCTTTATTGAGATTCGATTCGGCTTTTTTGGTTGGTTCAACCAGAAATCCCCATTGATAGCCCTTGATATGAAGTAAAAACGATTCGGGAGCTTTCTGGTACAACTCGTTGCACAGGTACTGGATATATCCGGGTTTAACATGGTGCATGGTAAAATCTGCCTTTGGGTCGGGATACACTTTTGTGAAAAGAAAATCATCCATCGTTTCCTGTGAGGCATCTGTAAATATAACCAGGTCCTTATCTTGGATAGTGGATGCATCTTCGATATTCAGCTGGTAATTGCTGTCTGTATCAATGAAATTATAATGATTCTGCGAGGCCCAGTTACTGATCGCATCAGCGAGCTTTATACCCAGCACATCGTCCTGTCTGCCGGGATTGCCATATCCATATACCAGTATTTTCGGATGTTGATGCACCTGTCAGCTGTGTTTGCTGTCAATGATATTGTTCTGTGAATCGAGAACGGTTATCTCCAGTGGCATTTGTCCCAATGCATGTGTAGCACAGCTCAGGCAGGGATCATAGGCTCTGATGGCCACCTCAACGGCATTCATCATCCCTTCCGTGATTTTTGGCTGTCCTTTCATGACTTTGTTTGCAACCTGATTAACCGCTTCATTCATGGGCTGGTTATTGTTGGTTGTTGATACGATCAGATTTGCCATGACGATCTGATCATCTTCATTGATTTTATAATGATGAAAAAGGGTACCGCGGGGTGCTTCAACCAATCCGACACCTTCATCAGTTTTATTCCCTTTTACGACAAGCTCACCTTCAAGTACATCAGGATCATTTAATAATTCCTTCATTTTTTCAGCACAATGCAGGATTTCGATAAGCCTGGACCAGTGCATGTGCATGGGTTTGTTACTGGGTTTACCGTTGTTATATGCTTTGAATATTTCAAGTTCCTTCTGGGCAAGAGGGGTGTCGATAAAATCGGCAGTATTCATGCGTGCAAGCGGTCCGACAGTATACCACCCTGTTTCCCTGCCATACTCTTTAAGATATGGAAACTTCATATAGCTCCATGATCTGACCTCCTCGTCAATATATCTATAATATTCATGGTAATCTATATCATGAAGGATTTTTTTACCCTTGCTGTCAACAGCCCTGAGTACACCGTGATAGATATCAAGTGCACCGTCTTTACGTACAAGGCTCAGGTAGCTTGAGGGGAATTCAATAAACCTGTCAATGATCTCTTTGTTTTTTTGGTGGTAATCATGGAAAAAATCAAGGGCTCCCTGTGACCAGCTTATTATCTGGTCAATATTTACCATGGGTTCCCCATTCAGCAGATAGTCTCTTTCCTCTTCTGAAAGATGTTTGTTGATCCCGCCGGGAATGGCTCCTGTACCGTGTATTTTTTTACCTGCAGTGGCTTTGATTACTTCCTGTCCGTATTTTCTCATCATTACTGCCTGAACAGCAAGTTCACGATTTTCCATTGCAATTCCGATAATATTTCTTTTCAGGGGATCGGAATCGATGCCAAAAAGCAAATCGGGCGAGGCCAGATGAAAAAAGTGCAGGGTATGTGATTGAAACACCTGGCCGTAATGCATCAGCCGTCTCATTTTTTCACCAGTTGGAGTAAGACCGTCACCTGTTCCGGCCCCCACAATTACATCCATTGCTTTTGCAGCTGCCAGATGATGACTCACGGGGCATATCCCGCAAAGCCGCTGAACCAGTACCGGTGCTTCCCAGTATGGCCTTCCCTGCACAAATCTCTCAAACCCCCTGAATTCCACAATATGCAATCTTGTCTGTTCAATATTGCCGTCGTTGTCCAGGTGGATGGTAACCTTTCCATGTCCTTCTACCCGGGTTACCGGATCAATGGTTATTTTTTGTCCCATAATATTATCAGTTAATCGAATTTAATGACTTCATAAGGCAATTTCATCTCATCCCCTGTGATCAGTGCTACCAGTGCATCCCAGATCAGGTCTGCCCTTGGCGGACAGCCCGGCAGAAAATAATCGATCTTTACAACTTCATGGCATGGATACACTTTGTCCAGAAGCATTGGCAATTCAGGATCGTTTGGAATGATTTTCCCGGTATTTCCGGCTACTGTCAGACCATTCAGGTATGCTTCCTCAAGGCACTCCCGGACAGGAATCCCGTTACGCATGGCGGGCAATCCACCCATAATGGCACATTCACCCAAAGAGATCAGGATCTTACAGTGTTCCCTGAAGTCCTTCAACACATGAACATTTTCGCTGTTGGCACAGCCTCCTTCTATCAGTCCGATGTCACATTTTTTTGTGAACTTTTTAATATCATTAATTGGTGATTTATTAAACTCCACAAGTTCAATGAGTTCAAGTATCCTGTCATCAATGTCAAGAACCGACATGTGACAACCGAAACATCCGGCCAGTGAAGTTGTTGCTACTATTGGTTTGCTCATTATTCTTCCGTTTATCGTTTTGTTATTGTAATATTTTCAATGTCGCTTCCTATCGGATTCTTATCGTATTTTCTTTCACCGATAGGTGTTATGAATCCTTTTTCCTTTACGAGGATTGAACCAACCGGACAAACATCCATTGCCTTCTGGGCCAGTTCATCGGTGAGTTGTTTACCCAGTTTGGAATCAACTACAACTTCCACCCGGCTGCTTCTTCTCCGGTAAGCAAATACACTTCTCCCTTTCTCATCGGTTATTGCCCTGATACATCTTTTACACAAGATGCACCTGTTCTGATCCTTGATTATTTTCGGATGTGATGCATCTACTTTTCTGACCGGGAACAGGTAAGGAAATCTTGGAGCCATTATTCCAAACCGGTAGGCCAGCGCCTGTAATTCGCAATTGCCGCTTTTTTCACATGAAGGGCAGAAATGGTTCCCTTCAACCAACAAAAGTTCAACAATGCTTTTTCTCAGATTAATAAGTTCTTCTGTATTATTTTCAATTCTCATGCCATCCGATACAGGAGTGGTGCAGGCTGTCATTTGTTTCCCGTTAACCCTGACGGTACAGATCCGGCACCCTCCTTTGGGTTTAACACCCGGATAATTACACAGTGTAGGGATATAGATACCATTTTCTCTGGCTGCTTCTATGATATATTGATCACTATTTGCTATACATTCCAATCCATCAATATCAATTTTAACTACTTTATTCATTTTAAAAATTAATTTAAATATTTGGTATTCTGTTTGTTGCTTCACACGATTCCAGGACAGCCGCATTCAGGTCGAATCCGCTGTCGAAAGTCTTGTTTTTCTGTACTTTTTCTTCATACAGATGTCTGAAGTTTTTAATGCTGGAAAGAATGGGATTAGCAGCTGTCTGACCAAGCCCGCATCGGCTGGCCCTTAATATCTTGCCCCATTCGGTCATGTCTTCAATATCCTGCGCCACACCCCTGGCATTCAGTATTTTTTTCAGTTTTTTCATTAAGATTGTCGGGACTATTCTGCAGGTTGAACAGCTACCGCACGATTCTTCAATAAAAAATTCTGTAAAGTTCAGCACGACATCGGTCAGAAGATCTCTATGTTTCCCGAAAATAATCAATGATCCTCCCGTTGCAAGGTCTTCGTAACCAAGTATTCTGTTAAACTCATTGGGTCCGATCAATGCTCCGGACGGTCCCCCCACCTGTACGGCCTGTACCTCGGAATTGACCGCACCTACCATTTCAAGCATATCATTGATTGAGAATCCCCAGTCAACCTCATAGACTCCGGGGAAACGGCAATCGCCTGATATACTCAGAAGTTTTGTGCCGGTGGATTCCGTAGTGCCGAATGATTTGTACCATTCACCACCATTCAGTATTACTTTAACAGCCGAGCAAAGGGTTTCAACATTGTTTACCACTGTTGGCATGTCGAAATACCCTCTTCTGACAGGAAAAGGAGGCCTGTCACGGGGTTCGCCACGTTTGCCTTCTGCAGACTCGATTAAAGCGGATTCTTCGCCGCAGACATATGCTCCTGCTCCAAATTGTATGCGAATATCGAAATTAAAGCCTTTCTTTCCTCCGATATCTTTACCCAGATAGTTTTTTTCACGGGCTTTCTGAAGAATATTTTCCAGATACCGCTCAAGGTATTTATACTCGAACCGTATATACAGAATGCCCTCTGTTGCGCCAACAGCATATCCTGCAACCACCATGCCTTCCATTATAAGCCTTGGCAGTTCGGTGAGTATTACCCTGTCTTTGAAAGTCCCGGGCTCTCCTTCGTCAGCATTACAAAATATATATTTTTTATCGGCTTCTATTTTGCGACAAAATTCCCATTTCAGACCGGTTGGAAAACCTGCTCCGCCACGACCCCTGATACTCGACCTTTTGATTTCTTCAATGACTTCCTCCGGTTTCATTTTGATGATTTTCTTAATCGCTTCACCAGGCTTATAAAAGGGATCAAGCACCGGGCCGATTTTGCGTATGTTATTGCTGACAACCGAGCGGATAAGTTCCGACGCATTTTTACCATCACCAAAGCTGGCACGAAACATATCTACAACAGGTTTTCCTTCCTTGATATCCCTGACTATCTCCTTGACCCTGAAAGGTGTTAATCTGGTGAAAACCATATTATTGATGATGGCTGCAGGTTCCTGGTCATTCATACCGATACATGATGTCTCAAAAAGTCCAGCAAGACCATCGGCAGTGACCTGCCCGAATTTGATTCCCAGTTCCTGTTCAAACGTGGAGGCAACTTCTTTTCTGCCCATCATAACTGCAACCACACTATTGTTTAAATAAATACTGTATTTGCCGGTAGGCTGGAATGAAAAGAAATGGTAAAACGAGATGGTCTGCTCTACATCCACTTCAGACATATGTAAATCTTCAGCTATCTGGCTTATGGCTTCTTTTGGGATGTAACCAAGCTCTTCCTGGGTATCAATGAGTATATCCATTAACCGGGTTTTATCCTTATGGTATTTTGCGATTGTTTTTGTGATTGTATTCTTCATACAAATATTCTTTTAAATCTGGTTAATCAAATATCAAAGTTTTTATTTGTTAATTTTTTCACAACAATGTTAGAATAATTAAAGATTATTTACAAATCTGACCTGAAATTTAGAATGATTTTAATTATCCGGGATATAAATAAAGGCATTTAAAAGACATCATTAATAATTAGTTGTAATGAGAGCTGTTTGACTTCTGAACTTGGTTTGAGGGTTTTGAGAAGATTCAGATTGTGAATATAATAACTAAAGATTTATGGTCATTATGGAAAAAAGGAGCATGCCATAATAACAGCTGTCTGTTCTTCCTGCTTCTGTTTATCTAAAAATCGTTTTCTTCTGCACCGTAATTATACTCTGTGTAAAAATTGGTCAATGTATCATAAATATCTTCAAAAGACACGAAATGCTTTTTGCATCCGATCCTGGAACAGACATGTACCTTACCTCCTTTATCCAGTTTTAGATCAACCATTGATGCTTCACAAATATCACATTTGATAATACTTGTAAGCTCAGCTTTGCAAAACGGACAGGAAAGCACTGCAATTTCATTTTCGATCAGCTCAATATTACAAACCTTTTCGTAACAGCCGTAAGTAGAACAAAGATTAATTATGCCTTCCCTGCCTCCATGAGTGATATGCAGCTTTATGCTTGGTTTGCCGTTCAGGTATTGTGTATAGTCCATAAGAGATTTATTACACGCCGGACACCTGACTTTAAGTGAAATAAGATTCTTAGTCATAGCAGCTCCCTATTTTGTTATAATTATTAATTGTTAATTTACAACAAATGAAAATGATTATCAATATTATTATGCAGGAAAATTGAAAAAAGTATGAAATTCAAAACGGATATATAGTATGAAAATTCATCCGAAATGCCGGATTTTTCTTATATATAAAATAACCTGGTTATGATACCGGCAATATTTATAAATTATATGCCGGGTAAAAAATAAAAACTGTAATTTTTGCAGTTCATTGTCAATTATTGACGGTTTATTACATAATCAATATGAATTTCTTTTACTTTTGAGTAGTTTTTGAAAATATGTAAAACATGGCATCCTTTTGTCTGTTCAAACTCTGTTTTTGTTGATGTTTTTAAGTTTTATCCATAAAAGGTTTCTGAAGTATACCGGCATCCTGTTTCTATGTATATACTTAGTAATCTCCGTTGTTTACGGGCAAAAGGCAGAATTTCAGAAGCAGTTGAAATTCAGACATATAACCATTGACGATGGTTTGTCGGCCAATCGTATATTATCGATATGCCAGGATAGTCATGGTTACATCTGGGTTGCTACCTTAAGCGGCTTGAACAAATACAACGGCATAGACTTCAGGATCTATCACCATCAGAATCATGTTCCGAACTCTCTCCCGTCAAATCATGTTATCAGGGTCTTTTGTGATTCAAATGGTAAAATGTGGATTGGAACAAGAAATGGCCTCTGTTTTTATGACGAATCGCTGGATGGCTTCATTGAAGTAGCAGCAAAAGATACCAAAATAAGCAAAATTGTATATGACATCGAGGAAGATCAAAATCATCATTTATGGATAACATCATACCAGGGTCTTATCGTTTATTCCCTTAAAGATGATGAAGTATCTGAGATATTTACAGAAGATACAAAACCGGTCAGTCTGCCAAGCGACTCAGTATATAATTTAATGGTGGCAAAAAACGGGAATATCTGGTTTTCATGTTATAACAGAGGCCTTTGTCATTTGGATACAAAGAGCCGGAAGCTGAAATGCTTTGTAAAGAACCCGGATGACCCGTATAGCATACCAGGTAATATTATTGATGATATTTATGAAGATACTTCGGGCAAAATCTGGATTTCAACATACAATAACGGAACATGTTCTTTAAATCCTGAAGATTCCTCATTTAATGCTTATGTCGTTGACAGTGAAAATATTTATACCAGCAGGGTGCGCACGGTATTTGAAGATAATGAAGGCAATCTTCTTTTTGGGACCAGAGGAGGATTATACCTTTTTCATCCTGAAACAAATCAATTCAGTTTGTATGCAGATACCAAACATTACTTCTCTAAGCTGACACATAATTCTGTTTTATGCAGCTATAAGGATAAGCAAAACGGCTTATGGCTCGGTACCCATTATGGGGGAATCAACTATGCTGATATGGAAAGAAAACCTTTTGTTCATTATACTGAACTTGAGAATGATATTCATTTCTTGAACAGCAACAGCATTTTTACTTTTGCCAAAGATAAAGGGAAACTGTATATAGGAACAGAGAAAGGCCTGAATGTATTTGATGAAAAAACAGGTACTTTTAAATACCTTGTACATGATCCGGATAATGAACACTCGATTGCCTATAATGATGTTAAGTCAGTTGCAATGGATAAAAAAGGAAATCTCTGGATAGGAACAAATCTTGGAGGTTTGGATTATTATTCTCCGAAGACAGGGAAATTTGTTCATTATAAACATATTCCCGGTGACAGTTCAGGCATTTTTTGTGACAAAATATACACTGTGTTTGTTGACAGCAAAAACAATCTCTGGCTGCTGTCCAATAAAGACTGGGATGAACAGCCCAGCACTTTAAGTTTATTAAAGAACGGGAGCATGAGATTTTTTCATTTCAATCATGACTTTTACATATCTATTTTCGAAAATTCACAAGGTGATCTCAGAATAGGTGGTATTCATGGATTCTGGTTATATGACACTGATAATGAAAAATTTACATTTGTCAGAAATGATTCCTTAATCGGGAAGGTCTATGCTGTTTACGAAGATTCAAGAGGCAATATCTGGACGGGAAGTACCATTGGACTTGCAAGATATGATATGAGAAAGAAACAATGGAACAGTTACTCATATGAAAAAGGTTACCCTTTTTTAAATGTTTACGGTATTCTGGAAGACAAGCAACTCAATATCTGGATATCAACAAACAACGGATTGGTAAAAATGATAAAGGCGGTGCTGTTTCCTGAAAGTATGAATTACAGGGTTTATGATAAAAAAGATGGAATTCAGAGCAGAGAATTCAACTACAATGCCTATTTCAAATCGCCGGACGGAGAGTTTTATTTTGGAGGCATTAATGGATTTAACTCATTTTATCCTGAAAAAATAAAAGAAAACCGGCACAGACCCTCGATTGTCATTTCTGACTTGCTGATAAACAATAAAAGTGTTCCGGTTGGACGTGAATTTAACGGGCGGGTTATTTTAAAAAAATCGATAAGCAAGACAAAAGCCATCAAATTAAAGAACAAAGATAAGGTATTTACCATCAGATTTGATGCCTTGCATTTTTCAAATCCTGAACAAAACAGGTACAAGTACATTCTGGAAGGTTTTGATTCAGACTATTCCACTGCCGGTGCTTATCATAACTTTGTTACCTATACCGATCTTCCTGCAAGAGATTATACTTTCAGGGTATATGCTATCAATTACGACGGTGTGTTATCTGAAGAACCTGCCGAACTGGATATTAAGATCCTGCCCCTTTTCTGGCAAACATGGGGATTCAGGGTAATGGTCATACTTCTGCTTTTTGCAGTTCCGGTCATATATTCTTATTTAAGATCGGAGAATTTAAGAAAGCAAAAACGCATTCTTGAAAAAGCGGTTGAAGAAAGAACTGCAGAATTAAAAAGATCAAATATTGAACTAAAGGAACAGCAGAAAGAAATCATAGCAAGAAACAGGGAAATACAATCCCAAAAAACAGAGATCACGATCCAGCATGATGAGATCCGTAAGAAAAGCGAACAGCTGGAACAATCCTATGACAAGATCAAAATCCTGAGTGATTTCGGACAAAAACTGACTGCAATCCTGAATCTGGAAGCCATTAATGATATGATTTATAACTATGTGAGTTCGCTGATTGATACATCTGTTTTTGGAATCGGTGTATATGACGATCCATCTGAAAGCATCGTGTTTTCAAGGTTAATGGAAAATGGTGTTCCGATACCTGCATTCGACAGTTCGCTGAATGACCCTACAAGCTGTGCCGCCTGGTGTTTCAGGAACCAGAAGATCATCATGAGTAATGATTTTGAAAACGAGTATAAGAATTTTATTACAGAAATGATGATAAGATCCTCCAGGTATCCAGACTCTCTGATATATTTACCTCTTACTGTGATGGAAAAGAAAATAGGGATCCTTACAGTACAGAGCTTTCATAAAAATGCCTACACTGAAAAAGACCTGCAGACCCTTCAGACACTGGCCTCTTATATTGCCATTGCCCTTGACAATGCGGCTGCTTATGATATTGTTAAGTCTCAGAATATTGAACTGGAACAGCACAGAAATGAATTGGAATTACTGGTTCAGGACAGAACAAAAGACCTCGAAAAGGCCAAAGAAAAAGCAGAAGAATCAGATAAGCTGAAGTCAGCCTTTCTTGCAAATATGTCACATGAGATACGTACACCTTTAAATGCCATTATTGGTTTTGTGAACCTGCTCACTGAAGATCAGATCCAGGAAGATGAGAAGAAGGAATTTTACCAGATCATTCAGAGCAATGGATTTTCATTGCTCAATCTTATCAACGATATCATTGACTTTTCAAAAATCGAGGCGGGTCAGTTGGATATATCCTTTTCAGAAGTGAATCTGCGAAAATTGTTTGATGAAATCTATTATATATATGAAGAAGAGTTACGAAGAATAGAAATGAGCCATAACCGTTCTTTGCAGATTGTTTTAAATAAATCTTACCTGAATAAAGCGCCGGTGTTGGTCTCAGATCATATCAGGCTCAAACAGATTTTCAGTAACCTGATTAACAATGCCATTAAATTCACAAAAGACGGTTCAATAGAATACGGAATAAAAGAAATTACAGAGAATAAGGAAATAACTTTCTATGTTAAGGACACGGGCATCGGAATCGACAGAAAGAATTATGAGATTATTTTTGATCGTTTCAGAAAAGTTGAAGATGACAAGATAACCCTGTATCGTGGTGCTGGTCTGGGATTATCCATTACCAAGTACCTTGTAGAAAGACTTGGCGGTGAAATATGGCTCGAATCAGTGGTTGGAAAAGGAACAGAGTTCTTTTTCCGGCTTCCTGTAAAAACATTGGACGAGCCTGCAGAAAAAGATGTTTCAACCATTACATCAACCGGACTGCCGGTTCCGGACTGGTCTGAAAAGAGCGTCCTTGTAGTTGAGGATGAGACTTCAAATTTTATGGTTGTTGAATCCATGCTCAAGAAAACCAATCTGGAGATATTATGGGCAAAGAACGGGGAGGAAGCAATTGAACTATTCAAGAAAAACCTGAAAAAGATTGATATTATCCTTATGGATATAAAACTGCCTTTAATGGATGGATTCCAGGCAGCTGAAGAAATCAGGAAGATTAGTGATGCTGTGCCTGTGATAGCCCTTACAGCTTACGCATTACCCAGAGAAGAACATCTGATACGGAAGGAAGATTTTGATGATTATATGGCCAAGCCTATTATCAGGGATAAATTATTGCGGATCATGTCCCGGTATCTGAATGAGAAGAATAAATCCTGAATCTGTTATTTTATTCCGGCAGCAGGCATGCAGCATTCTGACAGGTTGGATTCGGGATTCTGTATGAAGCGGATTAAAGAGAATTAATAAACCGGATGATTTCATTGGCCGATTTTTTTACACATGGGGTCAGTCCTTCACCAAAGCTTATGCTTTCAGGTTGTATGCCCAATATCTGCACATTACCAGGTAAATATTCTGAAATGTTCCTGAGAGATATATTATGGGTGTTTGTGGTAAAATCCATGAGTTCGGATACCGGTAAGAGGTTGTAATATCCGGGATCCTTATTGAAATTCATACCGTCAATCAAAATGATAAGATCCGGGCTGTAATGGTTTATCTTCTGAATATAGTTTTCAATACTCACTTCAACCGTAAGTGCCATTATCCGATTATGTTCGGTTATTCTTTGAGAAATATAAACCCCTGCACCGTCATCGGTACGCAGGACATTGCCAATTCCAACAAAAAGGATGGTCTGGTTTTTATCCTGCCGGAGTGCTTGTAAATCTGATAACACTAATCAATGAATTTTACCAGAACCTGATGCAGACAATTCGGGCAAATGATGTTAAACATGTCTTTGCGTTTCAGATCATCGTAAACCGGTACCGAAACATCTTCATCTCTGGCCAGTTTCAGTTTTTCGTTTAACATATTCAGATTGAGTATCGAAGCATATGCTACTGGGCCCAGTTTCTTATGAAGATACTGGATATGTTGTTTTGTGGTTATAACAGCATTGCAATATTCGCAAATCAGAAGTTCCTTCTCCTGTTTTTCAATCAGGTTACCTGTTTCAAAGGTTGCCAGGTCATATATCTTATCACTCAGCTTTACACCCTTTCCGGTTATGCAATGCTCTTCACATTGTCCGCAAAAAATGCATAATCCATAATTCCTGACAATGGTCCTGATCTTTTTCTTCTTATCATCCGTAAAAGTAATTGCCCCGGGTGGACATACATTGGCGCAGGTTTCACAGCCCACACAATTGTTATCATCAACCACGGGCTTTCCCCGGTAGTTTTCAAATGGCATGTGAGGCTTTGCCGGAAATCCGGTGGTATAAGCCGGAGTAAAAAGCGATATCAAAGCTTCTTTTATTTCTCTTACCTTGGGATATTTCATTTTTTATTCATTTTTTTCTTGTCCTCTGAGGATTTCTCTGCTTCATCCTTATATTCATCAATTACACTTTGATCTCCGAGTTTCACTCCAAAAAGGTATGAGCCTTTGACCAGTGCATGAGCCGCTACCGTCGCACCAAAGAACAATAATGGTATGGCCACGATGGCTTTGATTCCTATTTCGGTAAAACCGAAATGAAACAACAATGAAAGCAATATGCTGCATGTGCCAAGTGTGACACATTTGGTGGCAGACTGAAGCCTGTTATAAACATCGGGCAGCCTTACAAGTCCGATGCAGCCGAACAGGTTAAAAAGGATACCGATGATCAGAAGTATTTTAAAAATTATTTCATTCATTGAGTTTTTTCCCTCCCAGGTATTTTGCAAGTGTTAATGTCCCGATGAAACTTAAAATAATCCATGCGATACCAATATCTATGATAAACATCCTGTCTGTTAGAACTGCGATGATGGCACATATACCGACAACCAGTATTCCGAAAATATCTATTCCTACCATCCTGTCAGGTATAGTTGGTCCCTTTATTATTCTAAAGAGACAAAAGAAACAAAGCGTGATCTGTATGTAAAGCATAATGTAAAGAAACTGTTCCATATCCCGGGTTTTTAATCAAAAATTCTCTTAATGTATTTTTCAAACCGGCCTGCAACCTTAAGACCATAAATTTCAGGATCTGTAGTACTGACATAGATCCAGTGCACATACAGGATATCATCCTTCAGGTCAACGGACAGTGTTCCGGGGGTCATCGTAATGGAATTGGCAAGCATCATCCTTGCTGTAACTGAACGAAGGTTCAGCTTGACTTTTACAATTCCCGGCCTGATAGGCATTGCAGGATGCAGAACCCTGTACGCTACATCAAAATTAGCCTTCAGACATTCCCATAAGAATATGATCAGATAAATGATGAACCAGAAATAGCGTTTTGGCTGAAAAAACTTGGACGTGTTTTTTATAAAATATCTGCCAAAAATAACGGATGTTAAAACCGAGACCACAGCACCCACAATGATGTTGTTCAATTCGAGACTGAATGTGAGGAGGATCCATATGATCATACATAATATAAAAAGGACAAGGTATCTCATCTTACATATTCAATATATTTATGAAGTAATCGTTTTTTCTCATTAATACATCCACAGCAGGCTGAAGGACATTGTCTCTGACATCCGGTATTATCAGGAGACTTAAACCAAGGCATAGCAATGCCATGATGACCATGGAAAGAATCATCACAAAAGGAACATCCCTGTACTTTTTTTTCTCATGTTCCACTTTGGTGTTGTAAAAAGCATAACGCTGAAATTTTAAGAAAGAAGCAAGGGTGATAATACTGACTACTACGGCCAGTAATGCCAGTACATAGTACCTGGCCTGTATGGCTGCTACAATGATTATCAGTTTACTGAAGAAACCGTTAAAAGGAGGAATACCCGATATGGCCATGGAAGCCCCAAGTGAAGTTGAGTATGTCAATGGCATGGATGCCGATAATCCTCCCATATGCTTCAGATCACGTGTGTTAAGCCTGTATTCAATAGAACCTGCATTCAGAAATAACAATCCTTTGAATACGGCATGGTTAATCAGATGGAAAAGTCCTCCTGTGATTGCCAGTGCTGCCAGTGCCTCGCTTCCGTTCCTGGAGAGAATCAGCATACCCATTCCCACGCCCAGTATCACATAACCCATCTGGCTGATGCTGTGATAAGCAAGTAATCGTTTGAGATCCCACTGTCCGATTGCCAGAAAAACTCCGACAACCATCGACAGCGTTCCAATAACTGTAATGATGATACCTATGACATATGAGATTTCAAACATGTTGAAAAACAGCCTGAAAATGACATATAATCCTGCAGCTTTGATGACAACACCGGATAGCATTGCCGAAATGGGTGAGGGAGCAGAAGAATGGGCATCGGGCAGCCATCCGTGGAATGGCATAATGGCTGCTTTCAGTCCGAATCCGGCTATCAGCATAAGCTGGGTGAATTCTATGAGCTTATAATCGCTGCTGTCTTTTAGAATTGCAGAGATGTCAAAGATGTTTAGTGTTTTTGTGTACCAGTAAATCATCCCGATGCTGAAAAGGATCAGGGCGGTTGCCATTCCTCCAAGTACCTGGTATTTGAATGATGCTTCAAGTTCTTCTTTTTCTGTGCCAAATGCCACCAGGGCATATGATGCAATCACGGTAACTTCGAGAAATACATACAGATTAAAAAGGTCGCCGGTTATAACAACACCATTAAGACCTGCAACCATAATTGCAAACAGGGTGTAATAATAGTTTTCACCGGTGTATCTGGTCATGTATGAAACCGAATAAAGTGTGGAAAGGAATGCCATCATATTGATGATGATGAGCATAAATCCGCTGAACGGATCAAGAAGAAAACAAATTGCAATGGGCACACCATTTACAGGTTTCCATCCTCCGATATGGTATACGAAAGAAGCCTGGCTGCCTGCAAAAAGGTAAAATAAGCTCAGGATTAACAATGTCAGGAAGACTAACAATGTAATTGTCTTGTTGAATGCTTTTAAAAACCTTCCGAATACCGGGATCAGGAATGCAGCAATCAGGGGCAGTATTACGAATAAGGGGATGAATTTATCCATAACTTATCCTTTTAGGCTTGTTACTTTTCTAATGTCAAATGTGTTAAACTTCTTATATATCCGGATGGCCATTGTCAGCAGCATTGCTTTTGTCGCGAGCCCGATCACAATAGCTGTAAGTACCATTGCCTGTGGCAGCGGATCAACATATTTGGCTGCAGCTATATTGTCGGAAAGTATTGGTGCCTGACCATTGTCAATATAGCCAATAAGCACCAGGAAAAGATATACACTGAACTCCATGAATGAAAGCCCAATCACAATCTTAATGATATTGCGGCTTGTCAGTATTCCGAACAATCCAACCAGGAAGAGAATAAAACATAAAATATATACGATCATTTGGTTATTTCTTCTTTATAAATTACCAGGGCCAGAAAGATAGTAAACAGGGCTGCAGCTACTTCAATACCGACAGCTATGTTATAGAGCGGGATAACACCCGCACTGATCAGTTCGCCAATATGTCCTTTTGGCAGGAAGTTGCTGAAAAAGATTTTTGTGCCGAGCAACATTGCCATTGTAGCCATTAAAACAAATGCAAGTATGGCAAGGCTCTCTGTCAGTGATGAGCCTTCTTCCTTTGTCCTGAGTCTGAGCACATCACTTCCGAATGCCAGAACCAGCAGTATGAATGAACCTGCTAAAATTGCACCACCTGCAAATCCGCCACCCGGTGTTAAATGTCCGTGCAGAATGATATAGATTCCGTAAAGGAATATGATACCTGATACAAGCTGTGTTACTTTTTTAACAATTGGCGACATAATTTATCATTTCAGAATAATTCGTATTCATTGTCTTTTCGACGCTCTCTATCGCTTATTTTCAATGTTTTATATCTTTTCATCCCTCCTGTCAGTATTTAATCTTTCCGTTATTTTGTTTTCCGGTCCCTGTATTTCATCATTCACCGTTTACCTGTTCTTTTCTGCCTTTCAAACGCAAAATTGTCAGTACCCCCATTACTGCAGTGAACAGGATGGTTGCCTCGCCCAATGTATCATATCCTCTGAAATCAAATATGATTCCGGTCACCAGGTTAGCGCTTCCTGTTTTTTCTGCAGCATTTTCGATGTATCCTGTTGCCATTCTGGTTACGTGCTGTCCCAAGGGTTCAAGCCTGTCTATGGCCTGGTTAAAGAAAAACAGGAAAAAGAGGGTCAGTACAACCACCGTAAGCACATTAAAAACGTATCTGGCATTGATAAAAGGGATGCCTTTTTCTCTTATCACAATGTTTTCTTTCAGGTCTTTTCTTGTGCTGTCCAGTATAACAGCTACCATAATGACCAGGGTAATGGTCTCAACGACAATCTGCACAATTGCAAGGTCCGGTGCTTTCAGGAGCAGGAAACAGATCACAAGTCCGTATCCAACAATGCCACATGATATCAAAGCCGACAGCAGATCTTTTGCAAAAAGTGCATATACTGCACCTACAATCATGAATACAAGCAATATCGATAATGTAATTTCCATATCTTTTATAAGGTATTACAACAATAAGAAAATAAACATAAAAATCAATCCTGCCAGCACCCAGAATGCAAGATTTGATAGTATCCCGTTATGGGCAGCACTGAATAAATGGCTTATTTTGAGAACAAATCCCTTTGAGAGATCGTAAATATCAAACCATTTTTTCTCAGCTGCCCTGTAGACCGGTTTAAGTAGTTCAAAATTTCTGATGGTTTCGTAGAATTCTGTGGATGAGAAACCTGCTTCTTCCTTTCCGGTCTCTCCGCCCAGGAAGATATCATCCGCCCGGAACCTTGACACGGAGAATATTAGATAAGTAAGAATACCAAGAATCAGGGAAATAAGAATAAGCAGGGAAATTAAAGAGGAATTCCAGAATCCGATGAATTTAACCTCTCCGACAACAGGTGAAAACAATTTCGGTATAACCCATCCGGATGCAAAGACCCCAAATCCGATGCAGATTATGGCCAGAATGATCTGAGGCATCCACATCAGCCAGCTCACTTCCCTGGCTTTTTTAAGTTCCTGTTTTTGTCTGCCGAGAAATACACCTGAAATGAATTTGATAAAACTGGCGAGTGTGAGTGCAGAGCCGATCACAGCAAGTGCAAGCCAGACAATCCATAGCTGGCTTGCAAGGCTCTCGCCATGGCCAAAATCGACGATTCCCTGGTAAATCATCCATTTTGATGCAAATCCGTTAAGCGGGGGCACACCCGAGATTGAGAGTGCAAAGACCAGGGCCGCAAAAAAAGTCAAAGGCATCTGCCTGCTCAGGCCGCCAAGTTTTTCCAGCTTGTCCTGATCTGTTTGCGTTTTGATGCTTCCTGCCACGAGGAACAGTCCGCTTTTGTATAAAGCATGGTTAACCATATGGAATAAACCGCCTGCTATTCCAAGAACCGATCCGAGCCCGATACCGGTGACCATATATCCGACCTGGGAAACTGCATGATAGCCCAGCAACTTTTTGTAATTATGCTGTATCAAAGCCATCATGACAGCGATAATGATGGTTGTCACTCCCAGAATAAGGATGATCAGTCTCAGCCAGTCATTTAATACAAATATCTCGTTACAGATTCTTGCAAGAAAATAGATGCCCAGCAGTTTATCGAGAGAAGCAGGAAGATATGCTGATGCAGGGGCAGGTGCTGCCTCGGTGTAGTCAGGTATCCAGGAATGAAACGGAAATGCACCGGCTTTGGTGAACGCACCGATAGCCAGACAAACAAATGCAGTTATACTCAGTGTGCTGTCAGTCGGCAATTCCATCAACGACATATCAATTCTGCCCGAAATGTGCCAGATGATGGCCATGCCCATAATCATGATACCATCAGAAGCACCTATGAGGATTAAAGTCTTTTTTGCCGCAGCGCTGCTGGCCTCATCATCCGGACTGATGATTTTATAAAGTGTAAGACCAAGGAAACCCCAAAAGGCAATGAATAATATCATATTATCAGATAATACCGCAAGCATTGAAGATCCTGATGTCAGCAAAACCAGGGAGAAAAACTGCGGGAGCCTTTTTCTTTTATGAGCATAGGCAAGGGTATAAATCAGAATCAAAAATGTAAAGATTGAGATAAACAGCATAACCAGAACTGCCAGGTTATCAATATAAAGAGAAAAGAATGACTTTGCATTTCCCGGCATGTTTCCTGTCTCAGGATGATCCTGTCCCAGACAATCCAGTAAATTTGAATTCAGCGGCAGATTGGTATTTCTGAACAACAAACCGGCACCACATAAAGAGATAGTTGCTATCAACAGGGAAAAGATACCTTTGAAAAGCCTGAACCGGTCAGGAATGAACAGAAACAATAAACCTGCTGCCAGTGGTAACAGTCCGGCCATTAATATGAATAAGTTTATTCCGCTGTCCGCAAAGTCAGTGTTCATTTCTTAATATTGTTTTTTGTATTTCTCTGGTTTTCTGTTGTGAATTTTTTATCAGCTCTTCTCCGCCAAATACTTTCGTACCGGTATCTTTGTCGTAAACCGAAGCAAGCCTTTCAGTACAGCAGTAACACGGATCCACTGCTGCAAGCGATATGGTTGCATCGGAAATGGTCTGTCCGATACACGATTTTTTAAAAGTGGCAATATTTACATAACTGGGAGCCCTGATTTTGTGCCTTTCGGGGTAATTTGAGCCATTGGTTTTAACAAAATGAAAAACCTCACCCCTCGGTGCTTCGGCGCGACCGGTTCCAATGCCTTCGGGTATTGCTTTAACCTTTGTTTCGATCTCTCCTTCTTTCTCTTTTTTCAGGCCTTCAAGGCATTGATCGATGATGGAGACGGATTCCAGTATTTCAAGCAACCTGACTTCAACTTTGGCAAACACGTCGCCTTCTTTGGCCGTGATGATTTTCCAGTTGACCAGCGGATAGGCTGCATAAGGATTATCGTGCCTGACATCAATGGCAACATCCGAAGCCCTTGCTGTCGGACCGACTGCCCCATAATTGATGATATCATCTTTGGTAAGGATTCCGACTCCCTTTGTACGGGCATGGATAACAGGATCATCCATGACTGCGCCGATCAGCATATCGGTTTTTTTCCTGATCAGGTCAAGGGTTTCCTTTATTTTTCCGATTTTGTTATTTTCGATGTCCCTTCTTACACCTCCTATTTTAAACATGGCATAACTGTTCCGGTTCCCGGTAATCATCTCGAAAAGATCCAGTACCGGTTCACGGTATTTCCAGACCCACATGAACACTGTGTTGTACCCGATGAAATGACCTGCAAGTCCGAACCAGAGCATATGGCTGTGTATCCTCTCAAGCTCTCCGATGATGGATCGGATATATTTTGCCCTGTCAGGTATTTCAACTTCCCCGATTTCTTCCATGCAATTTGCAAAGGCAAAAGGGTGGGAGGTCGAGCATATTCCGCATACCCTTTCAACCAGAAAGAAAACCTGATCAAATGTTTTCGATTCACTGAGTTTTTCTATACCTCTGTGATTATAACCTGTTTCCCATTTGATATCTTTCACAATCTCACCCTCGCAATAGAGCTTGAAAAGTTCAGGCTCCTCCTGCAGCGGGTGATAAGGTCCTATGGGGATTATTTTGCTCATTGTTTTTTGTTCTTCGTTCCTTTTTCTTATAGCTTAAGCAGATCACTTTTCATCGATTGCCGATTATGAATTATTCATTATTTTCCACCCTTCCTGTACGGATACACTCCCTTAGCCCAGTTACCTTCTGATATCAGCTTTTCAAGGTTTGGATGGTTCAGGAAATTGATCCCGAATGTCTCATGCATTTCCCTTTCTATCCAGCTGGATGCTTCAAATATTCCTGTCAGGGACTGTATTTCAGGTTTTTTCTTTGATAAAACCACGTGGATATTTAAAACCAGTCCGTTTGCATCATTGCTGAAATGATAAAGGATTTCAAAACCCTGTCTGGTTTCAAAGGCCGATGCAATGATAAAACGGAGATTCAGCCGGTGGTAAAGAAATTCAGTTATTTTTACCAGTTTATCCGGCCTGATGCTAACAGTGGCTCTGAGGGGAGATCTTAATTCGATCCCCGTAATACTGTTTTTGAAATTCTTTTTTATTTCTTTTATTTCAGCGATCTCTGCCATCAATTCAATATTAAGCTGTTTTTTGTTTTGCCGGTTTTTTGTTCAATAGTTTGACAATACCTGCAATAATGGCTTCCGGTTTAGGGGGGCAACCGGGAACGTATGCATCCACCGGGATGATTTTGTCGACAGGACCGGCAAACACATTGCTTTCTGCAAAAATTCCTCCCGTGCATCCACAGGCACCAATTGCCACAACAAGAATCGGTTTGGGTGCCTGCCTGTATAATTCAAGTAAACGGACTTTATCTTTCTGATTGATTGAACCATTGACAAGCAGCACATCAGCATGCCTGATGCTTCCTACCAGTTGCATGCCAAAACGTTCGACATCAAATCTCGGTGTCAGGCAGGCAAGAATCTCGATATCGCAATTGTTGCATGAAGCTCCACCGAAATGGAACAACCAGAGAGACTTTTTAAAACAAAACTCCTTGAATCCCAATTTGATAAAATTTTAAAATCCGAATAATATCAACACAATAGCTATTATTGCAATAAGGTTCATCCATATAAAGAAAAACCTCATAGCCTGGGCAATTTTTACCCTCGGATTTGTATTCCTGATGATGGTCAGCAGCAATACGATTCCAAGCACCTTTAAAACAGACCATAATATGTGTATCCCATCCAGCCGGAAACCTCCCAGCAACAGTATACAAAGAAAAACCGGCAGAATGAAAAGCATAATATATTTTGTAAGCTTTATCAGCGCATATGCAGAACCGGAATACTCAATAAAAGAACCGTGGGTGATTTCAGTTTCAGCCTCAGCCATGTCAAAAGGCACCATTCCGAGTTTAGCCTGCATTGTCAGGATAATGACAACGAATAATAAAATACCTGAAATACTTCCGATAAAGGCTCCGTCTTGCTGTAAGGCGATGATATCAAGCATACTGATGCTTAAACCGGCTTTCATGATCACTGCTGCCACTGCCAGCAGAAAGGTCAGTTCGTAACTGATGATCAGTTTCATCTCTCTTGATGCCCCGACAGCTGCAAGCGGGTTTCCTGATGCCAGGGCACCAATGATATAGGTTAAGGACGGGATGGTCAGCAGATAAAAGATGACAATGATATCACCGGTAAAGCCTGTATCGATTCCGGTTGCAGGAACCATTATCAGGATTCCTGCCAGCATGGCCCCTGTAACGGAAAGAACCGGTGCCAGTAAAAAGGTCATTTTGGAGCCTTTGGCCGGCAGTATGGTTTCCTTGACCAGCAGTAATTTCAGGAAATCGTAAAAAGGCTGTAAAAACGGGGGGCCTTTTCTGAATTGCAGCCAGGCAGTGATCTTTCTGTCATACCATGAAAGGATACCGCCGGTAATTGCAATAAACAGAAAACCGGGATAAACAAAGTAATAGAAAAGTTCCTTTCCCATATTATGACCACATTAGTTCCTTTACCAGGATTTTGTCATTCAGTTTATAAATCTTTTCATCCGGATTCTCATCCATTTCCACAATTCTGACCACACCTTCAGGAAAAGCCTGTGCAAATTCTTTCATTTCTTCATCATCACCCAGATCAAAAAACCGGTAACCGGATGTTTTTACTTCAAACAGGTCATTCATCATGGTTCCAAACGGACAGATAACAATGCATGATTTGCACCTGATGCAGAGGTTTACAGCCCTGGTTATCATTCCGTTCTCATCTTTCTCAAGAGCTCCGGCCGGACAGGCATTGATGCACGGTGCATTTTCACATCTTCTGCAGGTAAACTGAAAAGTCGCCAGTTCCCTGATTGTTTTGAAAGCTTTAAAAGGTCCCTCCTGCCTGAAGACTCCTTCGATCTTCATGACATCTGATTCTCTGAGCTTCATTAAGTCGATGAGCAGTTTTTTACTCATATTTTATGTTTTATAACCAGATGCCCGGTTCATTCTTGATTTCTGCATAGGTAAAGACCGGACCGTCTTTGCATACAAAGTATTTACCCAGCATACAATGTCCGCATTTTCCAAGTCCGCACGACATGTTCTTCTCCATCGACAGATAAATATCCTCTTCAGGATACCCCATTTCCAGCAATTTAAACGTCCCGAATTTCATCATAACCGGGGGACCGCAAACAACTGCAACAGAATTTGGGATATCGACTTTAATGTCATCCAGGAGCACAGTTACAACCCCCTCTTTTTCCTCCCATGTTTCATCAGCCTTATCAACACTGCGGTAAATCTCAAATTTATCAACCTTTCTAAGCTCATCAACAAAAGGTTTATAGATACAGTCTTCAGGTGTTTTGGCACCATAGCACAGTGTCACTTTCTTAAAATTATCTTTCTCAGCCATCAGGTTATACAATAATGACCTGATAGGGGCAAAACCACAGCCACCGCCGAGTATCACAACTTCTTTCCCGTAAAATTTCTCAAGCGGGTATCCTCTACCGAAAGGACCCCTGATGCCAACGATATTTCCAGGTCTCAGTGCATGAATTTTATCGGTGACATAACCTGCCTTCATAACAGTCACTTCAATTTTTTTCTTTTCAAGTGGTGATGAGGAAGGCGTGAAAGGTGCTTCACCATATCCGTTCAGTGTGAGTTCAATAAACTCTCCTGTTTTAAATGAGAATTCATGCTCAGGAATCAGAACAAAGGATTTTATCGCGGGCGACTCCTGGATTACCTTGTCCACTTTGGCTTTGATGGGCTTGTATATGTTGTTTTTTGTCTCGGACACGATAGTTGGTTTTATTTCCGGATTTGTCAGTTGTTAATTATCATGCGTTAATCCTTCATTATCATTTGAGGGCGTTTGCTTCCTTTTTTAACCGTCATCTCCTGCCATTTCAATAAATATTTCATTTTTGCTGATG
This sequence comes from Bacteroidales bacterium, assembly GCA_016933335.1. Classification (GTDB taxonomy): domain Bacteria; phylum Bacteroidota; class Bacteroidia; order Bacteroidales; family UBA10428; genus JAFGPL01. The sequence continues at coordinate 29,744 of JAFGBD010000062.1, read as the reverse complement.
TTACCGATGCAGCTGTCAATGCACCTGCCGCAGCCTGTGCATGCAATCGAGCTGAATTGCCCGGGTCTCCATACATATTTGCACAGATACCTGTTCCTGAAACGCACATACTTCCTCTTCAACGGATCCTCTCCTGCAGCTATTTTTTCAAATCCGGGAAACTGACAGGCATCCACCTGCCGGACTTTCTCAAAATCGGGCCTGTCGATCAGCAGGAAACATGTGCAGGTCGGGCATATAGTAGTGCATGCACCGCAGGAAACACATGTCCGGGCATACCTTTCCCAAATTTCATCCTCCGATTTCTGAATCAGGTCTCCTGTTTTTTGATAGTCGGGCAGTGATTTGTTATTCTTTTTAAGCTGGATGATAATCTCTTTTCTTTTCTCCTGTATCTTGTCAATCTGCATCTTCTCTGCTTCTTTAACCGGAAAGCTGCTTTTCAACTCGTCAAAAAGCTTTTTGCCTTTGCCTGAATTGACCGAGATGATAATTTCGCCGTTTACAGCAACAAGCGACAGGTCATGATTGATCTCGGGAAAAGGATTGATATTGTAGGAAATACAATGACAGTTCTCATGAATTTCAAGGCAATCAGTGCCTATCAGAATGGTATTCTCCCTGTTGATCCTGTAAGAATCATCAATAAATTTCTGGTCGAGATATATTTTGTCAAGGAGATCAAGTGCATGTAAATCACAGGAGGGGACACCGATAATGATATTTTTATTGTGAATTGAAGTATTAATAACAACGTTTTCTTTTACAGGAAGCAAAAATGTTTTTAATGGTGTGACAGGCCTGGCAATGTTCAGGGCAATATTTTCAGGTTCATCCTGCAATATCTCATATTCTATATGATTGTTGAATCTGACAGGCAGGTATACATTATATTCTTCAGAGGATTTGTGAAGGAAAGCAAACCAGTCATTTTTGTGTATTTGGAAAGAAGGATTCATTTTTAATGTTCCAAATTTCACAATATGTTTCATCAAATATATACAAAGTATTATATTTGTCCATGGAATTTTCAAGAAAATCTCATCGGCAGACCTAATATTGAATTATTATAAAGAAGCATTTATGGCTGCATGGCTTAATTAATCTAAGGTTTAGGAAGAGATGACCAGCTACAGGGTTTTAAAAAGATTCTTACAGTACCGTGTCTGTTTGCTGAAGTTTCTGCGGCTTGGATTTGAAAAGGCATTCTCTTATAATCTTGGTAAAGAAGCAGGGGTTACGGCAGAGCAGGTCAGGAAGGATTTTTCAATTTTCGGGATTAAAGGGAGCAAAAGGGGAGGCTATGACATCAGGTATCTGTTATCAGTGATTGATGGCATATTCAAAAGCAGTGGTGACAGAAATGTAATCGTTATAGGCATGGGGAATATCGGCCAGGCACTTGCTAATTACCAGGGATTCAGAGAAAACAGAATTATTATTGTTGCAGGTTTTGATCTTGATCCTGCCAAATACACCAAAAAATTTGCAATACCGGTTTATCCCCAGGATAAACTGGAAGAAATTGTAAAACAGCATGATATTAAAACAGCAATCATTGCTGTGCCTGAAATAGCAGGACAGGAAGTCTGTGACAAACTTGTTTCCCTTGGTATTAAAGGTATTTTGAATTTTTCCCCTGTCGTTCTTCAGGTACCTGATGATGTTATCGTAAATTATGTTAACCTTCGCAGCGAACTGGAGAGCTTGTTTTTTTATACCTAACAGACCTCCCTGGTACTGAGTTGGCAAAGTACTATTTTGCCATGTAACAATTGATATTTCTTATATTATTACTGTCAATATTTTATGATATCAGTACCTGTCTCAATTATACCATCAAAACATATTAAGAAACCCAATAGTGAAGTAATCAGAAAAATGATCTGAAAACTACTTTGCTTTGATAAAAAAACCGATCTCCTCCAGGGAGGTGATGATGTCATAATCTTTCAGGTAAACATCATCAGGAATATCCAGGTGAACCGATGTGAAATTCAGCATTCCTTTAATACCGGATTCGGTTAGAATTCTGGCTATGTTTTTGGCTGCATCGGGAGGAACAGTCAGGATGGCGATGCTGATATCCAGTTTTTTGATTATTTGTTTTGTTTCGCTGACATGATAGCAATGAACACCTGCTATTTCATGATTTATCTTCATGGGATCAATATCAAAGGCGGCAACGATACGGAGCCTGCTTTCCGATTTACGGATAAAAGCCGTAACAGCCCTTCCAAGGTTGCCCATACCTATAATGGCTATGTATTGCGGATCATAACTGTCTATGGTTTTACCAATGAGCTTAAGCAGTGCCTGAATGTTATAACCCTTGCGGTGATTGCCGGTCAGACCGATCAACATCAGATCCCTTCTTACCTGCTCAGGAGTTATATTTAAAAGCCGGGCCAGATTGTGGGAAAAGATATGGGCTTCCTCTTCAGAGGATTGTTCCATTAAGATTCGCCTGTATTTACTGAGTCTCTCGACTGTTCTGGGTGGAAGTTTCATTTATGTTAAATATATATGAATTTGTTTACCGGATGTTGAATTGAAAATAACTTGTAAAGAATAAAAATAGACTATATTTATTCAAAAATCAAGACAGAATATTTGACAAGGGGCGAAAAATATGATGATTGCACTAAAGATAAAGATTGAAGGGCTGGTACAGGGAATTGGATTCAGACCGTTTGTTTACAGACTCGCTAAAAAACATCAGATAAACGGATATGTGCATAATCTGTCTGACGGTGTTGAAATCATTGCCCAGGCAGAAAAAAAGTCACTTAACAGGTTTCTGGATGAGATGGTAAAAGATGCTCCGGCAGCATCTGAAATTCAGGAAATAAATACTGAAGTAATAAGTCCGGGTCTTTTTAACGATTTCACCATATCCGGAAGCACTGACATTTCAGATGCAATAACAGAAATAAGTCCGGATATCTCGGTTTGCGACGATTGCCTTAAGGATATGAGAACACAGTCTCACCGCATCAATTACCCGTTAATAAACTGCACCAATTGCGGTCCGCGGTTTACCATTACAAGGGATCTGCCTTATGATCGCGTTAATACAACCATGCAGCCTTTTGAGATGTGCGATCAATGCAGGGCTGAATATGAAGATATTTCAGACCGGCGGTTTCATGCCCAGCCTGTTGCATGTAATAAATGCGGTCCAAAATATGAAATGTTTTCCGGCGGAAGGAAGATAATGGATTTTGACAGGATTCTGAATACACTGTCTGATTACATCAGGAAAGGCAAAATCATAGCCTTTAAAGGCACCGGAGGCTATCACCTGATGTGCGATGCCCTGGATGAGCATGCAGTGAGCCGGTTAAGAAAATTAAAAAAAAGAGAAGGCAAGCCTTTTGCAGTGATGTTCAGAAATCTTGATGCTGTCAGGGAATTTGCCGAAGTTAACAGCAGCGAAGCAGAGATACTTACATCATGGCGGAAGCCCATTGTCCTTCTCGAAATGAAAAAACAGCTTGCTCCTTCGGTAGCATTGGGATTGAAAACCATCGGAGCATTTCTTCCATACATGCCAATACATTATCTGTTGTTTGAAAAAATCACGGCCTCCGTACTGGTTTTAACCAGCGGTAATCTTTCAGACGAGCCGATCATCACCGGGGATGAAGACGCCAGAGAGGTGTTCGGGACCATTGCTGATGCCATCATATCCTATAACCGTGAAATATACAATAGGACTGATGATTCGGTTGTTACTTTTTTTTCAGGAAAAGAAAGGATTCTCAGGAGATCAAGAGGTTATGCACCTGCACCGGTTATGACCCTCCACAATGTTGAAGGGATACTGGCAACAGGGGCAGAACTTGTCAATTGCTTCTGTATAGGGAAGGGATACCAGTCAATATTGAGCCAGCATATCGGGGATCTCAAAAATATTGAAACTTACCGGTTCTACACCGAAACAGTCGAAAAATATAAAAGGTTATTCAGGTTTAACCCTTTACTGGTGGCACATGATATGCATCCCGATTATTTTTCAACCCGTTATGCATTGGAATTAAACATTGAAAGCATACCGGTACAGCACCACCATGCCCATATTGCCTCATGTATGGCAGAGCATGGCATCGATGAAAAGGTCATCGGGGTAAGCTTTGACGGTACAGGATACGGACCGGACGGAAATATCTGGGGCAGTGAGTTTCTTCTGGCTGATCTTGATTCTTTTGAGAGATACTCGCATTTTGAATACATCGCATTACCCGGGGGAGATAAGGTAACCGAAGAACCCTGGAGAACTGCAATATCATATCTGTACAATTCATTTGGCAGGGAACTGAAGCATCTTGACATTCCGTTCATCAGCCTGATGGAAGGAAAAAAACTGGATCTTATTCTGGAAGCTCTTGACAAAAAAATCAATTGTCCGCTTTCTTCAGGTGCAGGGAGACTGTTTGATGCCATTGCAGCATTGACCAATATATGCCATTTTACAAAATTTCATGCAGAAGCCCCTATGAGGCTGGAATCGCTTACCACAGGCTCATTAAACCAGAGATATGAGGTTTCGCACCAGAAGGAAACCATATCCTTCAAAGAGATGTTTCAGCAGATCATTGAAGACATTCATCAGGAAACTCCGGTTGAAATCATCGCAACCAAATTTCACAACACCTTTATTTATACCATTTTCAGGGTTTCATTAAGGATTCGCAGTGAAACCGGATTAAACAAGGTCGTATTATCCGGGGGAACTTTCCAGAATAAATATATCATGGAAAGGCTTGAGCCTTTATTGATTAAAAATAAATTTGAAGTATTTTCGCAAAACAGAATTCCCTGCAATGATGGAGGAATTGCACTGGGGCAACAGGTCATTGCAGCTAAAATGAGGAAATAACATGTGTTTAAGTATACCGGGCAAAGTGACGGAGATCGCTGGAAACATGGCAAAGGTGTCAGTCGGCGGATCTCTGGTTAATGTGGGACTTCATCTGGTCGATGATGTCAGGGTAGGGGATTATGTTCTGGTTCATACCGGTTTTGCTTTGCAAAAAATCAGTGAAGAGGAGGCTTTGGAAACTTTGGAACTGATAAAGGAATTGCAGGATCCTGATAATGATGTGCCGGGACATGTTCTTTAGTGTTCATGAAATCAGGGTAATAAGATCTTAATAAATAGAAATTCAAAGACAGTGCATTGAAATTTGTAGATGAATTCAGGGATAAGACTCTTGTTCTGGACCTCGCAAAGGAGATCCGGAAAATTTCAAAAAAACCTGTTGTGCTGATGGAGGTATGCGGGGGGCATACCATGGCCATCCGAAGGTTTGGCATTTCATCACTGTTGCCACCTCATATCACCCTTCTTTCCGGTCCGGGCTGTCCTGTATGTGTTACATCCAGAGGATACATTGATCAGGCAGTTGCATATGCACGCAGGAAAGATGTCATCATTGCAACCTACGGGGATCTGGTAAGGGTTCCGGGATCAACAAGCACTCTGGCCGGGGAACGGGCAGATGGTGCTGACATAAGAGTTGTGTATTCAACGCTTGATGCCATTGAAATTGCAAAACACAATCCTGGAAAACTGCTGGTCTTTCTGGGAATAGGCTTTGAAACAACAACCCCTTCAAGCGCTGTTGCCATTAAGGAAGCGCAAAAATCCGGGACAGGAAATTTTTACTTATTCAGTGCGCACAAGATGATGCCTCCGGCCATGGCTGCTATTGTTGATGAAGGAATCAGAATTGACGGGTATATTGGTCCGGGTCATGTTACCACCATAGCCGGAGCAGATATGTATAAAAAGCTTGTCGAAAAATACGGGCTGGCTGTTGTTATCTCAGGTTTTGAGCCGGTTGATATGATGCAATCCATTTATATGCTTGTCAGACAGATTGAAATGAACAGGCCGGGAGTTGAAATTCAGTATCGGCGTGCAGTTACGGCAGAAGGAAATCTTATGGCAAGAAACCTTATAAATGAGGTATTTGAACCGCGGGATGACTGGTGGAGGGGACTGGGTATTCTCGCTAACAGCGGGCTGGGAATAAAGCCGGCTTTTGCACAGCATGATGCAGAAAAGCAAATAAAAGTTGAAGTTGAGGAAACCATTGAACCGGAAGGTTGCATTTGCGGAGAAGTTCTGAAAGGCATAAGATCACCCCTTGAATGCAGGCTTTTTGGCAGAATATGCACACCTTCGAGCCCTGTTGGAGCCTGCATGGTATCAAATGAAGGAGCCTGCCAGGCCTGTTACCGGTTCGGGGGATAAGATTTTCAGTCTCTTATGATCGGTTTTTGTTTTCAGAAAGTAACCCTGAGTAATCAGGTTTACCCGGGAGATTAATCGCTGTATTCTTTGATGATATCTCTTACCATATCAGGTGACACGCGTCCGTATGTTTTGTCGCCAACCATTACTACAGGAGCAAGGCCGCAGGCACCGACACATCTAAGGCAGCTGATTGAAAACCTGCCATCATCGGTTGTTTGACCTACCTCAATGCCAAGTTCCTTTTTAAACTCCTGAAGAACAGTTTCAGCTCCCCTTACATAACAGGCTGTACCGGTGCAGACGGATATCGGATAGGCACCCTTTGGCAGCATTGTAAAGTAACTGTAGAAGGTAACCACTCCATAAACTTTAGCCACCGGTACTTTCAATTCCTGTGCTATTACTTCCTGTACCTCGGCGGGCAAATAACCGAAAGTCCCCTGAACTTTGTGCAGGACATTGATAAGTTCATCCGGATTATTTCCAAAGGATTTGCAGATTTCTTTAATCTGTTCAACCTGGTATTTCTTTAGCTCAACTTTTATATTGGACATGGCCAGAGATTTTAAGATGACTGAGGGATCAGATATAAATGATTTTTTTGCTTTTATCAACATAATGCGTGTGAAGCAGTCTGTGCGCTTTCTCACTCATTGGTTTTCCCAGGAATTCTTCATACAGCCTGATGATATAAGGGTTTTCATGAGATTTTCGGATCGTTTTGCTTTGATCTTCCCGGTATATGGCTTCCATTCGTTTTTTCAATATTTCTGTTTTACCGTGATGCAGAGGTTGTCCTCCACCGCCAATGCATCCTCCCGGACAGGCCATGATTTCAATGGCGTGGAACCGGCTTTCCCCTTTTCTGATACCCTCAAGCAATTCACGTGCTTTGCCAAGTCCGTGAGCAATGCCGATATGAATTGGAGTTCCGTCAAAATCAATGGTTGCCTGCCTGATTCCTTCCATACCCCGGAGCTCTCTGAAATCAAATTTTTCAAGGCTTTTCCCGGTGTAAAGTTCGTAGGCAGTGCGGATGGCCGCTTCAATAACACCTCCTGTTGTACCGAAAATGACTGCTGCACCTGATGATTCACCAAGCGGTGCGTCAAAATCGTCATCCGAAAGGGAAATAAAATCGATGTTGGCTCTCTTGATAAGATTTGCCAGCTCGCGCGTGGAGATTGAATAATCTACATCGGGATTACCATCCACTTTGAATTCATCACGCTGACATTCATATTTTTTTGCGAGACAGGGCATGATAGAGACAACGATCAGATCTTTCCTGCTGATATTGATTTTCGAGGCAAAATAGCTTTTGGCAATGGCTCCGAACATTTGCTGCGGAGATTTTGCCGTAGAAGGAATATCAAGCAGATCTGTAAATTGAGATTCGAAAAAGTTCACCCATCCGGGACAACAGGATGTTAATATGGGAAGCTTGACACTCGTATCGCCCTGCAGATGTTTTGAAAGTCTTTCCAGCATCTCGGTTCCCTCTTCCATAATGGTCAGGTCAGCAGCGAAATCAGTATCAAATACATATTTGAATCCAAGGTTCCTCAGGGCCGATACCATTTTGCCTGTAACCAGGGTTCCTGGTTCGAGGCCAAATTCTTCACCAAGTGCAGCTCTTACGGCCGGGGCGGTCTGAACAATTACTGTTTTGGAAGGATTTGACAAGTCACGGATGAGCCTGTTGGTATGATCGACCTCTGTAAGTGCCGCTGTAGGGCAAACTGCCACACACTGTCCGCAATAAGTACAAACAGAATCTTCCAGGTCCATCTCAAAAGCAGGGGCAACAACAGACATAAATCCCCTGTTTATGGCAGAAAGGGCGCCTACGGTCTGCAGCTCATTACACATGGTTTCACACCTGCGGCACATGATACATTTGTCCATATTGCGGATAATCGAAGGCGAGAAATCTGTTCTGTAGGTAGAAATTTCCGATATTTCCTGGTATGGTATATCTCTGATACCCAGTTTAATAGCTATTTTTTGAAGATCACAGTTACCTGATTTTGGACAAACAAGGCATTCTTTGGGGTGGTCAGACAGAATCAGTTCCATGACAATTCTCCGGGCATTCAGCACCCTGAGTGTATGTGTATGAACAACCATCCCCTCGGTAACTTCAGTGGAACAGGATGGGGCAAGGTTTTTTCTGCCTTCAACCTCTACCACGCAGATTCTGCATCCTGCAGGCTTATGTTCAATGTTCAAGTCATGCAGGTCCATATAACATAGTACCGGAATGTCGATGCCGGCCATCTTTGCAGCTTTGTAAATGGTTGTTCCCTCTTCCGCCTTGATTTTTTTATTGTCTATTGTAAGATTAATCATTTCCGTTTTTTTAATTAACGATTACCGCATTGAACTTACATTTCTCGAGACATGCACCACATTTGATGCAGAGCCTGGGATCTATCCTGTGTACCTCTTTTCGTTCACCTGTTATGGCTCCCACGGGACATGCTCTTGCACATGCCGTGCAACCCACACAGTTTTCTTCAACGATTTCGTAAGTCATCAGTGCCTTGCATACTCCTGCCGGACATTTTTTATCAATGATATGTGCCTCGTATTCGTTCCTGAAATGGTTCAGGGTTGCAAGCACCGGATTCGGGGAGGACTGCCCGAGGCCGCATAAGGCTGTGTCTTTTATGACGATGCTGAGGTTATAAAGGCGTTCGATATCCTCCATGGCGCCGTTTCCTTTACATATCTTATCAAGAAGTTCATTCAGCCTCTTGTTGCCAATCCGGCAGGGGGTGCATTTGCCACATGATTCCTCCACCGTAAAGTCAAGAAAAAACTTGGCGAAATCGACCATGCAATCGTCCTCGTCCATGACGATCATACCGCCGGATCCCATCATTGATCCGGCTGCTACAAGTGTTTCATAGTCGATAGGCAGATCAAGGTGCTTCCCGGTCAGACATCCGCCTGAGGGTCCGCCGGTTTGAACCGCCTTGAATTTTTTACCATTGCGTATGCCTCCGCCGATCTCAAAAATAACTTCCCTCAGGGTGATGCCCATGGGCACTTCGATCAGTCCGACATTATTTATTTTCCCTGCCAGTGCGAAGACCTTGGTCCCTTTCGACTTTTCGGTACCAATGCTGCTGAACCATTTTGCACCTTTCAGAATAATCACAGGGACATTGGCAAATGTTTCAACATTATTGACATTGGTTGGTTTTCCAAGGTATCCGGATTGGGCGGGAAAGGGCGGCTTAAGAGTGGGTTCTCCCCTGCCTCCTTCCATTGAGTGAATCAGGGCTGTTTCTTCGCCGCACACAAAAGCGCCCGCACCGTACCGTATCTCGATGTCAAAGTGAAAGTCTGAATCCAGGATGTTCCTGCCGAGAAATCCGAATTCCTTTGCCTGATTGATAGCGATTTTCAGTCTTTCGATGGCAAGAGGATATTCAGCCCTGATATAAACCAGTCCTTTACCGGCTCCGATACAATATCCGCATATTGCCATTGCTTCAATAACCGAATGCGGATCCCCTTCGAGAATCGAACGGTCCATAAACGCTCCGGGATCACCTTCATCTGCATTGCAGACCACATATTTCTGATCGTTTTGATTGTTCCGGGCAAGCTCCCATTTCAAACCTGTGGGGAAACCGGCACCACCCCTGCCTCTTAATCCGCTGTCTTTGATGATCCGGATGGTATCTGACGGAGTCATTTCATCCAGAACCCTCCCCAGGGCCTCATAACCGTAGCGTGAGATGTACTCTTCAATGTTTTCAGGATCAATCACCCCGCAATTGCGCAAGGCAATCCTTATTTGCTTTCTTTTAAAACGGGCTTTTTCACCCGATTCTTTGCCGGATATTGTCTCAGGCTCATTGTAAAGAAGCCTTTTGACCGGTTTTCCCCTGATGATATGCTCTTCAACGATCTCTTTTGCATCCTCCGGCTTTACCTGAACATAAAACACTTTATCAGGGAATATTTCGATAACCGGTCCCTTTTCACATAAACCAAAACAGGCAGTTCTCACCAGCCCGGCTGATTCTTCCAGTCCATGGTTTTGCAATTCTTTTTTAAGGTTATTAAAGATTTCATCATGAGCGACATTCTGACAGCTTGTTCCGTTGCAAACAAGTATATGCTTTTTTTTCACGGTCATTATTTAAAGGATTAAGATTTACCAGGGGGATTCATAGTTTTTTGGAATGACACCGTCAACAAGTTCACCTTTCTTAAGGTACTTTTCAATGATTTCATCTGCCTTTGTTTGATCCACCTGTCCGAATACAACAGGTTCTGTACCTGGTAGCGTGATTTCGATGGTAGGTTCTGCATAGCAGTATCCCATGCACCCTGTCCGGGTTACTATTGCGTCGATATTGCGTTTTTTCAGTGCTGCAGTGATGAAGTTAAAGGTATCTCTTGCACCGGAGGCAATGGAACAGGTAGCCATCGCTATTTTAATCACAACAGGATCCTTGTGCTTTTTATCATCCTGTTTTTTTCCGGCCCTGGCTGTAAGCTGATTGCGCAGATTTTTCAGTTCATCCGGATTTTTAACTTTTGGCATGGTATTTAATGAAGTAAAATCGTTAATACTGCTTTGAAATTAAAACAATAAGCCGTCCACGGGCAAATATATCATATTAATTTCACCTTGTTTTCAGTGTGTTTTTCCGGGGGGAAAGCATTTATCCTACGAAACCCGTAATTATTTGTTACAAAAATAACAATTTTATTGTTATTATAATAACAAATATCTGTATTTAATTTTAAATATGTTATTTCTGACTATTTAAGCAAAAATTGAGTCTTATGATAAATCATCAATGATGTGATAAAAAAAGAAAAAAAGAATAAACCTGATACATGAGCCAGCTCAGCAGCATTTTGATTCCAGCCAGTCTGTCCATTTGCCAAAGCCCTCTCCGGTTTTTGCCGATAGATCGATGAATTCAATGTGATGATTGATTCTTGCAGCATTTGATTTCAGCCTTTCCAGATCGAAATCAAGGTGGGGCAGAAGATCAATTTTATTGATGAGGCAGACATCTGAGGTTTGGAACATATAAGGATACTTCAGGGGTTTATCTTCCCCTTCGGTGACACTTACGATTACCACTCTGAAGCTCTCTCCGAGGTCGAACATTGCAGGGCATATCAGGTTACCTACATTTTCAATCATCAGCAATGAATTTTCGGGGGGATTGAGCTCCTTGCAGGCCGAATGAACCATCAGGGCATCAAGGTGGCAGCCATTCCCTGTATTTATCTGTATAACCTGAACGCCGGTTGCATGGATCCTTGTTGCATCGCTGATGGTTTGCTGGTCACCTTCAATAACCGTCACCTTCTTTTTTAAGTCCTTTGAAAGGATTGTCTTTTCCAGAATGGTTGTTTTTCCGGAGCCGGGAGAACTGACGAGATTGACAGCCAGGATATTTTTTGCATCAAAATAACCCCTGTTGCGCTGTGCCATTAGATTGTTTTTCTGCAGGGCATCCTTTTCGATCTCAATGATGCGGCCACGACTTTCAGGATGCTGGTGGATGTGTTCAGGTTGATGCTCATGCCCGGGATGCGGGTGAGAGTGATGGTGGTCATGGTTATGAGGGTGGTTGTGATCATGTTCCTGATGATCCTCATTATGATGATCATGATCCTGGATTTTCAGGATGGTGTAACCGCTGTTGTTATCATTGCATCCGCAGGTATCGCACATAATAAATAGAATTTCAACGGCAAAATTAACAAATAAGTGATGCCATAAAAAGATTAATCGATATTAATTGATTTTACTTTCATTTCTTTTCCCCTGACCAGACTGATATCAGATGATCCGCAACTGGTACAGACCGACATGACATCCGTTGGTTCGAAATCATGCTTACATTTGTTGCATATCGCTTTTGCTTTGATCCTGTTAAGCCTGAATTTTGAATTTTCAAGAATAGTTCCCTTGATGGCTGACTGCAGCGCAAATTCCAGGGCTTCGTATATGACTCCTGACATCTCTCCGACATCTATCTCCACCTCATTGACTGTTTTGGCATTATTGGCTTTGGCTGTTTCAACAGCAATTTCAACAATATCCAATGCAATAGAGAATTCGTGCATGTTTCCTTTTAAAATATCCTTGAGAACATTCAGCAGATTCGCGGGAGCATTTCACCGGACAGCTTATCAATGATTCTTCTGCCCCCGACAATTGAATTCAGAACAGCTTTGCCCGGATGGTCATCTGTAACTTTTCCGATGATAGCAGGTTTGGCACCCGCTTCATGATTGGTTATTTCAGTTATTGTTTTCAGGGCATCCCTGTTGTCTACAACCATCAATACTTTACCTTCATTGGCAAGATAAAGCGGATCAAATCCGAATACTTCACAGGTACCTTTGACAATTTCCCTGACCGGTATATCATTTTCATTAATGGTGATACCGAATGATTTATTTTCACTGATTTCTGCAAGCACTGTTGCCAGGCCGCCCCTTGTCAGATCACGCATAAACCTGATACGAATGCCGGATTGAATAATTGCCTGGATAAGGTGATTGAGCGAAGCACAATCTGAAATCAGGTCATCCTCAAATTGAATATGTTCTCTGGCTCCCAGTATTGCTATCCCGTGATCGCCCAGATAACCGTTAATAATGATGGCATCCCCGGATCTGATACCCGAGCCGGTTGAAATATGTTTCAATTTTTTGTTTAGTATTCCGATACCGGTTGTATTAATGAATATCTGGTCGCACTGTCCCCTGTTCACGACTTTCGTATCACCGGTAACGATCCTGACACCTGCTTTTGTGGCTTCGGCAGCCATTGATTCCGATATTTTACGCAGGTCACTGAATTTAAATCCTTCTTCTATAATGAAACCTGCACTGATGAACAGAGGCACAGCCCCGGAAACCGACAGATCATTTACTGTGCCACAAACAGACAGCTTACCTATATCTCCGCCAGGGAAAAATACCGGATCAACTACATAAGAGTCAGTCGTATATGCAAGGGTGGCATTTCCTATATCCAGGATTGCGGAATCGGTCAGCCCGTTCAATATCTGATTGTCAAAATTCCCGACAAAAAATTCCCTGATCAGGTCACTGGTTAGTTTACCTCCGCTGCCATGCCCTATCAGTATCTTATCATCTTTCATATACTGGGTATTTTATTTTGTGCATCGTATTTCCTGCTTTGGATCAGTGAATGGTTTCAGAACCGTATTTTTGCATACCGGATAAGGTACACGGAAACCATTTTTATACCATCCGTTATCCCTGATAAGAGACAGATCAGGGAACAATTCACAGCAGATCACAGATATTTGATTTTGACATTTTTAAGCAGTTTTTCTTCCAGAAGCCTGGCAATTCTGTTTATCACTGTTCTTCTTATTTCGAGCTCAACAGGAAGGTTCGGGTCCTGATGGGCAATGTTAATCCTGGTTCCGATAACGAATTGTATCTCATCGCTTTCCAGGAAAAGTTTGATGACTTCTTCTGCCGGCCCTTTTCCGGTTATATCGTTGTTATGATAAGCCTTCAGGATTTTTTCCACTTTGTTTAATGTCAGAATGCCTTCGGTATACAAGTCAATTTCATCGATATATGAGATCGGGGGCAGCTCAGGATCATCAAATGTAAAACCGTTTTTTATGTTCAGTTTCAGTTCACGTGCAATAATATCGCCGGTCGTGGCCCCCATAATTATCTTCTTACCCTTAAATTCCTTTACTATCCGGGCAAGTTCAGGATCATCATCCTTTTCATAGGGAGGGCCTGAACAGATTAAGAGTGTGCGTGGTTCTCTGAAAAATACTATTCCGCAACTTGTGTCGTCTTTAGCCATAAAACCATCGTGGCGATATGCCGTATTTAAGATTTTTGCAGAAAGCTGGCGTGCGGAGATCTGCGGGTATTGCCTGATGATATCGATGGCGAAACGTGTTACATTATCGATGCCCCAGCCAAAAGGGAACATGGGTGTTCCGAGGCCCGACTGCGGAATACCGTCACTTGTGAATATGATCCGGTCTCCTTTTTTTGGCTGGAAAGAGGTAACACGTATCACCTTGTTTTCTCCGTTGCCTGAGTTGAAACGTATGGTTTTCTCTTCCGGATTCATCACCTTCCGGTCACGGATAATGATACACTCCGGGTTATCATATTCAAGGATGGTGGTTTTACCGTCATTTTCTATATCGATGATGGTGAAGGTAGAATAGTTAATTTTTCTTTCACTGCACTCGGGCAGGGTTTTCATGATGATCTCTGCTGTTTTTTCAGGCTCCCTGTGCTCTTTTGTAAAATTCAGGGCCATGGTAGCCGTGAGTGTTCCCAGCACACTGGCTTTAACCCCATGACCCATTCCGTCTGACAGGACAATGATGATGCGGTTTTCTTCCTTTACTTTACTCGAAAGAAAAACATCACCACAAATCCTCTCCCTGTAATGAATTTTTTGCTGGCAGTCAACCTCTACAAAAAAATGATCTGTCATGAAGTGCTGTCCTTTCCTGTATTATAAAACTCAATGATCGAATTCAGCATTTTTTCAATATCTGAAGCGCCTTCTCCCATTAAGAAACCTATTTTCTGCACCATTTCCAGGTTCTTGTCAATCACTTCCGAAATTCTTTTAATCACTTCGGTTTTCTGAACCTCCGGGGCACGCATATCACGGATGATGCCACCTGCAACCTTGTTTTTCCTGATCGTGAAAATGGATACATTCAATACTGTTTCTCCAAGCCTGATGTCCCTGCTTTCAATGGTATCGCCATCATTTAATACATAAGTAAAAAGGTTGAGGATGCCGGGATTCAACAGTTTTTTCAGGTCAGCACCGACAAGTCCCGGTATTACCTCATTTATTTCTTCTGCCTCTTCTCCCAGAATTTTAACGAAAGCTGAATTGGACTGCAGGATCTTCATTTTATTGTTGACAATGACGACACCTGCATGGAGCTTTTCGAGCATGGCCTGATTGAGCTCCGAGGCTTGTATCACTGCTTCATGCTCCTGCCTGGCATTTTCTTCGGCTTCTTTTAATGCTTTTCTGGTAAGGGCCAGTTTTTCATTCAGGTGCCTGAGTGATTCTTCAAAATTCATGGTGTTTCTGAACGCGTAGCTGGTGCACATTTCAGGTGTAACAAGTCCTCTTGCAATATCAGTGGCAAATTCCCTGCAGGAATTGTATCCGCATTCATTGCACCCGATGACATCGTCTTCCTTTCTTCCAAGCTGGCTGAGGATCTCTTTCACTTTCCGGGGATCCGGTTCCGGCAGTCTCTGGTCATCCGCCCTGAACTGACAGGTGAAATCCATGTCAAGATAACCCTGCAAGTTGTTGTACCATTCATGACGGAAAAAATTATTCAGACGCCTGTTTGCATATTTGATAACAAGATGTTCTTTAAGAAGTTTGTTCCCCTGGTTGCTTAATCCCGGACCTGAAAGGGCATTACCGTAAGTAACATTCAGATGCCTGTGAATAAGCTTGACATTGTTTTCAAATTCCTGGATGGATTCAATCATAGCCTGCTGTCCTTCAACGGTTATGATATCTGCTGTCAGCCGGTTTTCATCCATATCAGCTGATTGAATGATGCCGTTGGAAAGGGGGAAGAGAGAACCTTTGTAGCCCAGGGGAGGATCAAAATCAGAATATTCCAGCATGCTTTCGTCGATGCTAAACTCGCTGAACAGCTGTCTTAATTCAGGAAAAGTCAGAACAACATCAATCCTGGCAGCATCTCCGAACCTCAGGGCTTCTTCTTTTCTTGCTATTTCAGGTCCGATATATATGATCTTGATGTCTTTGCCATATAGTTTGTGCATGATGAGGGCACATGCGATCATCGGAGATACGAGGGGGGCAAGGTTGCCAATGAGGTTTGGGTGATATTTTTCGATATAGTTAACGATGACAGGATCGTAGGACATGATATAAAACTTACCCTTGACATCGCTGAAGAGGTTGAGGTATTTATATGCGATGACATCAACAGCAAAGGATACTTCATTGACAAATTTTGCTCCAAGGGATCTCAGCATGGCAACAAACTTTCTGTGATCACTCACATCTGCAAATTCTGCTGATATACTGGGTGAGCAGATGATGGCCACATCTTTGCCTGATTTTAGCAGCTGCCTGGCTTCTGCGGTCTCATTTCTGAAATTCATGGCTTTGGGTGAACAGGCTGTAATGCAGGTTCCGCAACCGATACATCTGTTCATTTTTACTATGGGATACTGGTCTCCGGCTTTGATCTGGATTGCTTTTACAGGACAAATCCGGATACAGGTATAGCAGCTTGTACATTTCTGTTTATTTATGTTAATAAGTGGTTCCAAAGCCTGTTTAATTTATTGCAGTTCGTCTTTTAAGCCTTCCATTAAATAATCAATAATATTCTCTTTGTTGACACCGTGGTAAATTTTATTCCCGATTTTCAGGTTCGGGCCTTCACAACATTTTTCAAAGCAGTGATCTCCCCTGAAGCTTACCTTGCCCGACAGATTTTTCTGTCTAAGGTATTTTGAAATGATATTCATGAGTTCTTTATTTCCCCTTGCAAAGCAGGAACTTCCCAGACAGATAATAATATCCTTCTTCTTAAACATGGCAGGGCTGTATTCAGAAATACAGAAATTCAGCTGGTAAATATAATAACATAATTTCTTAAACTGTTTTTTGATATTTAATATTGCTTATTAAAATTTTTGTATTTTTAGCAGGGATGATAAACAATTTCATTTATGATGCAGTTACTACCTGAAAAGACTGTCGAACGACTCAGCGAATACCGGCGTACTTTGCTTCGTTGCCTGGATGAAGGAAAGGCTCATATTTTTTCACATGAACTGGCTCAGATGCATAATATAACAGCTGTTCAGGTACGAAGGGATATCATGTTCATTGCCTTTACAAGCCCGCGTCGTAAAGGATATCATATCAAAGACCTGATTCGAAAAATTGGTGAGGTCATCGATCCCGTTGTTGCATATAACATTGCCGTTGTGGGGTATGGGAACCTTGGAAAAGCTGTAACAGCTTATTTTTCCGGCAAAAGGCCAAAGCTGAATCTGGTTGCCGTATTTGACATTGATCCGAAGAAAATCGGATCGGAATATAACGGGATAAAGTGTTATTCTATTGATCAGCTGCGGGAAATTTTAAATTCCAGGGACATTACCATTGCAATATTGACAGTACCACCCGCAGTAGCACAGGATATGGCAAAAATACTTGTGGCCAGCGGAATTAAAGGCATTCTTAACTTCACAAGCGTAACCCTGAATCTGCCGCCTGAAATTTATCATGCCAATTATGATATGATTACTTCCATTGAAAAGGTGGCTTATTTTGTGAAGAATAAAATAATACGCTGACTGATAAGCCCGACAGTACCGGGTTTCGTTGAGATAATGTTTCTTACGCATAATGTAATCAGTATGTTGCGAGAGAAGAATTCACTGGGGAATACCGCGTTGTTTATCCCTCCTGTTATATTTGGTACAAGTGCCCTGGGAAACCTTTATGCAGAGCTGGATGAAGAAACCGGGGTGCAGATTGTGAAAGCGTGCTTTGATCATGTTCAGAGTCCTGTCGTTTTTGATTCTGCAGGGAAATATGGTGCAGGACTTGCACTGGAGACACTGGGCAGGTGCCTGAAAAAACTTGGAGTAAAATCCGGTGATGTAATTATCAGTAATAAGGTAGGCTGGCAACGGGTTCCGCTGAAATCAAAAGAACCGGCTTTCGAACCTGGTGTCTGGAAGAACATCAAAAACGATGCACGGCAGATGATAAGCTACGATGGGATATTGGCCTGCTGGGAACAGGGAAACCGGCTTCTAGGTTCCATGTATAAACCCGTGCTGGTTTCCGTGCATGATCCTGATGAGTATATCGGCCAGGCTTCTGACAGAAGCGAACATAAAGAACGCATCACGGATATTCTTGATGCTTATCAGGCGCTGTCTGATTTAAAAGCCTCCGGGGAGATCAGGGGTATCGGCATCGGAGCAAAGAACTGGCAGACAATTGAAATGCTGGAGGGTGAGATCGAGCTGGACTGGGTGATGTTTGCCAACAGCATGACCATCTTTTCCCATCCTCCTGAATTATTAAAGTTAATGGCCAGGCTTCATAAGAAAGGGATCGGTATCATCAATTCCGCTGTTTTCAATGCCGGTTTTCTGATCGGAGGTGATTATTTTGATTACAGATTAATTAAACCTGACAGCCCTGAGAACCGGAAAATATTCAAATGGAGGGAGGATTTTTTCGGGATTTGCAATAAACACGGTGTCAGACCGGCAACTGCATGCGTTCATTTCGGAATGACGCCGCCCGGAGTGATATCAGTATCGCTGAATACATCAAAACCGGCACATGTTAAAATGAATGTTGATTCTGTTATTGCAGATGTTCCGGCAGCATTTTATCATGAAATGAAGGAAAAGGGATTGATCAGGAAGGATTATCCATATGTGCCGGCATGAGTTGAACCTGGAATTAAATTTGAGGATTCTGTGGATATTTGACAGCATGACACTATTTTTGATTAAATACGGGCAGGATAATTAAACGGGCCATTTTCGCCCATAATAACCGGTTCTGCCGGTTATACCGGAATTTTGTTCCGGTATCTGGAGAATAAAAAGAATATGAAAGCATTGATCTGTAAAGAACCCGGAGTTTTTGAATACCAGGACATAGACAAACCGATATTGTCCGAAGGACAGGCAATCATTAAAATAGAAAGGATTGGCATTTGTGGTACAGATTTGCATGCTTTTGAGGGTACACAGCCGTTTTTCAGCTACCCAAGAATCCTGGGTCATGAGCTTGCTGGAGAATTGGTGGAATTTGACGGCCCCGGCCATTTCAAAAAGGGTGACAAAGTAACATTTGTACCGTATTTCCCGTGTGGAAGCTGTATCGCATGCAGGATGGGAAAAATCAATTGTTGTATCAATATCCGGGGGGCAGGCGTGCATATTGACGGGGGAATGACAGAACTGATATCCGTACCTGTAAAATCACTGGTCATGGGCAATGGTCTGGATCCTGATATACTGGCACTTGTTGAGCCCTTTTCAATCAGTACTCATGCGGTTAACAAAGCTGAAATTCAAAAGGGTGAATATGTGCTGGTAACCGGTGCTGGTCCCATTGGCCTTGCTGCAATGGAGATGGCAGGAATTGCAGGAGGCAGGATTATCTCGATGGATGTTATTGAACAAAGACTTGCCTTTTGTCGCGATGTTTTAGGAATTGAATATGTTATAAACGCATCAAAAGATCCTGAAGAAACAATAAAGGAGATAACCGGAGGTGACTGGCCAACTGTCATCATTGATGCTACCGGCAATAAAGATTCAATTATGAAGAGTTTCAGCATGCTGGCTCATGGCGGAAGGATTGTCATGCTTGGTATTCAGAGAGATGAGATCTGTTTCAGCCACCCTGAATTTCATAAACGGGAAACGACACTTATGAGCAGCCGGAATGCCCTTAAAACGGAATTTGACTATGTTGTAAAATGCATGAGAGATAAGCTGCTCAGGGTTTCATCCTATATTACACACAAAACAAAGTTCACCAGACTAAAAGACGAGTTTCCTCGTCTGCTTGATCCGGCGAATGGGGTGATTAAAGCAATTGTTGAAATGGACTTGTAACCGGTCATTTGAATCCCGGAATAATCTTTATTATGAAAATAGATTCTCATCAGCATTTCTGGAAATACAGTCCTGAAGAATATGCATGGATCAATGACGAAATGCAGATTTTAAAGAATGACTTCCTGCCTGACAACTTAAGACCCCTGGTCAGGCAAGCCGGTTTTGATGGAACCGTTGCTGTCCAGGCAAGACAGTCTCTCGATGAAACAAGGTGGTTATTAAGACTTGCCGCTGAAAACGAATTCATCAAAGGTGTTGTCGGCTGGGTCGATCTGTGTTCAGAAAAACTTGAAAATCAACTGAAGGAGTTAATGTCTGATCCCGGATTCGTTGGTGTAAGACATGTTATTCAGGATGAGCCGGATGAATTATTTATCCTGAGACAAGAGTTTCTGAGAGGTGTCGGGTTACTCCAGAAATTCAATTTAACCTATGACATACTGATCTTTGCCGGACAACTGCCGCAAACCATCGAATTTGTCAGGAAATTTCCTGACCAGGTATTTGTGCTTGATCATATAGCCAAACCCGGGATCAGGTATCAAAAAACCTCACCATGGAAAGAGGACATGATCAAACTGGCAGGATTCGAAAATGTTTTTTGCAAAATATCCGGGATGGTTACCGAGGCAGACTGGTTAAAATGGAAAGCAGAAGATTTCAGGCCGTATCTTGATACCGTTACAAATGCTTTTGGGACAGACAGGCTGATGATAGGATCAGACTGGCCGGTTTGCCGGCTGGCCGGCAGCTATGATGATGTTATGGATATACCCTTTAAATACTTTGAGGGTTTCAGCAGGTATGAAAAAGAAGCCATTTTCGGACTGAACGCGAAAATGGCTTATCATTTAAAGCTCTAAAAAAGATTCAATACCTTCCGGAAATGAAAATCAGCTGATTCAAACCATAAATCAGCTGATTAAAATCTTAATGGTAGTTGAAATTTAATTGATGATACCTTTGACAAAAAGTCTTTATCATTTATTGTCCTGCCTTGGTCTGGCTTCATTCACCACAATCTTTCTTCCATCATGTTCTGTTCCGTTAAGTTCGTTGATGGCTGTTTTGGCTTCATCGTCATCTGCCATTTCAACAAAAGCAAAACCTTTGCTTCTTCCACTGTATTTGTCTTTTATAATTTTTACAGAGGTTATTTCACCATATTCCTCAAAGACTTGCCTTAAGTCATCTTCATTCAGCTTATAACTTAAGTTACCAACGTAAATGTTCATTTTTTAAAATTTAAAATTTATTATATAAAAAATCGGGTTGTTTGTTTTCTTAGGATAATATTATCATGATTCAGGTATGATACTAATTAAAGCATTTTATTTGCTTCATTAAAACTATATGTTGCAAGCTTTTTCGATAAGACCTGTATGGGAGGGCTATATTCGAACAGTTATTAGCAGTAATTCTCAAAATCAAGTTCCAAATTAAAATCACCTGCAAAGTTACATTTTTTTTAAATACTTGCTATCATTATTGTTTATTTTTCAATTTTATATTATCCGGTGCACTATGAAAGAGGTCCCAGGACCGCGAATTCAACCTGATCCTTTGGATAAAAAGCAATGAGTTCCTATCTGTTTCACGGATACACCGGATAAGGCCATTGGTTTCAAATTGATGCATGATTTGTTACTTTTCAGGAAGCAGGTTGTTTGTATCCTGACATGAGAATACTGATATTGCATGATCATCCGGTTATATTTCATTCTTGTCAGCGAAAAACGAATGACTATGCTCTCTTGTTTTGTATCGGAAAAATTACTATTTATGTTATCCCTTTTTATCCTAAAAAATAAACATCATGAACGAAAAAACAATGAAGTTGTCCTTTGGTGAAAAGATAGGTTACGGATTCGGAGATCTGGCCTCTGTTCTTTACTGGCAAACCTTCATGCTTTATTTTACCTACTTTTATACCGATATCTTCCTTATACCTGCATCCATAGCTGCAACCATGTTTTTAGTCAGCCGTATCTGGGATGGTATAAATGACCCGTTAATGGGGATGATTGCTGACCGTACAAAAACAAGGTGGGGTAAATTCCGTCCTTATCTGCTGTGGCTATGTGTACCATTTGCCGTAGCCGGAGTTTTGGTTTTTACGGTACCCGGTTTTGGAATGACCGGTAAAATCATCTGGGCATATGTCACTTTTATATTGATCATGATGCTTTACACTGCCATTAACATTCCATATACTTCCCTGCTGGGTGTTATTTCGGCCGATTCAAATGAAAGAACACAGGTTTCTTCTGTTAAGTTTCTCTTTGCATTTGCCGCAGGTATCATTGTTTCAGCAACCTTGTTACCTATGGCAAAAAGTCTGGGTAAAGGAGACGAATCCATAATAAATGCAAAGGTTTTAAATGATACTTTAATTGTAAATGAAGCTACCAGAGGAAATGCCCAGATAATTCTATACGCGGAAGATGAAAGTAAAAATATCGAAAAGACAGAATTCGCAATTACTGTAGTACCGGCTGAAGATATTACACCGCAAATTGTTGCATCAATCAATGAGATTGATTTGAATTCCGGATTCGGGAAACATGAAATCGATATTTCAGATTTTTTTGCAAACCATTCAGGAAAAGGATTTAAATATAAAGTTGAAAGCCAGAATGATGAAGTGGTTGAAGTCAGACTAGCAGGTAGCAGGTTGGAAATCATAGAAAAAAACATTGGCAATGCCAATGTACAGATAACCGCCAAAGATAAAAGATGGGGAGAAAAAACACATAATGTGCTTGTAAACGTTATGGCAAAAGGCAATCATGATCCGGTTCTGATCGATCCGGTCAGTTATTTTGAACTGAAAGCTGGTTATGGACGCTGGGAGATTGATCTGGAGAAGGTCTTTTCGGATCCTGATTCAGATCCTCTTGTTATCAATGCAGAGAGCAATAACAGCAAAGTGATCACTCCCGGTATAGTTGGAAACAAGCTTACTTTTATTGAAGGAAATACCGGAATAGCCGATGTATCTGTTATTGTCAGCGATCAAAAAGGAGGCAGAATTCATCATTCGTTCGAATTCCTGGTCTGTGCTGAAAACAATAATCCGCCATTCATTAAAAATCCGGTTGAGAACATCAAGAAAACTGTTGGTTTCAATCAGCATCGAATGGATGTATCAGATGTGTTTGAGGATCCGGATGGTGACACATTAACCTATAGCATCGAAGTAATTAACACTGCTAAAGGATGGCAAAGGTCTTTTATAATTTTTGGAATAGCAGCTGTTATATTCTTCTTAATTACCTTTAAATCCACAAAGGAAAGAGTCAGACCTCCTGCAGCACAAAAAACAACGGTCAAAGAAGATCTGTTTAACCTTGTAACCAACAGACCCTGGTTAATACTTCTGGCAACAACCATAACTTTTATTTTATTTGTTGCATTAAAAAGCAGTGTTACAGTCCACTACTTCAAATATTTCATCGGAGTGCAGGACATAAAGCTTCCTTTTTTGGGTCTTAGAAGCTATGATTTTGAAACCCTGACATCGGCTTACAATACCATTGGTCAGATCTCCGCATTCATCGGGGTGATTCTGGTAGCCTGGCTCGCAAAAGTCATTGATAAAAAAAGCTTTTTTATAATCCTTTTCATCATAGCAATATTCAGCACCGGAATAGTATACTTCATGACTGCAGAACAGATTGGATTAATATATCTTTTTCAGATAACCGGTTCGATGACAGGAGGTCCCCTGAGTGTGTTAATCTGGGCCATGTATGCCGATACTGCCGATTATGGCGAATGGAAAAATGCCAAAAGATCTACAGGTTTGATATTTTCTGCTTCCACCATGTCGCAGAAA
This sequence comes from Bacteroidales bacterium, assembly GCA_016933335.1. GTDB lineage: Bacteria > Bacteroidota > Bacteroidia > Bacteroidales > UBA10428 > JAFGPL01. The sequence continues at coordinate 5,943 of JAFGBD010000062.1, read as the reverse complement.
TTCGGCTGGGCAATTGGTGCTTTTATTTCGCTGAGTTTAATGTTTCAAGTAGGATTCCAGCCAAATGAAATCCAGTCTCCTGAAAGTCAGAGAGGCTTGATATCGCTTTTTAGTCTGATCCCTGCAGGTATGGGTGTCATATCAATTATAATTTTATTGATATATCCGCTAACTGACAGAAGGGTGAAAGAAATTGAAACAGAACTCATCCAAAGACGGAAACAAAGAGGAGAAGCTGATCTGGCATAAAGGACAACATGCGATGCAATACGGTTATTTCGATGATTCAAACAGGGAATATGTAATTTCAAACCCGGAGACTCCCGCTCCGTGGAGCAACTATCTTGGTTCGACAACCTATGGAGCTATAATAACCAATAATGCAGGCGGATACAGCTTTTACAAATCGGCAGCCCAGGGACGTTTTATGCGTTACAGGACCAATGCCATACCCGTGGATCAGCCGGGCCGGTATATTTACATTCGTGACATGGATTCGGGAGATTACTGGTCTTCCTCGTGGCAGCCTGTGGCCAAATCGCTTGATAGGTATAAGACGATATGCCGTCACGGAACGGCTTACACCATTATTGAATCTGAATATGCCGGTATTCTCTCCTGGACGAACTACTTCATACCCCCCGATAAAGACCATGAGTACTGGCATTGTAAAATCACCAATAAGAGCAGGAAAAAACGGAAACTGAGGCTTTTTACTTTTATTGAATATTCAAGTAACTGGCATCTGTGGCAGGACCTGGTCAACCTCCAGTATACGCAATATATCCTGACAATGAGAGTGATAGACGGAATCATCGATCAGGGTACCAATGTTTATCTTACTCCGCAACCGGATAATTTTGAAGAAGGAGGACAGGCCCGTCACACCTTTATGGGCATTGCAGGTATTCAGGTATCCGGATTTGATACTGACCGGAAGAAGTTTCTTGGATATTACGGAAGTTATTCAAAACCTGAAGCTGTCATAAAAGGAGAATGTTCAGGGTCTTTGGCTTCTGGTGACAATGGTTGCGGAGTGTTGCAGTCTGATATTGAACTCGAACCGGATTCAGAAATAGAATTTGTGGTAATTGTGGGAATAGGAAGTGCTGAAAAAGAAGGCCGTATGGCAGTTCATGAAGCCCGGAACCCAGATCTGGTCGCACTGGAATTTGAAAAACTGAAAAAAATCTGGCATGGCAGGCTGGAAGGCATGCATGTTGTAACTCCAGATCAGGAGCTTAACAGCATGCTGAATGTCTGGAATCCTTATAATTGCCTGATAACCTATGCCTGGTCAAGGGCTGCCAGCCTGGTTTACGCCGGTGAAAGAGACGGACTTGGATACAGGGATACTGTCCAGGATTTGCTGGGAGTCATACCTGCCATTCCTGAAGAAGCCGGCCAAAGAATTGAACTGATGATTGCCGGACAGGTCTCATCAGGAGGAGCATTGCCTGTGGTTAAACCTTTTTCACATCAGCCAGGCTCAATGAAAGCTCCCTCTGAAGATGAATACCGGTCGGATGACTGTTTATGGCTGTTTAATCTGATACCTGCATATGTCAGGGAAACCGGAGATATTGAATTTTATAATAAGATCATCCCATATGCTGACAAAGGAAATGATACGGTGGCGAATCACCTGAGGAGGGCCATTGAATTTACACTCGGACGTCTGGGTGCTCACTCACTGCCATGTGGTCTTGCGGCAGACTGGAACGACTGCCTCGTACTGGGGCAGAACGGTGAATCGGTATTTGTTGCCTTCCAGCTGAGATATGCTCTTGATGCATATATTGATATCTGTAAGATTCTGAAACAGACAGGTGAAATTTCATGGGCTCAAAAACAGCTGGAGGATCTGGATGGCAACATTGAGAAACATGCCTGGGATGGGGAATGGTACCTGCGGGCATACAGGGAAGACGGACTGAAATATGGCTCACATACTGGTTTTGAGGGTAGTCTCTGGCTTAATCCGCAGACCTGGGCTGTATACAGCGGACATGTAACAGGTGAAAGGGCGAAAAAAATTATGGAGCATGTATATGAAAGACTGTTTACGGAATATGGCCTGATAATTTGCGATCCGCCTTACGAAAAGGCAGACCTGAATGTCATCAAAGCCCCCCTGTTTAATAAAGGGATGAAAGAAAACGGATCTGTTTTCTGTCATACACAGGGATGGGCTGTCATTGCCGAGGCAATGAATGGTAATGGAAACAGGGCTTATGAATACTTCCGCGCATACATGCCTGCAGCAATGAACAGCAGGGCAGAAATCAGGGAGACAGAACCTTATGTCTACTGCCAGTCAACACATAGCAGGTACAGTTCAAGGTACGGGGCATCACGCCTTCCATGGCTGACAGGTGCAGCATCATGGTCGTATTATGCTGCCACACACTATATCCTGGGGATCCGTCCTGAATATGACGGAGTTACAATTGACCCGTGCATCCCGGAAAAATGGGGAAAGTTCAGTGTCAAACGCAGGTTTCGCAGGAGAATTTTAAATATTGAAGTAAACAACAAACAGCATCGTCAGAAAGGTGTGGATAAAATCCTGGTCAACGGCAGTGAAGTGAAAGGATCTTTCATACCTTTTCATATGCTGGAAGATAACAATATCATAAAAGTGATGATGTAATTGGTTCTTGCATAAAACCTCGGAATATGATGGTAAATATACCAGTCAATATCCACCGGAAGATGAATATGAAACACTTAATGTTCAACTAAAATGCGCAAATGATGAAAAAAACAATAATCGGACAGTCTTTGCCCAATATCCCATGGGAGGATAAACCCGACAGACACAAAGAAGTATTATGGAGGTACAGTGGGAATCCTGTTATCGGATGGAATCCCACACCGTCAACGGCCAGGATTTTCAACAGTGCAGTATTGCCTTATAAGGAAGGATTTGTTGGTGTTTTTCGGGCTGACCATAAGAATGGAAGGGCGTTTCTGCATTTTGGGAGAAGCAAGGACGGATTCCGCTTTGAAATCGATGACGATACCATACCCTGGAAGGATGAAAATGAAATTCCCAGGCCGGTAAGTTATGCTTATGATCCGCGCCTGGTCAGGATAGATGACTGGTATTATGTTACCTGGTGCGACGACATGCATGGAGCATCAATCGGGATGGGCAGGACAAAAGACTTTAAAACCTGGTACCGGATGCCAAATCCGCTGATGCCTTTTAACAGGAACGGGGTGTTGTTCCCGAAAAAAATCAACGGCATGTATCAATTGCTCAGCAGACCAAGTGACAGCGGCCATACTCCTTTCGGCGACATATTTATCAGTGAAAGTCCGGACATGATATTTTGGGGTAACCACAGGTATGTGATGGGCAAAGGGGGCCGGGGCTGGTGGCAGGGCACAAAAATAGGAGCCGGACCTGTTCCCATTGAGACAACCGAAGGCTGGCTGCTTTTCTACCATGGTGTTTCCTTTACCTGTAACGGCTTTGTTTACAGCTTTGGTGCAGTGATCCTGGATATCAGCGAACCGCATAAAGTGAGATACCGCTGTGGAAATTACCTGCTGACTCCTGAAATGCCATATGAAACTTCCGGTTTTGTGCCCAATGTTGTCTTTCCATGCCAGAATCTTTATGATCCTGATAGCGGAAGAATAGCCATATACTACGGAGCAGCAGATACATATACTGCCATAGCTTTCGGATATGCGGATGAGATTATCAGCTATATCAAGGATCATCATGAAGATATAAAATAATCTGAAGTCCCATTCAACTTCTGTTCAATTCAAATTCAACATTTCGTTCCCGGCATATAAAATATCATCTTAAATTTTATGTGCGTTTTTTACCCTTAATGAGAAATTATTTCACAATAAATCATATATTTGCGATATTATTACCTGATCTATTTTAAAACCTGATAATTGACTTTCCACAGGTAAATCAGAAGTTGGAGTAAATGGTTCTTTTCAAATTGTTTAAGTTCTCAGAAACTACTGTTGAACATTTATACAAAATATGAAGAATAGTACCATACAACAACGCCTGCTCGGATTGGTACAGGATCAAATACCTGATAAATATTCCCTTGTTTACGAACTGTCGGAATTGCTGGGGATAAGTACTGACAGTGTTTATCGAAGGCTGAGGCGTGAAACACTTCTGGATATTACCGAGATTCAGAAAATATGCATGCACTTTAACATCTCTTTTGATTCAATATGCGGATGTGAAGATTCCGGTTTGGTTTCATTCCAGTACCACCCCATTAAAGAGCTCACTGATTTTAATAACTGGTTCCTGACACTTGCCAATGATCTCAAGGCTTTGCAAAACAAAGAGGATACTCATATCATTTATGCTGCCATTGATATACCTATCTTTCATAATTTCAGGTTCCCGCTGGTATCTTACTTTAAATCTTTATACTGGTTGAAATCCATTACCAATCATCCGGATTTCCTGAATGTCAAATTTTCTCTGAACCAAATCAGTGATGAATTTATTTCAAAGGGGAAAGAGATGCATGGACTATATGCTGCTGTTCCATCGACAGAAATCTGGACTGATCTGATTACCTATAGCCTTTTAAGACAGATTGATTATTATTGGGACTCAGGTGAATTTGCCACCAAGGACGATGCACTGGCATTGTGCGATGAAGTGCAAAAGGAATTTGAATATTTACATGCAGCTGCCAGTGCCAGTTCAAAATCGCCTGATAAACAAAAAATCCCTGGTGAAAAGGTGAATTTCCAGCTGTATGACTGTGATATTGAAATTGCCACCAATTGTGTACTGGTAATCAGCGGCAACATAAAAACCGTCTATCAGAGCACACAGACCTTTAATATTTTTAAAACCTCGAATGTTGTTTTTGTTGAGGAAACCCACCGGTGGCTGGACAGTCTGCTGAAAAAATCGACTCTGATCAGTGATGTGGGAGAAAAGCAAAGAAGCCTTTTCTTTAAGGACGCATATGATAAAATTACGCAGCTAAAGAAAAAGATAAGCGAAAGTTAATTGAATTAGCACAATTACCTGCAGACTATTTCCTTTTTCAGTGTCCTGCTTTGATAACAACTTTTAGCTATTTGAACAAAAAGTTGCAAATTTCCAGACTTTGGCAGGTCAGATTCCTTCATTTTTTTCATGAAACAATTAATGATACCTCCCCGGTTTCAAAAAATTCAAAACCTGATCTGATAAATCTCAGGAACACCCCCTTTTTTGCATTTTTCATAAAATCATGAATTAACACTCTGTAATTCAGTTTTATCAGGTTGAGATTCCTTCATAGTTTTGTTATGTTATTTAAACAATTCAAAATATAAGTGACATGAAAACAATGATTAAAATGGCCATACTGACCTTTTTGTTTAAAAGTTCATTTTCCTGGCAAAGTAATCCTGTCATGAACATAAAAGACATCTGCTCAGTCGATCTCCTGTCAGGGATCGGGTATGAAAGCCTTAGTGAAGAAATAATCAGGTATATTGTTCCCGGAGGTGTTTTCGGAATGGAAGACAGTTATATAAATAACAACAGGGTGGTACAGATCTGGATGCCGGTTCAAACCCTGGAGACTCCTGAACATGATTTCTCATGCCATGCTAACTGACTTAATAATTCCGGAAAGAATATGAACTCATGTTTTCGGAATAAAAGGTCCGTTACATATTTAAAAATGCAACCATTCAAATCGTGTATTGTCTCTTAACAGTAGACGTTACCGGTAGTCAACGATCTGAATTAAATTCATAATACGCCTAAAATTTAATATAAACATGCCAGCAATTAACATTTCAATAAACCCAGGCTTTTTCGACCGTTTAAGGCAGTCTTCGGTTAAAACCTGTCAAAGTATAATACTCCCCAAAATTAGGACCACTGGTTAAGTTGAAAATTAAGGATTATTTTTAACCAGTGAAACATGAAAAAGACAA
>JAFGBD010000061.1 GCA_016933335.1 Bacteroidales bacterium | reverse complement strand
TTTGCTCCGGAATGAGTGTCCGTTTTAAACCGGAATCACTGTCCGCTTTGCTCTGGAATGGGTGTCCGTTTTGACCCGGATTTTGCATTAATCGCAGATCGCTGATTTTTCAGGGTGATTACGAAAGTCAAATAGCATTTTTATTTGTTCTTCTGTGATACGGGTCGTTGAAAGCGGAGGCAATTCATTGATTCCGTAAAAGGCAACATGGCTGGTTTCCATTCCCGGCTTCATTTTTCCGCCCTTTTCGTGGCAAAGAATAAATATCTTATAGATATGGAACAAATCAGGAGGATGTGCATGAGATCTTTTATCCAACAGCGCCAGAAGTCTTACCGGCTCAACAATCAGTCCGGCTTCCTCCCTGACTTCTTTTGTTACAACCTGAAAAGGGGTAAGCCCAATGTCTGCCCATCCTCCGGGTACTGACCATAATCCGTCAACGGTTTCTTTTACCATCAGAATTTTTTCTCCTCTGAACACAACACCTCTGATATCGACTTTAGGTGTTTGATATCCTTTCTCACCAGTAAAAATCCGGGTAAGTTTTTCTGTTTTTATGTCTGTTATTTCATTGATCATTCTCAGACTAATATCTCTTAATTGCTGATAACGGTCAATATCATACTTGTTATCTGAGAAAGTAAGGCCGGCCTGGGCAATTGACTGAAGCTGTCGGGCAATATCTAACCATTTTTTCCCCATGATGAAGATTTAATCATAAGAACTTCTTTCTTTTCATATAAAAAAACATACCAATGGCAATTAAAAACATCAATCCCAGAACCATGAAATATCCATAGCGCCAGCTTAACTCAGGCATATTTTTGAAATTCATCCCATATATGCCTGCCACAAAGGTCAGCGGTATGAAAATAGTGGCAATAACAGTTAATATTTTCATTGTCCGGTTAAGAACATTATTCATGTTTGAGCTGTTGATTTCAATCAGTGAGGTGATAAAATCACGATAGGAATCATGCGTCTGAACAAGCTGAATTATATGATCATTAACATCTTTGAAAAAAATCTCATCTTCATCATCAATTAAGTCAAATTCATCTTTGATAATAACGCCAACAGCTTTCTCCAGAGGGAATAACGACTTCCTGACAAGAACAAGGTCATTTTTTATCTGATGTATTTCGTTAATATAATTATTCCCGGGGGTTTCAATCAGTTTAATATCTATTTTTTCAAGTCTTTCATAGAGTTTATCAAAAACAAGGTAATAATTATCGACAAGGTTATCCATTAAGAGATAGAAAAGATAATCAGCTTTTTTTGCTCTTGCCCTGCTTTTATCTGATTCAATTCTTGTTTTTATAATATTGAAAATATCGTCTTCAGAATCAGCAAAAGTGAGAAGAACATTATCACATAAAATCAGGCTGATATGCGTTTCGGTTAATTCACCTGATTCATCGAATTGTATATGTTTCAGGGTTAGAAAAAGATAATCATCTGACTCTTCGACTTTAGGTAAATGATCGGTGTTTAAAATGTCTTCGAGCGTCAGGACATGGATTTTAAAAATAGTTCCGATTTCATCAATTAATGCGGTATTGTTCAGGTTATTCAGATGAATCCAGTTAACATATTTTTCATTTACCTGTTTCAACATTGATTCGACACTCCTGAATATATTTCTTGATAACTGTTCAGTATTGTACTGCAACAGTTCGATTTCGGGTGGTTTTAAAGGTGATTTTCCGGTATATATGAGACTCCCGGGAGCCTGTCCGATCTTTTTTAAAGTTGAAAATCTTTTACCGATTTTCTTTAAGGGCCTTGAAAGATCTTTGATTTTCATCGTCATATATTATTAGTACTCATTCCAGCTTCTGATAGTGATATCCTCAATGCCAAGATTGCAAACTGCTGTGAGAAATGCACTTGCCAGCCTGGCATTGGTTATCAGGGGAATATTATAATCAACGGCACTGCGTCTGATGGTATAATCATTGCTAAGTTCTTCAGAGGTGAGATCTTTAGGGATATTTATAACCAGATCGATTTTTCTTTCTCTCAGGTAATCAAGGGTATTGGGCTTTGCTTTTTCATCAGGCCAATGAAGCATCGTACACTTAATACCATTTTGTCTTAAAAATTGGGCTGTTCCTTTTGTTCCGTAAAGATTGTACCTTTTTTCCTGAAGCATGCGACAACTGTTTATCAATTCAACCTTTGAACGCATAGGCCCTGTTGACAGCAAAATATTTTTTTCAGGAATGGAATAACCAACAGACAACATGCTTTTTAAAATCGCTTCATAGAAATTTTCGCCAATGCATCCTACCTCTCCTGTGGATACCATGTCCACTCCCAGTACAGGATCAGCTTTGTGGAGCCGCGAAAAAGAGAACTGGGGGGCTTTGATACCTATATAATCAAGATCAAATACCGATTTGGCAGGTTTTTCCACTTTCTGTTCCAGCATAATTTTGGTGGCAATATCAATGAAATTTATTTTAAGAATTTTAGATACAAAGGGAAAACTTCTGGATGCACGGAGATTACATTCAATAACTTTGATATCATTATCTTTTGCAAGAAACTGAATATTGAAAGGGCCGTTGATGCGGAGTGCCTGTGAAATCTGTCGTGAAATACGCTTGATGCGACGCATGGTTTCAAAATATATCTTTTGTGCGGGGAAAACCATGGTGGCATCACCGGAATGAACACCCGCAAATTCTATGTGCTCACTGATTGCGTAAACGATCAGTTCACCATCTTTTGCCACAGCGTCAATTTCAATCTCCTTGGCCTGTTGTATAAATTCAGAAACGACCACTGGATATTGTCTGGAAACCTTCACAGCCAGACTCAGAAAGTGTTCCATTTCATCTTTATTTGAAACCACATTCATGGCAGCTCCTGATAAAACATAAGAGGGTCTGATAAGCACAGGAAATCCGACATCATCAATAAAATCATAGATGTCTTTGATATTTGTCAACTCTTTCCAGCGTGGCTGATCAATATTCAACCGGTCGCAAAGCATTGAAAACTTATGCCGGTTTTCTGCATTGTCTATGGAAACAGGAGAGGTTCCCAGGATATGTATGCCGGCATTATGAAGCCGCATTGCCAGATTATTTGGAATCTGTCCCCCCGTGGATATAATAACTCCTTTTGGATTCTCAAGTTCAATGATATCCAGAACGCGTTCAAAGGATAGTTCATCAAAATAAAGCCGATCGCATACATCATAATCAGTGCTGACTGTTTCAGGATTATAATTGATCATGATCGAACGGTACCCCTCCCTGCTTAAACAGTAAAGTGCATTTACCCCGCACCAGTCAAACTCCACACTGCTTCCGATCCGGTATGCTCCTGAACCAAGCACGACCACCGACCCGTTGTCTGATTCGAAATCAATATCATGGGCAGAGGCACTGTAGGTCAGGTAGAGATAATTTGTCATTGCAGGATATTCGGCCGCCAGTGTATCAATTTGTTTGACAAAGGGTAGGATCCCGCATTTTTTCCTGAAATTCCTGACTTTTATTAATCCTTCCTCAATATTTTCATCAACGCTTTTGAAAACAATACGGGCAATCTGAAAGTCAGAAAAGCCCATTATTTTTGCTTTTCTCAATAATTCTAACGGTATCTCATCAAGTTTCCCGAAATTTTCGAGGGTATTTTTAAGATTAATAATGTTTTTCAGCTTGTTCAGAAACCAGGGATCGATTTTGGTCAGATTGTAAATCTGTTCTATCGAATAGCATTTTTCAAAAGCATTGGCAATAACAAATATTCTCATATCTGTCGGTTCTGCAAGTTCTCTTTCGATATCATCAAACTCAAGATCGCGATTGCCGGTAAAACCATGCATACCCTGTCCAATCATTCTCAAACCTTTTTGAACCGACTCTTCAAATGTTCTCCCAATGGCCATTACTTCCCCGACACTTTTCATGCTGCTGCCAATCTGTTTGGAAACACCAATAAACTTGTTCAGGTCCCAACGGGGAATTTTACATACGATATAGTCCAGTGCAGGTTCAAAAAATGCTGATGTTGTTTTGGTGATGGAGTTTTTGATCTCATGAAGCCCGTATCCAACCGCCAGCTTAGCAGCCACAAATGCCAGAGGATATCCGGTGGCCTTTGATGCGAGGGCACTGGACCGGGACAGACGTGCATTGACCTCAATAACACGGTAATCTTCTGATGAGGGATCAAGCGCATACTGGATATTGCACTCACCAATAATACCAATATGCCGGATAATTTTGATGGCCAGCTGCCTGAGAAAATGGTATTCTGTATTTGTCAATGTTTGTGAAGGTGCCACTACAATGCTTTCACCAGTATGAATACCGAGCGGATCAAAATTTTCCATGTTACATACAGTAATGCAGTTGTCATACCGGTCTCTTACAACTTCGTATTCAACCTCTTTCCAGCCTTTAAGCGACTTTTCAATAAGTATTTGTCTGCTATAGGAAAATGCATTCTCAGCCTTTTTTTTCAGCTCTGTTTTATTATAACAAAAGGCACTCCCCTGGCCACCAAGTGTAAAAGCTGCACGTATGATAATTGGGAATCCGAGTTTTTCTGCAGCTGCAATGGCATCATCAGTATTTGTCGCAGCGACGCTTTCTATGGTATTAACATTTATCTCATTGAGCTTTTTAACAAAGAGGTCCCTGTCTTCTGTATCCATTATAGCCTGTACCGGTGTCCCAAGAACAGCAACATTGTTTCTTTCAAGTACGCCGTTAATAAACAGGTCAATTCCGCAGTTTAAAGCAGTCTGTCCGCCGAAAGACAACAGAATACCGTCAGGCTTTTCTTTGATGATAATCTTTTCGACAAAATAAGGTGTAACCGGTAAAAAATAGATTTTATCGGCAATTCCCTCAGATGTCTGAACAGTGGCTATATTTGGATTGATCAGAACTGTTTCTATCCCTTCCTCTTTCAGGGCTTTTAAAGCTTGCGAGCCTGAATAGTCAAATTCTCCGGCTTCTCCTATTTTTAAAGCACCGGAACCGAGCAGAATAATTTTTTTAATAAATTTATCCATCAATAACAATACTAGGGATACTGTCTGAGACAGCTGCGGCAAAAGTACAAATTATTTAGTCAAATAATTGTGTACATCTCATAAAAATGTATAAATTTGCACATTATATGAATAATTATACACCATGGGAAATCGAACCGAAAGACTTTTGGCTATCAAGAGTATCATTGCAACACGCAAGGTTTCGAGCCAGGAGGAATTGTTATCTCTTCTTGATAAAAAGGGGATGAATTATACTCAGGCAACCTTGTCAAGAGATTTAAAGTTCCTCAAAGTTAATAAAATTTCTGATCCGGAAAAGGGATATATTTACGAGTTACCTGATCAGCATTTGATTTCAAATGAAATAGCTGAAACATATGCTGCACAGGGATTTATTTCAATCCAGTTTGCTAATAAGCTCGGAGTGATAAAAACGCTTCCGGGATATGCGAACAGCATTGCTTCGCTGATTGACAAGGCAAATCCATTTGAAATACTCGGAACCATAGCCGGGGATGATACCATTTTACTTATCCCACAGGAAGATGTCACTGAAAAGGATATCATTAATTCGCTGATTCTGACAATTCCTGAATTGAAGAATAAAATCTGACTGGTTGGCCGGGATTGCAGTGATATTCTTTTGATTTATCTGGATATCAGATAACAGCACATTTCATGGTTATTCTGGCAATTTTTTAATATTAATGTTAATTAAAATCAAATAATGGAAAAAGTAATTCTTGCCTATAGCGGGGGACTTGATACTTCTGTCATTCTTAAATGGCTCATTGATAAAGGATATGAAGTAATTGCATATGTTGCTGATGTCGGTCAGGATGATAATTTTGATGATGTCAGAAAAAAAGCAACAGAAATCGGTGCCTCAAAGGTTTATATTGAGGATTTGAAGGAAGAGTTTGTCACAGATTTTATTTTTCCGGCAATAAAAGCCAATGCTATTTATGAAAACAGGTATTTGCTGGGCACAGCTCTTGCCAGACCTCTGATAGCAAAACAACAGATTAACATTGCAGCAAAGGAAAACGCCAGATATGTTTCTCATGGTGCAACGGGTAAAGGGAATGATCAGGTAAGATTTGAATTGGGGTATTATGCGCTAAATCCGGAAATTAAAGTGTTGGCTCCATGGAAAATACAGGAATTTCTCGACACTTTCAAGGGCAGAACTGACATGCTGAAATATGCGAATGAGAAAAATATACCGGTGAAGGCAAGTCTTTCCAAGCCATACAGTGAGGACGATAATCTCCTGCATATCAGTCACGAAGCAGGAGTACTTGAGGATCCGGGTTTCAAACCTGATAAGAATATCTTAACAAAGATGGTTTTACCCCAGGATGCACCGGATAGTGAAACACATATCGAAATTCACTTTAAAGACGGTATCCCGGTTAAAGTATGCAACCGGGATGAAAATACAGAGTATGCGGAACCACTTGAGTTGTTCAGTTATCTGAATAGAATTGGCGGACAGAATGGCATAGGTTTGCTTGATATGGTCGAAAACCGCTATGTTGGTATCAAATCAAGAGGTGTATATGAAACTCCCGGAGGAACCATTCTTTACAATGCTCATATGGATATTGAAGGCATTGCAATGGACCGTGAAGTAATGCGGTTAAGGAATATGCTGTCGCCTGTCTTCAGCGAACTTGTTTACAATGGTTTCTGGTTTAGTCCGGAAATGGATTTTCTGCGTGCAGCCATCGATAAAAGCCAGGAATTAATCGACGGGATTGTATATTTAACACTATACAAAGGGAATATTATTATCAATGGCCGTGAATCGCCAAGTTCACTTTACAACAAAGATCTTTCCAGCATGGATATTGAAGGAGGTTTTGATCAGAAAGACAGCGCCGGGTTTATCAAAATCAATGCCATCAGGCTCATGGCTCATAATGCCATTATGAATCGTCAGTCAAAATGATAAAGTAGTATGCCGGAATAATTCCGGATATCATGAAACGGGCATAAATAAGTCTGACTTGGAAAAGCCCTTCAGGATTCAATTTGACTTAAATATGGCAGTAAAACAAATCAAAGCGATCTCATGAGCAAAGCGAATAACTTAACGAAGTGAATAAATAAGATATATAATAATGAAACTTTGGGATAAAGGAACAGATATGAATAAGCTAATTGAAAGCTTTACAATTGGCAAGGATCCTGAACTGGACATACATCTCGCTGTTTTCGATATTCTTGGCAGCATAGCACACATCAAAATGCTTCAGAGCATTGGAATTCTCACAATGGATGAACTGGAAGACCTTACAGGAGAACTGAAAAATATTTATATAGCTGCAAAAAAGGGTGAATTCACCATTGAGGATTGCATTGAAGATGTTCATACTCAGGTGGAACTCATACTGACAAAGAAACTTGGAGATGCAGGAAAAAAAATACATGCCGGAAGATCCAGAAATGATCAGATTTTACTGGATATCAGGCTTTTCATTCGCAATGAGCTTCAGATAATTGTCGGACTGGTTTTAAATCTGTTTCATACCCTGATCAGCCTGAGTGATAAAAATAAAAATGTGCTTATTCCCGGATATACCCATCTTCAGCTGGCCATGCCGTCATCTTTTGGCCTTTGGTTTGGAGCATATGCCGAAAGCCTGACGGATGATATACAGTTACTGCATTCTGTTTATCAGATTTGCAATCAGAATCCCCTGGGGTCGGCGGCAGGGTATGGTAGTTCATTCCCCCTGAACAGGCAGATGACAACAGATTTGCTGGGATTTGACAGGCTGAATTTTAATGTTGTATATGCCCAGATGGGACGTGGCAAGGTTGAACGCCTGGTTTCTTTTGTATTTTCATCCCTGGCAGCAACCATATCAAAAATGTCAACTGATTTATCTCTTTTTATGAGTCAGAATTTCAATTTTGTCAGTCTCCCTGATGAATTCATTACAGGTTCGAGTATCATGCCCCATAAAAAGAATCCTGATGTATTTGAATTGTTAAGAGCAAGATGCAATAAAATACAATCATTGCCCAATGAGATAACCATTATCATGAATAATTTGCCCTCCGGGTACTTTCGTGATATGCAAATAATTAAAGAATCTTTTCTGCCTTCGTTTTACGATATAAAGAACTGTCTGAAGATTGCTGCGTTCATCCTTAATAAATTGATCATCAATACTACCATTCTGAAGGATGAAAAATACAAATTCCTTTTTTCAGTTGAAGAAGTCAACAAAGAGGTTCTGTCAGGCACCCCCTTTCGTGAAGCATATATGAAAATCGCAAATGCCATACAGAATGGGACATACAAGCCTTCAGGAGAATTGAAGCATATACATGAAGGAAGTCTGGGGAATCTTTGCAATGATAAAATAAAAGAAAAAATGGAACAGATTATTGCCGGTTTCAATTTTGAAAAAGCAGAACAGGCACTGAATGAACTTATAAAATAGCAAGGAATAATGGTCGATAAGCAAATCAGAATCGTTGTTCGGATAGAGATTGCAACATTATGCGATAAAAATGGCAGGCTTGACAGAAAAAAGATGGACAGGCTGGCAATGGTGCTCTCCAGTCTTCATAACAGCGGCAAGGAAATACTGGTTGTCTCGTCAGGAGCCATTGCTCTTGGAAGCGAAAAGCTTATGCTCGAAACACAACCTGAATCGCTTATTGAAATGCAGGCAACAGCTGCTATCGGGCAGGCGGAATTGATCAGATTCTATCAGAATTTTTTTGAGGAATACAATCAGATCGTTGCCCAGGTATTACTGACAAGTGACATTACTGAATACAAGGACAGGGAAAACAATGCCAGAAACACTTTTAACACCTTGCTTGAAATGAATATCATCCCGATCATTAATGAAAATGACCCTGTTTCCACCACTGATATCGAACTGGATGATAACTATCCCCTCGCCCTGAAAGTAGCCAGAATTGCACAGGCAGATATCATGATCATCAAGCTTGACACAAACGGAAAATATCTGATTATTCCAAAAGGTACCGGCAAAATCATTGTTGCTGAAGATGAACACCGGCTCTTTGAGCAGATAGATGAATTTGTAAAAGTTCCTGATGCCAAAGATTCAGGTGAAGATTTTCCGGTTTCTCTTGCTGATATCAGTCTTTAAGTTTCATAATACAACAGTAAATGACAAGCTCCAGAAAATCACTTAAATATAAAAAGAGGATCATTGTTAAGATCGGTACCTCATCCCTTTCATATCAAAACGGGAGATTGAATTTTCAGCGAATAGAAAAATTTGCATATATCTTAAGTACACTTCGCAGAAAAGGCATTCAGGTTACACTGGTATCTTCAGGTGCTATTGGTGTAGGTGCCGGAAGATTGGGAATGAGCGAGAAACCTGATGACCTGGCAAAGAAACAGGCTCTTGCAGCAATCGGACAGGCTGAATTAATCAAGATTTATCAGAAATTTTTCAGTGACCATAATCAGATTGTGGCACAGGTTCTTCTAACCAAAGATGTCATTAACAATCCTGTCAGACACCGTAATGCAAGAAGTACCCTCGAAAGACTTCTTGAAATGGAGATCATTCCCATCATTAATGAAAATGATACCATCTCAACTTACGAAATAGAGTTTGGGGATAACGATACACTTTCTGCAATTGTTGCCAAGCTTATTCAGGCAGACTTGCTGATCATGCTTTCGGATATTGATGGATTATACCCGGCTGATCCGCGGTTAACTGATCATGTGGAGATCATTCATACTGTAAGGAAAATAACTCCTGAACTTGAGAAACTGGCAAATGGTGCAGGAACTTCCTTCAGTACAGGAGGTATGAAAACAAAACTGGCTGCAGCTAAAATATGCAACCAGGAAAACATAGATGTGGTAATTACGAATGGTTCGGTACCTGAAAATATTTTTGGTATCATGGAAGGCAAAGAGATTGGCACACACTTTTTGTCAAATAAAATAAATCTTATTAAAAATTATTGATTTGCTATGGAAAAGAATATTCTGACCAAGGGGAGAAAGGCCCGTAATGCTTCACGAGAGTTGGCAAAAATGAATACATTGATAAAAAATGCAGCATTGAATTGTATCGCTGAAGAAATTAAGTCAAACCGCCATCTGATCAAGAAGGAAAATGAGAAAGATCTCATAAATGGTAAGAAAAAAGGTCTGTCAAAAGCTTTTATCGACAGGCTTACCTTAACTGGCAGCAGAATTGACGGAATGATAAAGATCCTCAATGATGTGGCTGGTTTGAAGGATCCTGTCGGAGAAATACTGAATATGAATACGCTTCCCAATGGATTGAGAGTAGGACAGATGAGGGTTCCAATCGGTGTCATTGGAATTGTATTTGAGTCGAGACCTAATGTTTGTGTAGAAGTTGCAGCATTGACAATAAAATCAGGTAATTCAGTTATTTTAAGAGGAGGATCCGATGCTATTCATTCAAATATCTGTATTACCTCTCTGATCAGAAAAGGTATAAAAAAGGCCGGGTTACCGGTAAGCACGGTTGAAATAATCGAAAATACAAACAGAGAGTCTGTTCTACACCTTGTTAGAATGAAGGAGTATGTAGATATCATCATTCCCCGCGGAGGACTTCAGCTGATCAGGTTTGTTGAGGAGAACTCTTTGATTCCGGTGATACGTCATGATCTGGGGATTTGCCATACATATGTGGATGAGTTTGCAAACATACAGATGGCTGTTGATATTTGCTATAACGCAAAGGTACAAAGACCGGGAGTATGTAATGCAATGGAAACTTTACTTGTTCATAAGGCAATTGCAGATAAATTTTTGCCTGAGATGAAAAAAGCATATGAAAAAGCCGGTGTGGAACTGAGGGGATGTGAACGCACAAAGATCATATTACCCGATATCAATGATGCGACAGATGAAGACTGGCGTACTGAATATCTGGATTTGATATTGTCAGTAAAAATAGTCGATTCGGTTGATGAGGCTATTCAACATATAAATAGATACAGTTCTGCTCATTCTGATGGCATTGTGACCGACAGTTATACCAATGGTATGAAATTCATCAATGAAGTGGATTCAGCTGCATGTTTTATCAATGCCTCAATCAGATTTAGCGATGGAAATGAATTCGGATTGGGGGCTGAAATGGGCATCAGCAACCAAAAGCTTCATGTTCGTGGTCCAATGGGGCTTAAAGATCTTACGGCACCCAAGTATATCATATTTGGAAACGGGCAAATCAAACAATAACCACCATATTTCATGAAAGCATTCATTACTTCTGTTTAAAATGATTTTAATAATTCAAATGAAGTAATTTTATATAAGGGTACTTATTACCCGGTAAAAAAATTAAAAAAATGATTATTATAAAAAAATGATATAAAAAAAAGGGGTATTATATAAAAAATATATAATTATTATTAACTTTACCTCTGAATAAAGAGAGTTGTATGTTTTTAAACAGGATAAATATTAATTCACTAAAGAAAATAACCATTATTGCATGAGAATGGTATAGCCTTGTTAAAAATACAAAGCCATTCTCACTTTGAGGATGGCTTTTTTCTGATGTTATTATTAAACAAATCATACAATGGGGAAAGGATTTCCAAAAGTTCAGGGATTATATAATCCGGAATATGAACATGACGGTTGCGGCATAGGGTTCGTCACCCAGATAAAAGGAGTCAGTTCGCATGCTATTGTTAAGAAAGGATTGGAGGTTCTGATCAACATGACCCACAGGGGAGCCGAAAGTGCGGATAATATTACCGGGGATGGCGCAGGGATTCTGATACAGGTACCGCATAAGCTCATTCTCTCAGGGGGAATAAATGTTCCTGAAGAAGGTCAGTATGGTACAGGCTTGTTGTTTTTACCACAAATTGTCAGGGAAAGGCAGGTTTGCGAAAAAATACTGATTGATACAATCATTGAAGAAGGGCTGGATGTCGTCGATCTTCATGATGTTTCGGTTGATAATTCCACACTGGGAGAAATTGCAAAAAGCACTGAACCATTTATCCGCCAGATATATGTTACCGGCACGCTGGAACAGGATGACCTTGAAAGGAAGTTATATCTTATACGCAAGCAGGCAGAAAACAGGATCAGGAACCTTGGTATTAAAGAAAAAAACACATTTTATATTCCAAGTTTATCTTCCAGGATAATGATATACAAAGGCATGTTTATGCCTGACCAGCTTCCCGGGTATTTTACAGATCTTCGGGATCCGGCGATGGAAAGTGCCATTGCACTTGTACATTCACGATTCAGCACCAATACTTTTCCCACCTGGGATCTGGCACAACCTTTCAGGTTTCTTGCGCATAATGGTGAAATCAATACCATCAGAGGTAACAGAATGTGGATGGGTGCAAGGGAATCACTGATGAATTCAGGATTATTCGGAAAAGACCTGAAAAAGCTGTTTCCGGTTATTGAACCGGAAAAGAGCGATTCCGCATCTCTGGATAACGCATTGGAATTTCTTGTGCTGACAGGAAAAACACTTCCGCATGCATTAAGCATGCTCATACCTGAGTCCTTTAATGATAAAAACCCTATACCAGACAGCCTGAAGGCCTATTACGAATATCACTCTACCATCATGGAGCCATGGGACGGACCGGCATCAATCGTTTTCAGTGACGGAAGGTATATCGGAGGAACTCTTGACAGAAACGGATTAAGGCCATCCCGGTATATCATTACGAAAGATGATGTCATTGTAATGGGATCAGAAGTGGGAGTTCAGATATACCCGCCTGAGCAAATCCGGGAGAAGGGCAGATTAAGACCCGGGAAAATACTCTTGGTAGATACAAAGTTCGGGATCATTGTACCGGACAGAGAAGTCAAAAAGCAGTTGACTGAAAGAAATCCTTACAGTAACTGGTTAAAGGAAAACAGGATAATTCTCGATGACATAGATATCAAACAGCGTATTCCGACAAATCTGGGAGATAAATTCAGCTCATTGATCCGGTCATTCGGATATTCCAGGGAAGATCTGGAATTTCTCATCAAACCAATGTCAGTTGAAGGACAGGAACCTTTATCGTCAATGGGAAACGATATACCTCTGGCAATTATGTCTGATAAACCTCAGCGGTTGTTCAATTATTTCAGGCAGCTGTTTGCACAGGTTACCAATCCGCCTATTGATCCGATAAGAGAAAAACTTGTTATGACACTTACCAACTACATCGGATCGGTTTCAAAGAACATTCTTGTGGAATCATCTGAACATTGCAGACTGATCAGATTGAGAAGCCCGATTCTTTCAAATACCGATCTTGGTAAAATAAAAAATCTGGATCAGACACAATTTTCTCATATTACAATACCGATTTTGTTTCCTGCAAGGACCAGGGATGCTGGAAAACTGCTTGAGGCTGCTTTGAAAGACATTAGCCTGAAAGCTGAAAAAGCTGTAGATAGCGGACATAATTTCATCATACTTTCTGACAGGGATTTCGATGAAAAAAATGTGCCGATTCCTTCCGTACTGGCTGTATCTGCAGTTCATCATCATTTGATTAAGGTTAAAAAAAGGATGCAGGCAGGATTAATTGTAGAATCAGCTGATCCGAGAGAGGTAAATCATTTTGCTTTGTTATTTGCTTATGGGGCCAGCGTTGTGAATCCATACGGTGCGCTGGCAATCATTGAAAAGCTGGTAGCAAAGGGTGAACTTCCCGGAGATTATGTCAAAGCCAGGGCCAACTATTTCAAAGCCATTGACAAGGGATTATTAAAGATCCTTTCAAAAATGGGAATTTCTACCCTTCGCAGTTATCATGGTGCTCAGATTTACGAAGCATTAGGGTTGAACCGTGAGGTTATCGATGAATATTTTACAGGAACTGATTCCAGGATCGGGGGCATCGGGCTGGAAGAAATTGCAGCAGAAGCTCTGAAGAGCCACCAGAAGGCATACACAGAACAAAAACCTGATCAGCCGGAATTCAAAACAATTGGTGTGTATCACTACCGGAAAGACGGAGAATATCATGGCTGGAATCCTGACACCATTGGTTTGCTGCAATGGTCTGCCAGAACGAATGATTACTCAAAATATAAGGAGTTCAGTGACATCGTTAACCAGGAAAACAGAAGGCCTCATTTCCTGAGAGGGTGTCTTGATATTAAAAAAGGAAAACCGGTTCCATTAGATGAGGTTGAGCCTCTTTCAGAAATACTCAGGCGTTTTGTAACAGGTGCTATGTCTTATGGTTCAATCAGTAAGGAGGCTCATGAAGCATTGGCCATAGCCATGAACAGAATCGGAGGAAAAAGCAATACGGGTGAAGGGGGAGAAGACTCAGGAAGATTTAAAACAAGACCGGACGGTACCTTCGCCAACAGTGCAATAAAGCAGGTCGCATCAGGAAGGTTTGGTGTTACCATGAATTACCTCATTAATGCAACGGAAATACAGATAAAAATTGCGCAGGGAGCAAAACCTGGTGAGGGCGGGCAA